>NZ_JBQGAV010000002.1:0-525153 GCF_056543005.1 Ruegeria sp. A5
GTCACTTAAAGTGTCGCGGGATGGAGCAGCCCGGTAGCTCGTCAGGCTCATAACCTGAAGGTCGCAGGTTCAAATCCTGCTCCCGCAACCAACTTTAGAAAATCCCAGAGCAGCCCGTGCAGACTACAAACAGTCCACCGGATCAATTGCTTAACGTCTTCAGCTCGTCAGGCTCATAACATGAAGGCCGTAGGTTCAATTCCTAATGCTGAAAAAAAACACCGTGCAACATCAGATATTTACGCGCCGCCCTAGGGCGGTTTTGTTCATTCTGGGAGGCCCCCAAAGTAAGCAAATCCGCAAGTTCCCCAACAAGTTTAATCGCATACTTCCGTTCTTTGGGGACCTACTGGGTCTCCGACAGAAGGCAGCGGATGATCGCCATCACCTCGGCTTTTGTGTATAGATCATTCAACGCTTCTTTTCAAAGTTAACTTGATGATTGGCGATGACTGGAGGCAGCTGTTGGGACGAAAGCGGTTAAGTGTCATTCATTAAACGCTATAGGTCAAAACCTGCCAATCTGGTGCGATGTCTGCCGCAGATCCAAACGTTTACCGGAACTCCAATCTCAAAATGGCAACATTTCAAACTGCCTATTCGAAGCGGTCTAAGTACGCTTTCGATTTGTCAAATTTTGTGTTGCAGGAACCCTTACCAAAGGTCTGAGACGGCATCGGCGCAGATGGTAAGCCGGCAAAGACTACGTTTCACACTTCCAAGTTACTCGCAGCAAGCCAAAGCGTTACGGAAAAAGCAAGAAAACGTATATGAAGTAACATAAAGCTTGCTGCGAATCGAAGAGAGGCTTATTAACCGACCTATCGGTCACTTAATGATGTGAATTCAAATTCGGAGTAATCGACCTATGGACGCCTTTATCTGCGACGCCCAGCGCACCCCGATCGGACGATATGGTGGTGGACTAAGCCAGGTGCGCACAGATGATCTTGCCGCCCTGCCAATCGCTTCGCTTGTAGCGCGTAACCCACAGGTGGATTGGTCCAGTCTGGACGACGTGATTTATGGCGATGCGAACCAAGCCGGTGAAAGCAACCGCAATGTGGCGCGGATGGCGGCGTTGCTGGCAGGGCTGCCTGTGGATGTACCGGGAACGACAATCAATCGGCTCTGCGCGTCTGGCATGGATGCGGTGGGCATGGCTGCGCGCGCCATCAAGGCTGGGGATTATGACATGGCGATCGCGGGTGGGGTCGAAAGCATGTCGCGTGCGCCATTTGTGATGCCCAAGGCAACATCCGCCTTTACTCGTGCCAATGCCGTTTACGACACCACGATCGGCTGGCGCTTTGTGAACCCGAAAATGGAAAAGGAATTTGGTATCGACTCGATGCCCGAAACAGCGGATAACGTAGCGGAAGCTTATGGTATCAGTCGCTCCGATCAGGACGCGTTTGCCGAACGCAGCCAGGCCCGCTGGGCCGCGGCGCACCAGACCGGGGTGTTTCAGGAGGAGATCACCCCGGTCACAATCCCACAGCGCAAAGGTGACCCGGTGGTGGTCGATACGGACGAGCATCCACGTCCGGGGACTACAGCAGAGAAACTGTCTGGCCTAAAGGGCATCAACGGGGTGGACAAGACTGTGACCGCTGGAAACGCCTCGGGTGTTAACGACGGCGCGGCGGCGATCCTGATGGCGAATGAATCTGCTGCGGCAAAGAACGATCTGATCCCGATTGCCCGTGTGGTTGGCATGTCCGTTGCTGGGGTGGAGCCGCGCGTGATGGGCATCGGCCCGGTTCCAGCCAGCCGTAAGGTGCTTGCACGGGCTGGGCTCAGCATTGATCAGATGGATGTGATAGAATTGAACGAGGCGTTTGCCTCGCAGGGCCTAGCCACGCTGCGCGAACTCGGGGTGCCCGATGATGCGCCGCATGTGAACCCAAATGGCGGGGCGATCGCCATTGGCCACCCGCTTGGAATGAGCGGTGCGCGGCTAGTGATGACTGCTGCCTATCAACTGCGCCGCACCGGAGGCCGCTACGCGCTCTGCACCATGTGTGTCGGGGTAGGGCAGGGTGCCGCACTTATTCTTGAACGTGTGTAAGGGAGGAGACCTCACATGTACGCTCAGATGATCAAAACAGCCGGAACAGGCGTGAAATCCCGCGAGGAGATGACCGAGCAGGAACGCGCGTTTCAGGACAAGATCGACGCCGATATCAAGATCGAGCCCAAGGATTGGATGCCCGACGACTATCGCGCGACACTGATCCGTCAAATTGGCCAGCACGCACATTCTGAAATCGTAGGCCAGCTGCCCGAAGGAAACTGGATCACCCGAGCGCCAACGCTGGAGCGCAAGGCGATCCTGCTGGCCAAGGTGCAGGATGAGGCCGGGCATGGGCTGTATCTCTATTGCGCGGCAGAAACGCTGGGTGTCAGCCGGGATGAGATCACCGAGATGCTGCTGGACGGGCGCATGAAATACTCGTCGATCTTTAACTATCCGACCCTGAACTGGGCTGATATCGGCGCGGTCGGATGGCTGGTCGATGGCGCTGCGATCATGAACCAGGTTCCGCTGCAGCGGACGTCCTTCGGACCATACTCGCGCGCAATGATCCGCATCTGCAAAGAAGAGAGCTTTCACCAGCGCCAGGGCTATGATGCGATCCGCAAGATGGCAGAGGGTACGCCAGAGCAGCGTAAGATGGCGCAGGATGCAATAAATCGACTGTGGTACCCGTCGCTGATGATGTTCGGGCCGTCGGACAAGGAAAGCGTGCATTCGGCGCAATCCATGGCGTGGAAGATCAAGATCAACACCAATGACGAGCTGCGCCAGAAATTCGTGGATCAGACCGTGCCTCAGGCCGAATATCTGGGTCTGAGTATCCCTGACCCGGACCTGAAATGGAACGAAGAACGGGGCCATTATGATTACACCGACCCGGACTGGTCCGAGTTTTTCGATGTGATCAAGGGCAACGGCCCCTGCAATGTCGACCGGCTGGCCGCGCGTAACAAGGCGTGGGACGACGGTAAATGGGTTCGCGACGGGCTGCTGGCTCATGCCCGCAAGAAACGCGCCGCAAATCTGGCTGCAGAATAAGACTGCCCTGAGGAGGATACCAAATGAACAACGAATGGCCCCTGTGGGAAATCTTCATCCGCGGACAACATGGCATGAGCCACCGCCATGTTGGGTCGTTACACGCCCCGGACGCGGAAATGGCGATCAAGAACGCGCGCGATGTCTACACGCGCCGCAACGAAGGCGTTTCGATCTGGGTGGTTGAGGCCAACAACATCTCGGCCTCATCGCCCAGCGACAAAGGTCCGCTGTACGAGCCCAGCGAAAGCAAAGTGTACCGCCATCCAACCTTCTTCGATATTCCCGAAGAAGTGGGGGCGATGTAATGAGTGTTCCGGTTTCCAATGACGCTTTGCTGCAGTTTCTGCTGCGGATGGGGGACAATACCCTGATCCTCGGCCATCGCGTCAGCGAATGGTGCGGCCATGCGCCTGTGCTGGAGGAAGACATCGCGCTGGCCAATACCGCGCTGGACCTGATCGGTCAGACTCAGATGTGGCTGGGTCTTGCGGGTGAGATCGACGGCGGCAAATCCGCCGATGATCTGGCCTTTCTGCGAGATGCCTGGGATTTCCGCAATGTGCTGCTGGTCGAAGTGCCGAACGGCGATTTCGGCCGCACGCTGATGCGTCAGTTCCTGTTCGATGCGTGGCATTCGATCATGCTGGGGCGTCTGATGACATCCTCTGACGACCGGGTCGCTGCGATTGCCGCCAAGGCCAGCAAAGAGGTCACCTACCACCTCGAACGCTCGGGCGACACGGTTGTGGGCCTCGGCGACGGGACCGAGGAAAGTCATGCCCGCATGCAAGAGGCGCTGGACTATCTCTGGCCATATGTCGGCGAGATGTTTGCCAGTGACGATGTTGATGCAGAAATGGTTGCGGCGAGGATTGCCCCGAACCCGGCAGATCTGCGCGCAGAATATGACGCTCTGATCGAGCGTGTGCTGTCCGAGGCGACACTAACCATTCCCGAAAGCCGCTTTGCCCATAAGGGCGGGCGCGACGGTCGCATGCATACCGAGCATCTGGGCCATCTTCTGACACAGATGCAGTGGTTGCAGCGCGCATATCCCGGCGCGAAGTGGTAAGGATCAATGCGGGCTTCAACGGATCAGGTGTGGGAATGGCTGGACGCTGTACCAGACCCTGAGATTCCGGTGATCTCGGTCGTCGATCTGGGCATTGTACGCGATGTGCGATGGGATGAAGACACTCTGACGGTTACCGTCACGCCGACCTATTCGGGCTGCCCGGCGACCTCGGTCATCAGCATGGATATCGAAACTGCGCTGCGTGATCATGGAATCGACGATCTGCGGATCGAGACAAGTATCGCACCGGCTTGGACCACCGATTGGCTCAGCGACAAGGGCCGTGCTCGGCTCGAGGATTACGGCATCGCCCCGCCGCAGCCTGCAGGTGGACCTGAACGCTGCCCACATTGCGGTAGCAAGGCGGTTGAAAAGGTCAGCCAGTTTGGCTCGACCCCTTGCAAGGCCCATTGGCGCTGCACCGACTGCCTGGAACCTTTTGACTATTTCAAGTGCATCTGAGGGAGGATCACCGGATGGCACGCTTTCATGATCTGGAAGTTACCGATGTTCACAAAACCATCCGCGATGCGGTGGTCGTGACGCTGAAACCTGTAAACGGTTCAGCCGATGAATTCGACTTTACCCAAGGCCAGTACCTGACCTTCCGCCGCGATTTCGACGGGGAAGAACTGCGCCGGTCCTATTCGATCTGCGCGGGCAAGGATGAGGGCATTCTGCAGGTGGGGATCAAGCGCGTGGATGGCGGCGCATTCTCGACCTGGGCCAACTCCGATCTAAAGGTGGGCGATACGGTGCAGGCGATGCCGCCGATGGGCAGCTTTTACACCGCAATCGATCCCTCCGCCGAAAAGCATTATCTGGGCTTTGCGGGTGGGTCGGGCATCACGCCGGTTCTCTCGATCCTGAAGACGACGCTTGCCCGAGAACCACATTCGCGGTTCACATTAATATATGCCAACAAGGGCGTGAACACGATCATGTTCCGAGAGGAGCTTGAGGACCTCAAGAACCTCTATATGGGGCGTCTGAACGTGATCCATATTCTGGAAACAGACGCGCAGGAAATCGAGCTTTTTACAGGTCTGGTCACGCAAGACAAATGTGCCGAACTTTTTGAACACTGGATCGATATTGAGAACGTCGACACGGCTTTTATCTGCGGCCCCGAGCCGATGATGCTGGGCATTGCCTCAACCCTGCGGGCGCATGGGCTGAACGACGGGCAGATCAAGTTTGAACTCTTCGCCAGCGCTCAACCCGGTCGGGTCAAGCGCAAAGTGAGCGGGGCGGACACGGCATCTCAGGACAACCAGACCAAAACATCAATCACCATGGACGGGGCAACGCAAACGATCACCATGCCGAAGGATCAATCGATTCTCGATGCCGCGTTGGAGAATGCGATGGACGCGCCTTACGCCTGTAAGGCCGGGGTCTGTTCAACCTGCCGCTGCCGGGTGCTTGAGGGCGAGGTCGAGATGGTCGCCAATCACGCATTGGAAGACTACGAAGTCGAGAAAGGATACGTCCTGAGCTGTCAGGCCTATCCGCTGACCGACACTGTAGTCGTGGACTACGATCAGTAGACGGAGGGAATGATGGCTGAAGACATGACAATCGAGAGCTATTTGGCAGCGGGTGGTGTCCTGAGTAATCCAACCAACGTGCCTCCGCGCTATCGTGCAGAGCTCATGAAACTGATGGCGACCTTCGTGGACAGCGAACTGGCCGGCGCAGCGGGCTTTGCCGACATCATAAATCTGGGCCCGGGCATCAAGGAACGCATCGCGGCGGCCAAGATTGTGCTGGAAAAGACCGACAACGCAGATCGTGTCCTGAAAATCATGGGCGAGTTCGGAGCCAACACTGACCGCTATGCAAATCACCATCCCTGGACCACACGTCTGGATCGTGATGCGGATATCGGGGCTACGCGGTCCGAACACGACATGCGCCTTGCTGTATTCAACTATCCGATCGAAGGATGGGAAGATGCCGTGGTTATGAACCTGCTGATGAGCCTGGCGGTTGACGTCCAACTGGCTCAGTTTTCGCAGATATCCTATCAGCCTCTGGCCGAGGCCTTCCGCGAGATTTCCCCGATCGAGGCGCGCCATGGGGAGCTTGCGCTTGAGGGTGCGGGCAAGCTGATCGAACAGGGAAAGGCTGCAGAAATGCAAGCGTCGGTCGACTATTGGTGGCCCCGGGTCGCGGCAAGTTTTGGGGCGGGCACAGCCGAGAAAACCGAAACGCTCCGCAAGCTGGGGCTGCGGCAATTAACCGGGATTGAGATGAAAGATCAGTGGACAGTAAAAGCGACCGAACAGGTCGAAAAGCTGGGACTTGAAGTACCCTAGCTTTCAAGGTTGGCGTTTACGGCTCAACAACCCATACTTCACGGCCAATCCGCGAAGCGTGCGACGCTTTCGCCGATCTTTCTTCAATGACTGCTGGGCTTTAGCACCACATTTCCGATTGAACTCAAAAACGTCAATCACCCGCTCGGCGCAGCCACAGGCTTCGCCCAGACCTACTTTGGCGAAATAGAATTTATCGAAACGATCAGGGCGTTGCATGGGTAACCTCCGCCCATATTGAACCTCATCCTGACCGCAGAGCCAAATCAACTCTGTGCCAACAAGGGTTCAAAGGCCATCAACACCTGATAATGTCAGATTGCTTACCAACGCGGCGTAATCGCTGCGCGCGTTGGCATCCGCCCCGGCATTCCACATGTAGAACCAGTTCAACATTCCGAAAACGGACATGGTCGTGGCCCGAAGCTTGGCCGCATCATCCTTGAAAGTTGCAGGCGAGATGCTGGCGATGATGTCACTGACGAACACCACCAGATCCCTCTGATAGCCACGCAGCAGATTCTGCTGCTCTTCGGGCAATGCGGACATGCCGCTGGTTTGCACGCGATGCTCATCATCCACGCCTTGATAGGCCAGTAGGATTTCCCGCACCACCCGTTTCAAGCGATCCGCGGGTTCCATCCCATCAAGGTCCAAGCCGCAAACCTGGTCACGCAATTGCAGCAGGTAACTGTCGAGAATATCGAACAGAATGGCGTCCTTGCTGTCGTAGTAGTGATAGATATTGGCCTTGGATATCCCGCACTCCCGCGCCAGCTGAGACATTGACGCCCGATCAAATCCTTCCTGCGCGAAGACGCGGGCGGCGCATTTTAGGATGCGAGTTCGTTTATGGTCGTGGTCTTTTGCTATCGTGCGCGCCAAATCCTGACCCTCCGTCTGTCGCTTAGATGTCCCGATTGTCAATCACGCGCCGGGCCTTGCCTTGTGAGCGTTCTACCTCGCCCGGCTCGCCTATATCGATCTCGGTCGAGATGCCAACCACCTCTTTAATCCGGCGAGATAGCATCCGAGCAGCAGCGGTTTTGCTCAGCTCATCGGCTGCATCCGGCGTTGCTTCGACATGCACGCGCATCGCGTCCATCCGGCCAGCTTTGTAAAGTTCGATCTGGTAGTAGGGCGCCAGACCGCCGGTTGCCAGAACCTGCTCCTCGATCTGACTGGGGAAGACGTTGACACCCCGCAGAATGATCATGTCATCCGAGCGGCCCGTGATCTTTTCCATCCGACGCATCGACCGAGCCGTACCGGGCAAAAGCCGCGTCAGGTCACGGGTGCGATAGCGGATCATCGGAAGACCTTCTTTGGTCAGCGTGGTGAACACCAGTTCACCAATCTCACCATCAGGCATGACCTCGCCGGTCTGCGGGTCGATGATTTCGGGGTAGAAGTGGTCTTCCCAGATCACGGGCCCGTCTTTGGTTTCGACGCACTCATTGGCGACGCCCGGTCCCATGATCTCGGACAGGCCGTAGATATCGACGGCATGCATATCGAATGCTTGTTCAACCTCGGAGCGCATCGAATCCGTCCAAGGTTCAGCGCCAAAGACGCCGACAGCCAAGGAACTTTCGCGCGGATCGAGTCCAATCTTGTGATACTGCTCAAGAATGTTCAGCATATAGGATGGTGTTACCATAATCCCGTCAGGTTTGAAGTCAGTGATCAGGTCGACCTGCTTGCCGGTCTGCCCACCGCTCATCGGGACGACCGTGGCCCCCAGACGTTCGATTCCATAATGCGCGCCCAGACCGCCGGTGAACAGGCCATAGCCATAGGCGTTGTGCACCATGTCGCCCCGGCGCAAACCGCTGGCACGCAACGACCGCGCCACCAGATCCGCCCAATTATCGATATCGCCTTGCGTATACCCCACGACGGTTGGCTTGCCCGTGGTTCCCGACGAGGCATGAACACGAATGATCTGCTCACGCGGGACTGCAAACAGACCAAAGGGATAGTTTTCCCTCAGATCGTTTTTGTAGGTAAACGGAAACCGTGCCAGATCACTGAGGGACTGAAGGTCGTCAGGATGCACACCGGCCTCATCAAACCGCTGCCGGTACATAGGCACGTTGTCATAAGCATGGCGCAGCGACCATTTCAGCCGATCCAACTGTAGGTTGCGGATTTCATCAATCGAGGCGATCTCGATCGGATCAAGATCCGCCTTGTTCGGAGTAAGATCCTTCATGCCATCCCCCTCATCTCAGGTCTCGTCAAACACCGGACCTTTGACCGCGCGGGAAAAGCCCCGAAATTCTGCGATCTTTTGTCCGGCTTGGTTGGTTATGGATACGTCATAGATACCGCTGCGCCCTGTCAGGCTCAGTTCCGTTGCGCGGGCCGTCAGCAGATCACCGGATCGCGCGGGCGCGACGTAGCTGATCACATTGTGCTGGGCGACCGTGGACTGGTTGCGACTATTGCAGGCAAAGGCAAAGGCGCTGTCGGCCAACATGAATGTCACACCGCCATGGCAGATCCCGTGCCCGTTGCAGTGATGGTCAGCCACCTGCAACGCCAGCGTCGCAGCGCCTTCATCCATCTCGACCAGTTCCATGCCTGCCCATTTCGAGGCATTGTCCCGCCCCCACATGGCAGCAGCGGCTTTCTGGGCGCGTTCCTTCGGCGTCATCTCATTCTCCCCGAAATACTGGCGCGCGCTTTTCCAGAAACGCAGTAACGCCCTCGGCATAGTCGACGCTTTCGCCGGAGGTTTTCATTGCGTCCGCCTCAATCTCGAGATGATCGGTCAGGGTATTCGTGGCAGCCGCCTGTATCGTCTGTTTCGTCAGGCCAAGTCCCAGCGTTGGACCATTGGCGAACTGTTCCGTTAGTGCGCGCGCCTCGGTCATTAGTTCAGCGTCTGGAATTGCTTTCCAGATCAGCCCCCAATCCGCAGCCTGCTTTGCTGGCAGGGGTTGCCCAGTCAGGGCCAGCCCTTTGGCTCGCGCTTCACCCAGCAAACGTGGCAGATGCCAACTGCCGCCGGTATCAGGTATCAGGCCCACTTTGGAAAATGATTGGATAAACTTGGCAGAGTCAGCGGCAAGTACCACATCACAAGCCAGGGCGAGATTCGCACCCGCCCCGGCGGCAACGCCATTGACGGCGCAGACAACAGGTAATTCCAAAGACCTGATCAGGCGGACCAAAGGCGCGTAGAAGGTGCGAACCGTATAGCCCAAATCCGGCGGACCCTTCATCGTGGCAGGGTTTCGATCGCCCAAATCCTGCCCTGCGCAGAACCCGCGCCCCGCGCCGGTTAACAGCACCGCTCGGGTACCACCGTCACGCGCGGCCTCAAGTGCAGCGCGCAGGGCATAGTGCATCTCATCCGTGAAACTGTTCAGGCGATCAGGGCGATTGAGTGTAATTTCAACCCATTGACCCATATTCTGCGAAATAATCGTGTCGGACATGCCCGGTTCGCTTTTCATAAGTTACAACAAACTTCTTGCATAAACCGAACGGTTGGTCAATAAATTCTATAGCCGTTTGTGACTCGGCGATCGGAAATGCACTTTGGCCAGCGGGCGGAACAGCATTTCTCGTCGTTGATAGTTACAAAACGTACCATTAACACATTCACGACTTGCGATTTTGAGGAGGAGACCCGGTCATGAAATTCACCAAGCTCACCACATTGTTGGCGTCTGCAACCATGGCGGTGTCCGGCACCATTGCTTTTGCGGCTGACTACACCCTGACAATTTCCAGCTGGGCCCCACCCACCCACGGCATCAACGCAAAGATGTGGCCCAAATTCGTCGAAATGGTAGAGGAGGCCACTGACGGGCAGGTCACCGCAGAGCTTAAGCTGGGTATCGCTCCACCGCCTGCGCAGATGGACCTGATTATGGATGGCGCGGCCGATGCCTCGATTATCTTTCACGGCTATCAACCGGGACGCTTCGTCACCACCAAGCTGATCGAACTGCCTGGTTACGAAGGCTCGGCCGAGGACGCTTCGGTTGCCTACTGGCGCGCCTACGACAAGTACTTGAAAGCTGCTGACGAGCATCGTGGTGTCAAAGTCATCGCCTTGCACACGCATGGACCCGCGCAGCTGCATTCCAGCGCGCCAGTAACCACTCTGGATGAGGTTTCGGGCCTAAAAGTACGTATCCCGGGTGGCGTTGGCGGAGACGTTGGTGCGGCGCTTGGCGCGACCGGCATTCAGGTGCCCGCTCCGAAAGTCTATGAAACACTGGCATCGAAAGCCGCCGACGGCGTGGTCATGCCACTGGAATCGCGCAAGGGTTTCAAGCTGACCGAGGTTGCGCAGAACGTCTATGAGATGCCCGGCGGCCTCTATCGTGGTTCGTTTGCATTCATCATGAACGAAGACACCTTCGCAGATCTGCCACCCGAGCTGCAGACGGCGCTGGAAGAAAACGTATTCGGTGAACCGCTGAGCCGTGAGATCGGTAAAATCTGGGATGAGATCGACGCCACTGGACGTGAGGCAACCGAGGCGGCAGAAGGCAATGCCATCAACGCTGCCACAGATGCGGATATGGAGAAGTTCTCGGCCATCGCCGAAGACATCCGCGGTAAGGTCATCGCCGAGGTTGACGCAACAGGAGTCGACGCACAGGCCGCATATGACATGATCAAATCGGAAATGTCCTCGAACTGATCCGACTGCAGGGCGGCTCTTGCGCCGCCCTGACTTACCCTGCGCGAGTTTCCCATGACCCCTATTATTCAGCTTGTGCGCCGTGCCAGCGCCCTTCCCGTGATCGTGGCCTGCATTGCACTGTTTATCCTGATGGTAATGACCTTTTGCGACGTGATCCTGCGTTCGGTCTTCAATGCGCCCATTGAGGCCGCCACCGAGCTGACGCGCATTCTGATGGCAATTCTGGTGTTTTCTGTCCTCCCGATCGTCTCCACCACCAATGGCCATATCGCGGTCGATCTGACAGACGGGTTCTTCCACCGTCTGCATCTGTCGCGTGCGCGGGACGTTGTGATCTATGTGGTCAGCGGCATCATGCTGTTCTGGCCGGTCCAGCGCGTTTGGGTCCTGGCCGAGCGAGCGCGGGATTATGGGGATGTAACCGAATATCTTTCAATCCCCACCTACCTGATCGGCTGGTTCATTACCCTGTCTGTTGCCATCACTGCACTGGTGATGATCGCCACTGGGCTGCTAAAGGCCTTCGCCCCAAATACACTGTCGGAGCCTATGTAATGACCGCAGCGCTAATCGGATTTGCGATTGTATTGATCTTGGTGCTGGTGCGCCTTCCTATCGTCTTTGCCATGGGTCTGGTCGGCACATTGGGCTTTGCCTATGAGCGTGGCGGCTCAATCTTTGATGAGCGCGGGATGAAGGCTGCCATGTCCATGGTGGGCCGACAGATCACCGACACTGCGCAGGACTATGGTCTGTCGGTTGTGCCGCTGTTCATCCTGATGGGCCTGTTCGTGAATAAGGGCGGCATGGCGCGCGAGCTTTATGCGGTGTCCAACGCCTTTCTTGGCCACATGCGCGGTGGTATTGCCATGGCAACGGTTGCGGCCTGTGGCGGATTTTCGGCTATCTGCGGATCGTCGCTGGCGACCGCCGCCACGATGTCAAAGGTCGCGATGCCGCAGATGCGGCGTTACGGCTATTCCGATGAACTCTCGACCGCCTCGATTGCCGCCGGTGGTACATTGGGCATTCTGATCCCACCATCGGTCATTCTGGTCATCTACGGGTTGCTGACCGAGACCTCGATCGGGAAACTGTTCATGGCGGGCATCATCCCTGGCATCCTCGGCATTCTGTTCTACCTCTTCGCCGTGCGCTGGACCGTCTGGCGCAACCCCGAGGCCGGCCCAGCCGGAGAGCGTGCTACATGGTCCGAACGCATCCGTGCGCTGGGTTCGGTTTGGGCGGTGCTGTTGTTGTTCTTCCTAGTGATTGGCGGGCTTTATGGAGCCTTCGATTTTGAGCCCCTAAACCTGACATTCTCACCCACCGAGGCCGCAGGTATGGGGGCCGCTGGGGCCTTTCTGATTGCACTCTTTCGTGGGGGTCTCACGGTTGGCTCGACATTCGAGGTGCTGAAAGAGACCTGCTTTACCGCGTCTGCCTTGTTCGCGGTGTTGATTGGTGCGCAGATATTCTCAAATTTCATCAATCTGGCCGGTTTGCCCGAAGCCCTGATCGCGATGGTGACCGCCTATGATGTGGCTCCGTTTGTCGTGATCCTGATGATCCTTGGTATCTACATCATTCTGGGTTGCGTCTTCGAATCTCTCTCGATGCTGTTGCTGACGGTTCCGATCTTCTTCCCGTTGGTCACGTCTCTGGGCTATGACCCAATCTGGTTTGGCATCGTCGTCGTGGTTGTCACCGAAATCTCGCTGATCACTCCACCCGTAGGCCTGAACGTCTTCATTCTGAAAGGCGTGGTGGGTGACGTCTCGACCGGCACCATATTTCGTGGCGTCACTCCGTTCTGGATCGCCGATATCTTCCGCCTCGCGCTGATCGTGCTGGTGCCCATCGTGGTGCTGTATCTGCCGCAGCAAATGGGCGCTTTGGGACACTAGTCCCACCGCATCAAACAGGAGAACACCATGTCCCTGCATCAGATTTCCAGCTTCGCCGCTGGTACTTGGGTCGCGCCTGGAGAAGGCGCACGCACCATCGCATCCGCCATCACCGGCGCACCATTTGCCAGCGCTGGCAATGCCGCGCTCGACGTACAGGCGATGCTTGACTATGCGCGCAATACCGGTGGCCCCGCGCTGCGCAAGTTAACGTTCCACGATCGTGCCCGGATGCTCAAGGCGCTGGCGCAAGAGCTTTCGGCGCATAAACAAACCCTTTACGACCTGAGTTTCGAAACCGGAGCCACGCAGAAGGACCACCTGATCGATATCGATGGTGGCATCGGCACGATGTTTGTCTTTGCCTCAAAAGGCCGGCGCGAGATGCCGGATGCGCAGGTTTATCTGGACGGCGAAATCGAGCAGTTGTCACGCAATGGCACCTTTTTGGGGCAGCATATCTGCACGCCCTTGCAAGGGGTCGCGGTTCATATCAACGCCTTCAACTTCCCGGTCTGGGGGATGCTGGAAAAGCTGGCCCCGACGCTGCTGGCTGGCGTGCCTGCAATCGTCAAGCCGGCTACCAACAGTTGCTACGTCACCGAACTGGCAGTGCGGATCATGCTGGATAGCGGCATCCTGCCTGCCGGTGCGCTACAGCTGGTCTCGGGCGGGTTGGGCGACATGCTCGATCACTTGGATTGTCAGGATGTGGTCAGCTTCACAGGCTCGGCGAACACCGCGTTGAAGCTGCGGCAGACGCCTGCGATCTTGCAGAACTCGGTCCGGTTTGTGGCCGAGCAGGACAGCTTGAACGCTTCCATCCTCGGGCCCGATGCCACGCCCGGCACGCCCGAATTTGACCTGTTCGTCAAGGAAGTCTCGCGCGAGATGACCACAAAGGCGGGCCAGAAATGCACTGCCATCCGACGCATCATCGCGCCCCAGCCGCAGGTCGACGCCATAATTGCCGCGCTGTCTGACCGATTGGCAAGGATCACCATCGGCGACCCCCGTTCCGACACCACTCGCATGGGCGCGCTGGTGTCGAACGGGCAGAAAGCCGACGTTCTGGAAAAGGCAGCTCTGATCGGGCAAGAGGCTGAAAGGGTTTATGGCAACCCCGACGCGTTCGACCTGCACGGCCCTGAAACCGGCGCATTCGTTCCCCCGATGCTGTTTTACTGTGCTAACCCCGACAAAGCGCAGCGCGTGCACGATACCGAGGCCTTCGGCCCAGTTTCGACCCTCATGGGCTACCGCGATCTGGATCATGCGGTGGCACTTGCCAATCGCGGGCAGGGATCTCTGGTCACGTCGCTGATCACTCACGACACAAACGTCGCGCACAACGTAGTGATGGGGACCGCAGCCTATAACGGGCGGATTTACATCAACGACCGCGACTCGATGGCTGAATCGACCGGCCACGGATCTCCGCTGCCCCATATGGTGCATGGTGGGCCGGGCCGTGCGGGCGGCGGTGAGGAAATGGGCGGCGTGCGCGGAGTGAAACACTATATGCAGCGCACGGCCATTCAGGGCTCCCCGCGCATGCTTAGTGGTATCAGCACCAAATGGGTGCCAGGAGCGCCCGAAATCCAAGGTCCGGCACATCCGTTCACCCGTAAATTTGGTGAGTTGCAGGTCGGAGAGACGCTGCACACAGCCTCGCGAACCATCACGCTGGAGGATATCGAACACTTCGCCAATTTCACCGGCGATACCTTTTATGCGCATATGGACGAGGACGCGGCGGCGCGGAACCCGTTCTTCCCCGGTCGTGTGGCGCATGGTTATTTGTTGCTCAGCTTTGCGGCGGGCCTGTTTGTCGAGCCGAACGAGGGGCCGGTGCTGGCCAATACCGGGCTGGACGGGCTGCGGTTCATGAAGCCCGTTGTTGCTGGCGACAGCATCAAGGTGCGCCTGACGGTAAAGCAGAAAACCCCACGCAATGACGATTATGGCGAGGTCCGCTGGCATGTGTCCCTGACCAATCAGGATGACGAACCGGTCGCAGAATACGAACTTTTAACCATGAACGCCCGCTGAGCCGCTATACTACCTGTTTTTCTTATTGGGCCTAATGGGTTAAACTGGGTCCATGACCGAAAAGAGCTCGTGGTTCGAAACGGCTGTGGCCGAACTGGCGGACCCGCAAGACCAGCGGGTCTGGTCGATTATCGTCTCGCTGTTTGGTGACATGGCACAAGAGCCCGGCGCGCAAATCTCGGGCGGTGTTCTGACCCGGATAATTGAGCCGATGGGCATCAAACCCGAAGCGATCCGCGTCGCTCTGCACCGGCTGCGCAAGGACGGCTGGATTGAAAGTGACCGGATTGGACGCGTCTCGCGCCATGTCCTCTCGGAATTCGGCCGGACGCAATCCGCCGCCGTCACGCCGCGCATATATGCGCGCGTTCCTTCGCCCATTGAAAATTGGCATCTTCTGATCGCCGAAGACGGGTCGGGCACTCAGGTGCTTGAGGACGTGATGCTCAGCGATGACTACATCCCCATTGGGCGCAACGTAGCGATGGGTGCGGGTCCCGTTCCAGATCAGTCGGACGGTTTGCTGGCCTTGGACATCTCTCCGCACGCAGCCCCCAAGTGGGTGCAGGATCGGTTGTGTCCACCCGAATTGCGCGCCTCTTGCAAGGCTCTTCTGGGCGCGGTCGAACGCGCCGCGAAGTCCCGTCCCGAAGGCTGGGCGCCTACACCCTTGCAGAGCGCAACACTGCGCACCCTGTTGGTGCATCGGTGGCGGCGCGTCGTGCTACGCCAGCCGGACTTGCCTCCGGCTTTTTATCCCGTGGATTGGGCTGGTCCGGCTTGTCGCGATAGCGTGTTCGGGCTGCTTGATCTGCTGCCACGCCCCTCGGCTGACGTACTGAGCGGTAGTAGTTGACCGCTGAGCGGTCTGTTCAACCATATTATCAGTGCGGCGCACATACCGGGTGCTGGGAGCTTTTCTGACCAAGTCATACCAATTTACACACCAATAATTAGGTTGCGGTTATCTGCCTGCCAATTCAGCCGTTCAGAAAACGCATGGTGCAATCGGGCCCCGGGCAATACCATCGCCTGAGCAAACCTACCGGAGATCCGTGATGTCGATTTTGCTAACGATTGTCTTGTTTCTGATGTCCCTTTTGCTGGGGATGCACATCTGGACTCGTCGCCTAACGCGGCAGGGCACCGAAGTGGTGCCGCAACTGGGGCGGATCGTGCCCGTTCACGGTGGCAGCATTCACTATGTCGAAAAAGGCGACCCTTCCAACCCGACAATTGTCATGATCCATGGCCTATCAGGCCAATTGCAGCATTTTACGTATGCGTTAGTGGATGATCTTGCTCAGGATTATCACGTTCTCGCGGTTGACCGTCCGGGCTGTGGCTATTCCACGCGCGATGCTGCCCAGTTGGCGGAATTGCCCGAACAAGCCCGCATGATCCACGAGTTTCTGGAAATAATGAACGTCGATCAAGCCACACTGGTCGGTCATTCTCTAGGTGGCGCCGTGTCTCTTGCGATGGCACTGGATTATCCCGACAACACGGCGGCATTGGCGCTTCTGGCCCCCTTGACGCAACAAATGCCGGAACCGCCCGCCGTTTTCAAACCACTTGAAATCCGTACCGAGTGGCTGCGCAACCTTATTGGCAATACAATCGCCGTCCCGATGGCCCGAAAAACCGCGCCCCTCGTGCTGAAAGACGTCTTCGCACCCGAGCCCGCGCCCTCAGACTTCCTGAACCGTGCTGGGGGTGCCCTTGGTCTTCGCCCCTCGGCCTTTATCACCGCCTCACAGGATGTTGTTGGGGTAGAGGCCAGCATGGGTGCCCTGATTTCACGCTATAACGATCTGCGCGTGCCCGGAGGCATCCTGTTCGGCACAGAGGACCCGATCCTGTCCGCCGAGCTACACGGTGCCACAATGACGAAATTCGGCCTGACCTTTGAGGTCATGGAACACCGGGGTCACATGATACTCATCACAGAACCCGAAGTCTGCGCGCGTTTCATCCGCCAGATCGCCGAGAATTCCCGCACCCGGCTGGCAGAGCAGGACGCGCATTGAATAACGCAATAAAGAATCTCGGCAGGCACGCTTTTCCCTCTTGACCCTCCCCGGCCCCTCGCTTAAATCGCCTCTCACTCGTGGCGGAGTAGCTCAGTTGGTTAGAGCAGCGGAATCATAATCCGCGTGTCGGGGGTTCAAGTCCCTCCTCCGCTACCAGAACTTCCCAAACAAGTGCTAAGGCCCTGTTAGCTGCGTTTCCATTTGGATCGCGCCCTCGGGTTCCGTGCGAATTCAGACCAAGCACTGCAGTTCTTTGCGCTTCGTTGGGCTGAGGCCGCGAAGCGAGTTCTACCGCAACGAAAAAGTTAGTTTCGGGCATGAACCGCGTGATTATGGTACTAAATCCGAGAAAATCAAATAAACCGAACGATCGGTCGAAAATATAGTTGAATACGAACGCAGACCGGGCCAGTCTTTGATCGCGCCGTGTCCGGGGATTCCCCGATTTACTACTGGCATCGCATTTCGTCTGAGGAGGCACGATCATATGACCCAAGTCATCGGGTATGAGAAAGTGGGCGATATCGCCGTTTTGTCGGCTGAGAACCCACCCGTTAACGCGCTGGGCGTGGATGTGCGCCGGGGTTTGTTGTCGGCGATCGAACGCGCCGAAACAGAGGGCGCGCGCGCGGTTTTGATCTATGGTGAGGGGCGGACTTATTTCGCAGGCGCAGACATTCGCGAGTTTGGCAAGCCGCCACAGGATCCGTGGCTGCCCGCACTCTGTGATCGGATTGAGGCGTCACCCTTGCTGGTGGTTTCTGCGTTGCATGGAACCGCGCTTGGTGGTGGGCTTGAGGTTGCTTTATCCTGTCATTATCGCGTTGCCGTGCCGTCTGCGAAGGTGGGGTTGCCCGAGGTTAATCTTGGTATCATTCCTGGCGCTGGCGGCACCCAGCGCTTGCCGCGTGTTGCCGGAGTCGAGGCTGCATTGGACATGATCACGACGGGGCGGCACGTCCGAGCTCCAGAAGCGCTTGAGATGGGTGTGCTGGACAGAGTTCAGGATGGTGATCCGCGCGAGATCGGCCTGGCCTATGTCAGAGAGCTGCTTGCAACTGATGCACCTCGGCGTCCTGTTTTCGATATGGACCGGCCCGCCCCAATCGATTTTGATGCGGCCTATAACGCGGTGCTGAAGAAGGCCCGGGGCCAATTGTCGCCTGCGATTGCAGTGCGGGCAATACAAGCCAGTTGCGAGGCCGAGGATTTTGCATCCGGTTTGGCTCGCGAACGGGAATTGTTCATGGACCTGATGGGCTCGGATCAGCGCAAAGGGTTGATCCACGCATTCTTTGCGGAACGTGCGATTGCAAAATTGCCCGAATTGAATGGGGTCGAGCCGCGGGACCTGCAACAGGTCGGCGTCATCGGCGGCGGCACGATGGGCGCAGGGATTGCCACCTCAGTTCTGCTGGCGGGGCTTCCTGTCGTGCTGCTTGAGATGTCACACGAGGCAGCGCGGTCCGCTAAAGATCGTATCGCGGCAAATCTGGCTGGCGCCGTGAGGCGCGGAAAGCTGAGCCAGGACAAACATGATGATATTCTGCAGAACCGGCTGACCCTGGCCACGGACTACAACGCACTGAGTGGCGTCGATCTGGTGATCGAAGCCGTGTTTGAAGACATGGCAGTGAAGAAAAAGGTTTTTGCGCAACTGGATGCGGTCTGCAAAAGCGGTGCGGTATTGGCGACCAATACCTCATACCTTGATATCAACGAAATTGCCGGATCGACCGAAAGGTCACGGGATGTCATCGGTCTGCATTTCTTCTCCCCAGCACATGTGATGAAACTGCTTGAGATCGTGGTGGCGGATCACACCGCGCCCGAAGTTGTGGCAACGGGTTTCGCGTTGGGCAAGAGGTTGGGCAAGGTGGCCGTTCGGGCAGGTGTGTGCGACGGGTTCATAGGAAATCGGATTTTGGGCACATATCGGGCCTGTGCTGATCACATGGTGCTGGATGGAGCGAGCCCGTTCCAGATCGATAAAGCGCTAACAGGGTTTGGCTTTGCGATGGGACCCTATGCAGTGTCAGATTTGGCCGGATTGGACATTGGCTGGGCGGCGCGCAAGCGGAAACGGGCCGCAGGCCAGGATCCACGCGTTCGCGACAGTTTCTATGCCGACAAGCTGTGCGAGGCCGGACATTTCGGCCAGAAAACCGGCAAAGGCTATTACATATATGAAAATGGCAAGCGGGGTGGAGAGCCGAACCCCGAGCTGACATCATTGATCGAAGCCGAGCGTGCGGCTCAGAACATAACTCCACGCGCGTTTACGGATGAGGAGATCATACGTCGCAATATGGTCGCGATGGTGAATGAGGCGGCGAAGGTGGTAGGCGACGGCATCGCGCGTAGACCGCTGGATGTGGACGTTACGCTGCTCTATGGCTACGGTTTTCCGCGCTACTGGGGTGGGCCGCTGAAATGGGCAGATTTGCAAGGTTTGCCGGGCGTATTGAACGATATCCGCAAGTGGGCTGAAGAAGATGCCTATTTCTGGCAACCTGCACCCCTGCTCGAACAACTGGTGGCCGAGAACCGCTGCTTTGATGATCTCAACAAAGATGCCTGAAGTCTCGGGGCAAAGGCTCCCGTGCCTGCGCAACATTGGCTGCGCCAATATTGCTAGCCGCCTTGGGCCCGGCATCGCGCAAAGCGCAATGCCGGGCCCAACAGGAGGAGGCGTTTCGTAAGAAATGTAGACGACTGGCGGGAGGGTTTGTTGTTAACCCAGTGCACCTTCGGCAGCAGTCCGCACAGCGCGAATATTGTCGCCATAGACTGACGGGTTTGAAACTGACCCGCCTTTAAAAACTGCTGATCCGGCGACCAACACGTCAGCGCCTGCAGCGGCCACCAGAGGCGCTGTTTTGGGATCAACACCGCCGTCGATTTCGATATGCACCGGCCGGTCGCCGATCATCTCGCGCAAACGTTGCACTTTTGCGGTCATGTCGATGAATATTTGCCCCCCGAAGCCGGGGTTGACGGTCATGACGCACACCAGATCAGTCAGGTCCAACAGATGTTCGACGGCCTCGGCGGGCGTCCCGGGATTCAACGCGATCCCTGCTTTCATTCCCGCAGCGCGTATCGCCTGCAGCGTGCGGTGCGAATGCGGCCCCGCTTCGACGTGCGCGGTCAGCACATCAGCGCCCGCATCGGCATAGGCTTGAATATAAGGATCGACCGGAGTGATCATCAAATGCACATCCATGACGGTCTTAACATGTGGGCGAAACGCTTTGACCGCTGGGGGACCAAAAGTGAGGTTTGGGACAAAGTGGCCGTCCATCACGTCCACATGAACCCAATCCGCCCCTTGCGCTTCGATGGCCTGAATCTCCTGTCCGAAATTTGCGAAATCGGCTGACAGGATCGAGGGAGCGATCTTGATGGAACGGTCAAAGCTCATGACTGGCCTCATGTGGGTGTGCTGTTGCGGTGGCGTATACCCTCGACTCGCGTCAATGCATAGGCCTGACTGCGGTGAATCTGATCGATAGATTCAATATACAAACCCGCCAGTTCAAAGCCTGCTCAGGCGCGATAGAAAAGATATCGATCTGGCGCGATGGTCTCGGGGCCTTCAATCTGAGCAAAACCCGTCAACGGTTGCCCTGAAATCAACAACCCACCGGGTCGCATGACCTGTTTGATCAGAGGGCTGAGGCGCGCCGCTTCCGCAACATCTTCGGACTTGATCCCGCGGCCGAAATCGTAGTGCGCCAGCGCGATTGTTTGGCCTGCGTCCGCCAGTTTACGCAACATCGGCTCGGCCTCACCCTGCAGGAAATCCTGTGCCGGTGGCGTGCTGTCGGGATGACACTGCAAGACGCGATCCATCACCCATATACGCCGAGAGGGCAGGATTTCACGCAGATGATCATAGGTACGTCCGTTACCTAGCCCCAGGTCCAGAACGTCCCCTTCCATGGTGCCGATCTGTGCGGCGGCCCAGTTTAGCCCGTCGCGTTGCGCCGTCAGGCGGCGCAGCATGGAATCCAGTCGGCTCATTCGGGCTCTCCTTGCGAGTTCAGTTGCGTGGTGCGGTCCAGGGTGTGCCCGGTCCATCAAGCAGCCTGTGCAACAGATCCTGTGTAAACGTCCAGATGTCCTGATCATGGACCAGATGATGCGTCAACACCCCAAATGCTTCGGCATTGTCTGCGCGACCGGTGCGTCGGTCATGCAGCAGCTCAACTGTCTGTGCGATCAGTCTGTCAGGGTCGATTAAACCGCGCGTCCCGCGCCAATCGATTGGATCGAGATGTGTGTTTATCTGCGCGAGGCCGGGCGCCGCGAGCGGTATCTTTCGGGGGGTCGCCGTCGACAGTATCCGATAGCCCAGCCCGTGAAGCTGCATGGCGACTTTGGAGTCGATCCGATTCCACGGGGGCACAAACATCGGACGCAAGTTGTCACCGAACAAACCTCGCAGCCGGGACAATCCAGCCTCGGCATCTGCAACTACCGCTTCAAGGGGCCGGTGCAGGCGAAATTCGGCTTTCTTCTCGTCTGCAGGCGCGTGGTTCTGATGCGCCCAGCCATGCACAACCGGGATCAAAACAGACTGATCTGACACATACTCTGCAAGTACCGTCTGCGCCTCACGCGGGATTACCGCCAGATGGACTGGCAGGCCGAGCTGGTCTGACATGGCCGATAGCTTTTCTATCTGTGGTGTCACTGCAACCGCATCGTCATCACGCCACCACAAGGGCAGGGTCAATCCTGCATCCTGCCAGCGCCGCAACTCTGACTGCAAGGGGCGCCAATCAGGCCTCATCGGCTGGCCTCGTACAAGCTCACTGCAATATCCACTGACCGGCGCGCGCCATCAAACCCTTCGGTCATCGGGGGGCGTTCAACACTCGAAATGACATGCTCCAGCGCATTGGCCAGCGAGCCGGCGGTCAGGTCAGAACTGTTAAGCACCTCGATCCCGTTCAACTGAGACAGAGATCGCGCGCGCAAAGATTGCTCAACCTCTTTTCCATCATCGAAGGGGATCAGAACCGCCGGGGTACCGCTTTGCAGCAGGTCCATAGCAGTATTGTAACCGCACATGCTGACCGAGGCGGCGGCAAGCGGCAGCATTTGGCGAAAATCAGGGCGGACGGATTCAAGAAGAACCGAGGTACTCTGGGTAATTTGCGAAAGCTCGGAAATCCGCGCTTTTGCATCCTGCCCGCCCACCAACAATCGCCAGCGCCTGTTGGGCATCTTTTGGGCGGCCTCTACGGCCGCCTGAAAGATTGGCTGGCCGACAGATCCGCCACCCGCGCTGACCACGATCTCGCCTAGGCCTATGCCATCTGGATGACTTGGGGCAGCACTTGGGGCGACGAAACCGGTGTAATGAAGGCGCGATGCCAGTTGAGCCGAGACAGGCCAACTGACCTCCAGCTCGGTGATCTTGGGGTCGGAATGGACCAGAACACCGTCGTAAAACTCTGCGATAACCTCATCCGTTTGGGTTACTTTTGCAGACTTCGATGGCGGTGCAAGAATGTCACGGATCGAACCCAGGATGATGGGCGGCTGAGGTAGGTTCCGCGCGGCTTCCAACGCAGAACGGAATTCTGCGGCCAAGGAGCGCCGCCCGAACGGATAAAGCTCGGTGATCAATATTTGTGGCCCAAAGCTGCGGACCGCCTGCGTCAGAGCGTTGGTGCGCGCAGCGAAATAGGCCGGGTCAGCAACGGTACCACTCTGATCAAGCAGGCGGGTGAAATCGGTGCCGTCAGACCGCAGCGGCGGTAAGTTCAGAAATGACAACCCACGTGTGTCAAGCTGTGGCGCAGGCATTCCGCCCGAGACCATAAACACTTCATGGTCCTGTTCGGCGAATGCGCGCCCCAATGTGAGGGCTCGGCTCAGATGCCCGGTGCCCAGCAGATGGGTAACAACGATCATCACCTTCATGGTCAAACCTCACGCGCAATCAATCGAACGGGTTCGGGTTCAGGCCGCATTTCGTCCAAGTCTACGATAAACAGTCTGTTGCGCTTGATCTTGAACGGCGCGGGGCCGGCAAAATTCCAGCCCCACGCCTTGGCCAAGATCACCCTCATGATGCCGATATGGCAGACCGCGAGATTGTCGCCGTCCAAGCCCGCCAGCCACGGCGCGATACGCGCCCATAATTCGGCTGGGCTTTCGCCGCCCGGAGGCCGATAATCCCAGCCCCAGTCTTCGATGTGGCGGTAACCGCTATCGGGTGTCTCGATCAGCTCAGCACCGCGCTGTCCCTCCCATTCGCCCCAATTCATCTCGGTCAGGGCCTGAGATGTTTTGGGCGCTTTACCCGATACCAACTGCGCTGTTTCAGACGCGCGGCTTAGCGGGCTGGACCAGATTGATGCTGCGTTCCATGGCGATGGCAGGCTATACCCCGCAAGTTCAGCCCGGGCGTCGGCATCCAGCGGAATGTCGCTGCGCCCCTGAATGCGACCCGCGCGATTCCAATCCGTGTGTCCATGGCGCAGAAGGGCGAGACGGGTCATCAACTTTTCTCCAACAAGGGGCGCACAGTGGTCCAGAACCGCTCGGTGGCGGATGGCATCAGATGGCGGTGCGCGACATAGGCGCGGGCCCGATTGCCCTCAGACTGGCTCAGGTCGGGATGGTCCAGAAACCTCTGTATACGCGCGGCCAACCCTTTGGCACCCGATCCGGTATCGGGATGATCGGAAGGTATCAGCACATCACGAACACCGGGGCGATCTTGTGCTGCGACGGGAACGCCGCAGGCCTGAGCCTCCAGATAGACCATTCCATAGGCTTCATTGACGCCGGGCCAAACGAACAAGGAGGCCTGGCGGTACCGGGCCTGCAACGCGTACCGATCCAGCTGACCCAGAAACCGGACACGAGGTCCGAACCGCGCCATCAGCGCCTCGACTTCCAATCGGGCCGGGCCATCGCCTACCACGTCCAACGCCCAATCCCCTGTCAGATGTTCCAGCGTGTCGGCCAGAATGGTGTACGAGGCCAGCTTGTCCCCCGACCGCATCATTCCCACAGTCAGCATCGGCCCATCACGGGTCGAAACAGGGGGTAATTCCGTGATGGGAAGAAACGGAGGCAGCTCGACGAGCGCCTGCGTACCGAACCTTTCCCGTTCTAACGTAATCAGATCGTTGGCAGTGTGGTAAAAAATCACCTGCGCAGAATCGCACGCGTCGTGCGCCGCTTGCGCAAAATCAGCCCATGGGCCTGCAAGCCGGCTGGTAGCGCGGGTACTTTCCAGCTGCACATACGGGATGTCTCTTGCGCGGCTCACGGCCGGGCCGAGCAGGTCGGGGGCCTTGTAGTAGTTGTGATAAGTCACCCACAGGTTCGTGTCAGGTGGCAGTTCCTCAGCCAGTCGTGCAGCCTCGGTCGTTGCCTTGCGGTGTAATTCGTCCTGAAGCGCGCGGTCGCCTGCTTTGTCGTAAATCCGCAAATGCGAGGCCAGCTCAACAATGTCTCCCTGAGCGCCGAGGGCCTGCATCAGGTTGCGGGCCATTTCGCGATCACCCGAGGGCTTGGGACTGTCGGGGGACTTCATCGGTGCATAGAAAGCCACCCGCGCCATCAGGGTCCGTCCGCGCACAAGGCGCTGAGCCGCTCGGACAAGCGACGTATGCCCGGGTCCATCCGGAAGTCGGCGATCAACCGGTTATACGCGGCCTTAGCCATCTCGGCCGTTCTCGCCGGGTTCTGGGCGAGATCCACAATAGCCGAGGCCAGAGAGGTCGGGTCATCTGCTGACAGCTGACCGTGAACACCGGATTCAATGAACTCCGGGATGGCTGACACCGGCGTTGACAGGATCGGGAGGCGCTGGGACGCGGCTTCCATCAAAACATTGGGTAAACCATCGCGGTCGCCGTCGGCAGCAATTCTGCTGGGCAGGACAAACAGATCAGAGCGGCGCATCTCGGCAATGACTTCCGGTTGATCGCAAGCCCCCATCCACGTGATCCGATCGGAAATCCCTGCGGCATCGGCTTGTGCGCTCAACTCATCGCCCAGATTTCCGCCGCCGATATGGGTCCAATGCCAATTCAGCGATCTGGGGAGTAGCGCGAAAGCTTGGAGAAGCCGGTCAAAGCCCTTCTTTTCGACAAGACGCCCGACTGACAGCATGTGAAAGGGTGCATCCTCTGCACGCGAACACTGCTGGGGAGGTGCAGGAAACCGCGACAGGTCCAGCCCATGATAGATCAGTTCTACCCGCGCAGGATCATCAGCCAGTTCGCGCAGATGTGCGGCACCAATGGCGGTACAGGTTGCCCCGAAGATGGCGCCGTGAGAGGCCAGTTGCAGCTTTTCCCGCTTTTCCCAGTCTGGTGAGGTCCAGATATCTTTGGCATGCGCCGAAAAACTCCAGGGCAGGCTGCGCATGATAGACGCATAGCGGGCGACCGAAGACGGAGTGTGCATGAAATGCGCATACAGCGCCCGCGTTTGATCGGGCAGCTCAGCGGCCAATACGCAGGCCTGACCAAACCGGCGAATTCGGTTGTGAGTCGGGTCTCGGCGAAGGTCTTGCCGCCAGACCTGGTAAGCTTGTGCGTATCCGGGCAGACGAGCTGCATTGTCTCGCGCAGTCGCCAGCCGCTCAGGCTCTTCATAAAGGTATTCCGGCAGGTAATGCACCTGCCCCTTGAAGCGATCGTGCAGAGGATGGCGCTTGGTATCGGTCGGGTGGCGCAACGACCAGATATCGAAGCTGTGCCCTGCCTCCTGCAAGGCCACCAATTCTTGCGCGATGAACGTCTCGGACAGGCGCGGCCAGCCTTTGACCAGCACCGCCAGCTTGGGGGGTTCGCGCGTCATCCGGTGGCGCGCTCTTGTTCCGCGCCTAGCAGCGCGTTTATGCGATGAGTGACGTAGCTTAGCCCGTCCAACAACCCTGCGCGAATGGCCTGCGAAGGCAGCGGCTGATGGGGCAAGGCGCGGATCGCGCGGATCATTGCATCCGCCGTCAGACCGTCACGGTTTTCATCCAGCATGCGTACCAGACCCAGATCCTCGGCGCGCGAGGCACGAATCCATTGCTCCAGCCGCGGCGTCGTGCGCGGAACAATGACGGCGCGTTTGTCGAAGGACAAAACCTCGCAGAAGGTATTGTACCCGCCCATGCAGACCACACCGGCAGCGCCCGCGAACAGCGTTTCGATCTGCGATTCAAAGCCAACGGCGGTCACACGGCCATTTAGGGCGGCGACACGGGTTTCAAAATCTTCGCGTAGTTCGCCTGACAGGAAGGGCCCATAGACCAGCACAGCGCGGGGTGACAGATCCGGGTCTTTTTCATATGCGGACAGCACCAAATTGACCATCGCCTTGCCATCCCCGCCACCACCAGGGGTGATCAGGATATACGGTTGTTCTGGTGGCTCACCAACCGGCCCAAGATCGCGACGTAGATACCCTGTCCAATGAATGCGCTGTTGCGTCGCCGGGCTGAGGGGAAGGCCTTGTGTAGGATCGTAGACCGATCGCAACCCATATACCCAGATCTCATCATAGAATCGTTCAGTCGCCGAGATCGCGTCCTTACGCTCCCATTCGGCGGCCAGTACTTCGGGCTCATCCAGAACGTCGCGCAGGCCCAGAACCAATTTGGTTGAGCAGGAGTTTTCAAGATACTCAAGCGTCGGCAGCAGCTCACCGCGAAAACCGGTAGGCTCTTTGTCGACGATCAGCACATCGGGGTCGAACTGTTCGACAGATGTCTGGATCAGGCTTGCGCGCAACTCGGTCACATCATCGATGCCCATGCCGATGGTCTGCGAAGCATACGAGCCGTCGGCGCGTTTGGTGACCCCGGGTAGACGGACATGGTCAACCCGACGCGGAAAAGTAAACCGTCCGGCAATGGGTGAACCGGTCAATATGAGGGCCGAAGCGCGTTGATCGGCTTGTGTTATGGCCGCAGCCAGCGCGCGTGACCGGCGCAGGTGACCCAGGCCGAACGTGTCGTGACTATATAGCAGGATGCGCGGTGCGCGGCCGTGATTTTCGTTTTTGATCCCTAGGCTCATGCCTTCGCCTGTTTCGGTTCCGGTGCAACTCCGCGCGTCTGCACCTGATTATCGTAATTCTGCCAGACCTTCTTGCCAAAGGCACAGATTCCGCCGTCCAAATGCGCCAAACATTGCGAATTGGCAACAGCATAATGCCACCGCCGGCAACAGGCGCACCTTGCGATATGCAGGCCGATGGTTCTTCATGCACAAGCCAATTCGGAGGCTGGACGCCTCAGGTGGTCATATTCAATTTTTGTTGTCTTGGAAACACTTTATCCCCTCCATTGCGTCAGGAACACGGGCTCTCACGATGTTGACACCGCGTGTGCGGATGATTTGAACAGCCTTCTGAGGTTCTATAGTCTTGGACGCAGCTACGAATTGGATGCGATATACGATGAAAATGAATGTTCTGGCCGGGCTGATTTTGGTGATTTGGGCGGCGATGCTGGCCAGTGCAACCGACGCGGTTGCGCAAACTTCGCTTATTCCGGGATACCCAATAGGATCAAGCGAGGAAACCGGTTCTTCAAGCTCTGCCGCTGACAGCGATCTGGCGGCGGCCATTCGATCCGCTTCCGAGGCGGGCGCAAGCGTAATCGTAATCGACAGCGCCGGGCAGGTTGTATCGGCAGCGGGCAATAGCGCCGACGCGACGCCAGAGGCAGATAGCATTGATCACATGGCTGAGGGTTCTCAGCTGATGAAGGCGCAAGAGCGGTTCTCAAAGTTCCGGGATTCCGTACGCTCGCGGATGGAGGCGCTGCCCTATTCGGTCTTTGAGGTCCAATACATCCTCAGACAGACCAGTCCGGACGGGCGGATTCAGACCTATGTCGAGGTGTTGGTCCTGAACGTGTTGTTCCTTTTGCTGGGGCGTTGGTTGTCGATCGAAATCTACGGCAAGCGCATCGCGAAGCGTTTGGTGGTTGCGCGCATCAAGGAAAACCCGGTTGGCTATCGTGAGAAGATGCCTTTCCTTGTGTATCGTTTCGTGATGGGCATTGGCGGAACGATCTTTGCCATGCTCATGGCGCTGATCGTTGGCTATCTGTTCTTTGGTGAAGCGGAAGACATATCAATCCAGTTTACCGTTACGGCAATCTTTACCGCATTCTTCCTCTCGCGCACCGTCTCGGACTTGTGGCGGATGGTTCTGTCGCCTTACCTCAGCCAGTATCGCTTGCCGCCTTTTTCAGACCGGGACGCCAAGCGCCTGTATGTTTGGGCGTCAGCACTGGCGACCTATGACATCTCGGTTGTTCTGTTCTCGACATGGGTCGCGGATTTTGGGCTGAACTATAACGTCTATGCCATGGTCTATGGTAGCCTGACGCTGATCGGGGCGCTGGGCAACATACTGATGATCCTGTTCAATGCACGCGCGATCTCGAACGCTATTCGTGGCGGGCGTGCTCCGGATCAGGTGTCTTGGATACTGAAGTTCATCTCTTTCGCCTGGGCGCCGGTTCTGGTGCTTTATATGGTGTTCAGCTGGTTCAAACTGGCCGTTGATCTGGTGCTCGAGGTTCAGGATTCGATCCCGATCGTGGCCAGCAGCTATGCCATCTTTATGTCCGTCGTAGTGGCCTACGGCGCGATGAACTATCTGCTTGAAAGGTATTTTGATCGCAATCGCAGAATTGAGGTGATGAATGCCGACGCAGAAGCGGCTGAGCAGATCGAGGATGAGCTGGTGGCTGATACGCCGCAGGCCGAAAAGCGCAAACACGCCATTCTGACGTACGAAGACCTTGCCCGTCGTGTGGCAGGCATTCTGGCCTTTGTGGTGGGTCTCTATGCGCTGGTAGTGATCTGGAACCCGCAAGCCAATTGGTCGGATGACTTGCCGATCGAGCGGGCGCTGGATGTGATGGTGATCCTGTTTATGGGTTACATTCTGTTTCACTTCTTCCGCGTCTGGATCGATAGCAAGATCGCGGAAGAGACGGATGACGGCGGTGCTGAAGCCGAGCTGGGCGACGAAGGAGGCGAAGGTGGGCAGAGCCGTCTTGCAACTTTGTTGCCTCTGTTCCGCGGGGCCATTCTGGCTGTGGTCGTTGTGACCATCGCGCTGATTGTATTGATGGAACTGGGGATCAATGTCAGCCCGCTGTTTGCCGGTGCAGGTGTTGTGGGTCTGGCCGTTGGTTTCGGGTCGCAAACCTTGGTCCGCGACATCTTCTCGGGTGCGTTCTTCCTGATGGATGATGCTTTCCGAAAGGGTGAATACATCGACATTGGTGATGTGAAAGGGACGGTCGAAAAGATATCGGTCCGGTCCTTCCAACTGCGCCACCACCTTGGTGCGCTCAACACGATCCCATTTGGAGAGATCAAGGTTCTGACAAACTATTCCCGCGACTGGGTAATCATGAAGCTGCCGTTGCGGGTGACCTATGACACCGATGTCGAAAAGGTGCGGAAGCTGATCAAGAAGCTGGGTCAAGAGCTGCTGAGCGATCCGGTGATTGGTGATAACTTCATTCAGCCGCTGAAATCGCAGGGTGTGATCGAGATGCAGGATTCGGCGATGATTATCCGGGTCAAGTTCATGACCAAACCGGGTGATCAGTGGCTGGTGCGCAAGAAAGTCTATCAGGATATTCGTGAGCTGTTTGCCCGTGAAGGCATCCGGTTTGCGCATCGGGAAGTCACCGTGCGACTGGCGGATGACAAAGAGGCCGAGGACCTGACTCCCAAACAACGCGAGGCTGTCACAGGGGCCGTTCAGGCCGCGATTGACGAAGACTATCTGGACGATATCGGCCCCGGCGGTGGCGATGATCGCTAGGAGGGCTCCCGCCCCTTTGGTTTGCGTCTGTGGCGAGACGTCAACCAAAACGTTGGGCCGGGCCGCGCGTCCCGCGCGGCGGCAGCTTTAAGCGGTAAGTGACGGCCAAGTGGGCTGCGAAGTTCCCAGTTTGGACGCAGGCAAAGCCCAGTGCATCTTTGCGGATCCAACGGTTAGCGCCGGCTTCAAGCGATGGCCGGGCCCCCAGCCGGAAGGTTCGGGTTCGTCCGCATAATCGGTCGGTAGCGCTTCGGTGATTTCATCGTCAGTGTCGCTCTTGGCCAGGGTGGCCAGCAATTCGGCGGTGCGCGCCAGCGAGAGCCTGGCATCCATAACAGCGTGTCCAGATGCGGCTTCGGCGAGCGCCGAGAGCAGGGCGGCTGCCATCAAGTAACCAGTTGCGTGATCCAGTGCCTGAACAGGCAACGGAGTTGGCTTGTCGGCCCCCGCCCAACCCATCCCTGCATGTGCGATTCCGGAACTCATCTGTACAAGGCTGTCAAAACCGCGGCGCGCTGCCCAAGGTCCTTGCCAGCCATAGGCGTCTAGCGTGACCTCAACCCTGTTGGGGGAGAGCTGATCCCGCGTGTTTTTACCCAGGCCGAGTGCGTCCAAAGCGCCGGGCCGATACCCGTGGACAAATATGTCCGCTTGGGCCAGCAGCTCTTGCAGTTTTCCTTTTCCATCGGGTGATTTTAGGTTCAGATAGGCGCAATGCTTGCCGAGAGAGATGTCAGGAATGACGCCAGGTTCATCCCAGCCGGGTGGATCGATCCTCAGGACCTCGGCGCCGAATCCCGCGAGTGTTCGTGTTGAGACGGGCCCGGCCAGAATGCGGGTCAGATCGAGCACACGCAGCCCAGCAAGAGGTCGCGCGGCAGTCGCCTGAGGCCGATCACGTAGCTGAATATTGCGTGGCCCCTGCCATCCGATCAACGGCTCGCGGGCCAATATGCGTCCTTGCGGATGGTCATGCCACTCAGGGCGGCTGCGCATTGCGGCAGCGACGCCGCCCTCGGCGACAATCGCGGCTTCCAGTTCAGAGATGCTCCAATCCCGAATCGCGCGCGATACCAGCGCACGGTCCGACGCGACTTGCAAAACGTTCAGGGCGGCGGCGCGATGACTGGGCAAGTTAGTGTGCAGCCTGATCCACCCATCAGAGGCCTGATAGTCGCCAGCAATCGCGTCCCAAAGGCTAGGCATATCCCACCCTTCGGGTTTGAAGGAAAAGCCATACCACAAGGAGGCCAGTCGATGATCTACGGCCACCTCCGGAGGTGCAGGCGCCAGGTTCAAGGCTGTCATAAGGCGCGACAGCTCCTGCCCGACTGCCGCAAAACTGGCCGTCGCCAGTTCCGAGACCGCAAAGGCGCTGGGCCGCGCACCCGCCCCATTGACCCTATAGGTGTCAGGTGAGGGGAGGGCGGACAGCAAGCTCATTGCTGATAGGGATCAAGGCTGTCGCGCAGCCCGTCGCCAAGGAAGTTGAAGGCCAGCACCACGACGATGATCGGTAGCATCGGAATTGCGGTCCATGGATAGATTTCGATTGAGGCGAGGTTCTGCGCATCGTTCAGCATCACGCCCCAACTGACCGCCGGGGCCCGCAGTCCAAGGCCAAGGAAGCTGAGGGCGGTTTCGCCCAAGATCATCGCAGGGATTGATAGCGTGGCCGAGGCAATCAGATGCGACATGAAATTGGGTAGCAGGTGCTTTCGGATCACACGACCGGAACTTGCGCCCATCATCTCGGCCGCACGTACGTATTCCTCTTCCCTGAGAGACAGGAATTTTGCGCGGACAGATCGGGCAAGGCCTGGCCAATCGAGAATACCGAGGATGATCGAGATGATGAAGAATACCGCGACCGGGCTCCAATTTGATGGCACCGCGGCGGATAAGGCCAGCCAGAGGGGAAGTTCCGGCAGCGAGCGCAGGATTTCGATCACACGGTTGATGGTCCAGTCGATGCGCCCTCCGAAATACCCGGCCATTGACCCGAACAGGATGCCGAGGAAGAAGGATACCGAAATGCCGATCAGGCCCACTGTCAGCGACAGTTGCGCGCCATATAGGATGCGGCTGAATACATCGCGGCCCAGACGGTCCGAGCCCCACAGAAACAGCGTGGCCCCTTCGGGTGCGCAAAACAGGTGCGTATCGGATTTTATCAGGCCTGCGAGTTTGTATTCTGACCCTTCGCAGAAGAACCGGATTGGGCGCGGGTCTTCCGTGTCAGCGACGAATTTCCACTGGAAAGTTTCAAGGTCCGCCTCTGCAACTATTGGATAAACGTAGGGGCCGATGAACTTCCCCTCATGAAACCAGTTGACCGACTGGGGTGGAGCATACAGGTGCTCTCCGTTCCGATCATTGGGGCCGTAGGGGGCAATAAAGCCCGCAAAAGGCAGCATCAAGTAGCAGAGCAGTAAGAAGAGGCCAGAAATCAGACCCAGCTTGTGGGTCCTGAACTTGCGCCAGACCAGCACCCAATTAGGGGCATCGAGATCTGCGCGCTCAAGCTGCTGAATAGAGGCCTGCGGGTCAAATGGTGCGTCGTCGACATAGCGACCATCGGGTTTATCGGTCATGCTTCGCGCCCCTCGTAACGAATGCGCGGATCAAGCATGACCAGCAGGATATCGGAAATCATGGTGCCGATCAGCGTCAGCAGAGCCACGAACATAAGAATGAAGGCCGACAGGAACTGGTCCTGCGTTTTCAAGGCAGTCAGCAGGGTCGGGCCGATTGTTTGCAGACCCAGAACCACCGAGACCAAAACCGACCCGGAAACCATCGAGGGCAGCAGGTTTCCAATGTCGGCGACAAACGGGTTGAAGGCCACGCGCAATGGGTATTTCGTCAGCATCCGCGATGGGGACATGCCCTTGGCGATTGCTGTTTCGACATAAGGTTTCCCTAGTTCATCCAACATATTGGCGCGCAGGCGCTGCATCATGGCCGAAGCACCCGAGGTTCCGATGACGAAGGTTGGAACGATCAGGTGGACAAGGATGGATTTCAGCTTGTCCCAACTCATCGGTTGTCCCTCAAAGGAAGGGTCCATCAGGCCGCCGATGGGCAGGTTGAAATAGCGATGGCCATAGTAGAATAGGATCAGCGCCAACAGGAAGTTCGGGGTCGCAAGACCCAGATAGCCTACAAAGGCAGAGGTATAGTCGATCCACGTCCGTGATCTGGCCGCAGCGATGACCCCCAATGGTAGAGCAACGGCATAGACGAATAAAATGGCAGCCAGATTGACCACAACCGTCAACCAGAGCGTATCGCCCACGATCTCGCGCACGGGGCGGTCAAATTCGAAGGACCAGCCATAATTGCCCTGTAACAGGCCCTCGAACCCATGCGGTCCGGGCCAGAAGCCCATCCAGATCAGGTACTGCTCGGGCAACGACCGGTCCAATGAGTATTCCTTGCGCAGAAACTCGGCCTTGGCGACACCGGCGGACTGTCCTGAAGCCTGCAGTTCGGCGATCTGGTTGCTGAGATAGTCGCCGGGGGGCAGGTTGATGATCACGAAAATCAGAACCGACACCACCAGCAATGTCAGCAGCATCGTGAAAAAGCGATACACCGCGTAGCGCAGCATGACCATTTAGCTGCTCCTGAATTAGTCGGCGAAGAAGAACTCGTCGGGACGGTGAATGCCGAAGTGTGCGCCGGGTTCCCATGCCCACATGGCCTGCTCAGGCACATTGCGCAGGCGGTTCGACACGACAATAGGCTGCGGTGCGCCGTTCAGGATGCCGATCGCATAAAGCTGGTCGGCGTGAATTTTCAGCATCTCAGACCAGACTGCGCCGCGTTCTTCATCCGTGGAGGCGATTTCCCAATCGTGGGCAAGCTTCATGAGAAGTTCGGCCTCGGGCATGTCTGGTGGTTCGCCCGACCCTCCATTTGTCTGATAGTATTGGCCCCATTTAGGCCACGCCAGAAAGACCTGATCGGTCGGGGCGAGATAGGCCGGCGATGTGTGGCTTTGCGGAATGCCGTCATCCCAGCCGAACCAGACCGACGCCATTGTATTGCCCGAGAAGACCCGGTTGCGCAGAATGTCTCGATCTAATGGACGCATGACCAGTTCGACTCCGATCTCACGCCAGGTATCCGTGACGATCTGCAGGGCATTTTCAACCTCTTGCCGCTCACCTGCGGTTTCGATGATCAGCTCCATCGGACGCCCGTCGGGCAACAGTCGGATACCATCTTTGTCACGCTCGGTCAGCCCAGCCTCATCAAGCAGAGCATTCGCCTTGTCGACGTCATACTGTGCCCAAGCCTGCGCATTCGCTTCGTCGTAGAAGGGCGATGCGGGCAGAACCGACATCGCGCCGGGTTGGGCCAGCTTGAAATAGAGCGCCTGATTGATCGTCTTGCGATCAATGGCGAGCGACAGCGCCCTGCGTACACGTACATCGCGCAGAACCTCGCGCCATGCATCGTCAGTGTAATTCAAATTTGGATAAATCGCGATCTGCGACGCGACGCCTGTTTTCCACAAAAGCGTCTTGTATCCACCTTCAGCCTCGCCCTTTTTCAAGATCGAGGCATCGCGGAATGCCAATCCGCGACCTTGCAAGTCAGTTTCACCCGCATTTGCTTTGGCCGCAACCAAACCCGGTGCGACGATTTCCATTTCGACTACGTCGATATAGGGCAGCTGAACCCCATTTGAATCCACCCGATGGTAATAAGGGTTACGGACAAAGTTGTGCCGGATTTTCTTGCCCGAACTTGCGTTGAGCCATGGCTGCAACGTCGGCAGTTCATGATTGTCGTACTTATATAGATTGTCCAACTTGTTATGCAGCGCCGCCCAGCTTTTTACCCGCGCATCTTCGACCTTGAATGCCAGTTCTTCGGGGTCTGCAAACTTCTCGTGATACTGCTTAAGGAACTCAGACGGTCGATAGATAAAGGGCGGCCGCGCCTGAGCAAGTGATTGCAGGAAATTCGGGTTGGGGTCATCCCATTCGAATACAACCGTTGTTTCGTCGGGGAAGGTGACGGTGGGTGTTTTGCCTTCAACCAGCAGGAAATCTGGTGGGCCTGAAGGGCTGAGCAATTCGTTGTTGGCCACATCCTCCCACCAATACCGGAAGTCTTCGGATGTGAACGCGGATCCGTTTGACCATTTGTGGCCGGGTCGCAGGTTCAAAGTAAATTTGCGATTGTCTTCGTTTTCGAAAGAAGCCAGCAAATCCGGGACGATGTTGTAATCCTGATCGAAGCCCACAAGCCTTGCGTAGCCATAGACCACCATTTGCCGAATATCTTTGGACCGGGTGACCATCGTGCGCAGTGTACCGCCGGGTACGCCGAATTCGCGACCTTTGGCGGCTAAGTCCACGATCAGCGGTTCTTGCGGAATACGTTCAGCAACCGGTGGCAGGTCGCCGCTTTCAACCTCGGTTTGCCAGAACGCGTTTTCCTGAAGATTAGACGGAATTTCTGCCACAGCGGGCAGCATTCCTGCGATGGCCAGCGACGCGGCCAGAATCAATCGGTGAGTGGTCTTAAACATGGCAACGTACCTTATGGCCGGGCTCCAACTCTACCAAAGAAGGTATCACGGAGTCGGAAAATCGAAAGGCGTCATCCCAACTGTCGGGAGAACCGGCACCTAACGCAACCAGTTTCAGATCAATCGGGCGATTGATATCTGGTTCCGGCTGGGCGGCAATCAGTGCCTTGGTATAGGGATGACGTGGATTGTAGAACAGAGTTTCGGGTGGGGCTTGTTCCACCACAAGACCCCGGCGCATGACGGCGACCTCGTCGGCAATGCGCGCGACGACGGCCAGATCATGTGAGATGAACAGGTAAGACAGGTTCAGACTGTCCTGCAGTTCTTCGAGCAGGGTCAAAATTTGCTCTTGAACGGATACATCCAGCGCCGAGGTTGGCTCGTCACAAACAATCAGCGCCGGGTCCAGCATCATCGCGCGGGCGATAGATAGGCGCTGTCGTTGTCCACCAGAAAACGCATGCGGATAGCGTTTGAGCATATCGGCATTCAGCCCGACCCGCTGCAACATCGCGGCCGCTTTGTCGCGCTGCTCTGCCACAGTGCCGAGGCGGTGTATCTCCAACGGCTCGGTCATGGCATCCTGAATGCGCATACGGGGGCTAAGAGAGCTATAGGGATCCTGAAACACCATTTGCGCCTTGCGCTGAAACGCGGTGCGTTCGGTCCGTGTCATACTGTGAACCGTTATCGGTTCGGAATCCCTTGTTGTTCTGAACAGAACTTCGCCGCCCGGGTCGGGCAGTTCAGCGCCCAGAGCGATTCTGGCGGCGGTTGTTTTGCCAGACCCGCTTTCGCCAACGATTGCAAGCGTCTTGCCGCGCGCCAGCTTCATATCTACGCCCCGGCAGGCATGGATCAGTTTGTCGGCTTTCCAACCTTTGCTCGATCGCATCGTGTAGGTCTTTGAGACCCCGGTCATCTGCAGAATTAGGTCCTCGTCGGGCATCGGTATGCCGACGGCATCCTGATCGGGTATCTCAGGCGCAGCGTCGAACAGCTGCTGCGTATAGGGGTGCGCCGGATCGTTCAGAATTGGTGCTGCCGGGCCAGCTTCCATCACGCGGCCTTTGTGCATGACGACCACCCGCTCGGCCATGTTAGCAACTACACCCAGGTCATGGGTGACAAGGATCAGCGCCATACCGGTCTCGCGCTGCAGCTCTTTGATCAGCCCAAGAACCTGCGCTTGGGTGGTAACATCCAGCGCTGTTGTCGGCTCGTCCGCGATGAGCAATTCAGGCTTGGACACCATGGCCATGGCAATCATGGCACGCTGGCGCATGCCGCCGGACAGCTCGAACGGATAGCTGTCGTAGGCGCGGGCAGGGTCGGGGAAACCAACCCTCTCAAACTGGGTCAGAACTTCTTTGCGGGCCTGTGCATCGGATGCGCCGCGATGCAACCAAAGAACTTCGCTGACCTGATTTCCGATTTTGTGAAGCGGTGACAGAGATCGCATCGGTTCCTGAAAAATCATAGAAACCCGATTGCCGCGAATACCACGCATCTGTCTTTCACTCAGTTCGATCAGATTAGCGGTGCCTTTGGAATCGTTCAGCGTGATCGTTCCGCTACGGATCTGGGCGGTACGCGGCAGAATACGCAGTGCAGCGCGACAGGAAATCGTTTTGCCCGAACCGGATTCTCCAACCAATGCAAGTGTCTGCCCGGGTTCGACCTCGAAGCTGACATCTTGGACAACGGATGGACCCGTGCCAAAGCCGATGCTGAGATCCCGAACGGACAACAACGCACTCATGCGGGTTTTCCACCCGTCTGGCGGCTAAAAAACATCGGCTTTGTGAACTCCCTGTCTTTTTTGAGCAGTTTCGCGCGGTTGGGGCGGCGTAGTCAAACACCTTCTTCACCCGAATTGTCGCGGAATCGTGAAACTCGGGCCGTATGGCTACACAAAGTCTTGAGTTTTTGCCATCAAAGGCGCAATCGCCCCCCGACTGGTGTCGAATGATTTTGAAAGAGGTGCCCCGTGTCCGAGCAACAAAGCCGATTGGATCTGTTCATTGACCGAATGGTCTCGCAACGTGCTTGTCTGGACTTTGCCATCGCGCAGACCACGGGGCAGCCCGGTCCGGTTTTTGAGCTGGGATTGGGAAATGGGCGCACATATCACCACATGGTTAAGCACATTCAGGACCGTCCTGTTTATGTTTTTGAACGGGCCGTTGCGTCTCATCCCGATTCGACACCGCCCGATGATCTGGTGATTCTCGGTGATGTGCGCGAAACATTGCCTGCTTCGGTTACGCGATTTGGCGCGTCAGCCAGTCTGATCCATGCCGATCTTGGGGGACACAACCGGCAAAAGAATGATGCTTTTGCCCGCCTCGTCTCACCTTTGATCGAACCGCTTCTGGCGCAGGGCGGGCTGATGGTATCCAGCGATCGCATGTATTTTGAAACGCTGACCGAAGTGCCGCTGCCTGCAGGCGCGGTGGAGGGGCGCTGTTTCATCTACCGGCGTTGATCTGCCGTAGGGTCACTGTGTGATCCGACTCGCGCTGTAGTGCCGGGCCGGTCTAACGTCTGAGGTGTGATGCTTTGGAGGGGACCGTCAAATATGTTGTTCTACGATTGCTCAACCGCGCCAAGCCCGCGCCGTGCCCGGATGTTTATTGCGGAAAAGGGGCTGGAGATTGAAACCCGCGATATCTCAATCGCCAAAGGTGAACAGTTTAGCGATGCCTTCCGGGCCGTGAACCCCGGTGCAACGATCCCTGTTCTTGTCACGGATGAAGGCACCACGCTGACCGAAAATCTTGGCATCGCCGCCTATCTCGAAGCGCGCTTTCCGGAACCTGCCTTGATGGGGCATACGCCGGATGAAAAAGGCGAAATTCTGATGTGGAATGCCATCGCCGAACAGCAATGTGGCGCACCAATCGCGGAAACTTTGCGCAACACCCATCCTTCGTTCAGAGACCGCGCGATTACCGGGCCTGCAAACCACGCCCAAATCCCTGAACTAGCGCAGCGGGGGGCTGAGCGGGTGCGCGCCTTCTTCGATTTGCTAGAAGCCCGTCTGCAAGTCAGCGGTTTCGTTGCGGGTGATATGTTCTCTCTGGCCGACATCACCACATTTGTGTTTGTCGATTTCGCACGTGTCATCAAGATGCGTATCCCAGAAAAGAACACGGCCACACGCGCCTGGTTTGATGCCGTTCAGACACGCCCGAGCGCCCGGCTTTAAGCTGATCCGGGTGCTGTCCCTCGAACTGTACAGAAATGTCTAGACAGAAGTGAACAGTGCCTCTAGCGTCCTCTGCGAGTCATGCAGGGGAGCGCAGGATGAAATCTCAGTATCGTGTCGTAGTCATCGGTGGCGGCGTTGTCGGCGCCTCGGTTCTGTACCATCTCGCCAAGTTTGGCTGGTCAGATGTGGTCATGCTGGAGAGGCGGCGTTTGGCCTCGGGGTCTTCGTGGCACGCGGCGGGAGGCATCCATGCGCTGAACGCAGATCCGAACATGGCGTCGCTGCAGGCCTATACGATTGATCTGCTCAGCGAGATTGAAAAAGAGTCGGGCCAGAATATCGGCCTGCACATGACCGGCGGCCTGACGCTGGCGGGCACGCCCGAACGGTGGGAGTGGCTGCAGGCCAACTACCGCATTTTTCAGTCCATCGGCATTGACGACTGTGAGTTGTTGTCGCCAGAGGAGGCGCAGAAACGCTGCCCGATCATGTCCACCGACGGCATGCTGGGCGCGATGTGGGCGGATCGCGAAGGTTACATCGATACAACCGGTACGGTTCAGGCTTATGCAACTGCGGCCAAGAAACGTGGCGCGGAATACTACGAAGAAACCAAGGTCGAAAGCCTGACACAGACTGCGGATGGTTGGGAAGTTGTGACCGACAAAGGCACTATCACTTGTGAACATGTGGTCAACGCTGCTGGCCTCTGGGCCAAACAGGTGGGGCGCATGGCCGGAGTGGAGCTGCCGGTTTCGCCGCTGAAACACCACTATCTGATCACCGATACGGTGCCTGAGGTGGCCGAGGCGGATTTCGAGATGCCGATGACGGTTGATCTTGAAGGCTTCACCTATATGCGACAGGACCAGAAGGGCGTTCTGGTGGGCATCTACGAGGTCGATCACGAGCACTGGGCTATGGACGGTGCGCCGTGGAACTACTGTGAAGAGTTGTTCCAGGAACAGCTCGACCGGATCGAGAACGAGCTGACGCTGGGCTTTGAACGGTACCCGTCGATCCAGAATGTTGGCATCAAAACATGGGTGAACGGCGCGTTCACCTTCTCACCCGATGGCAACCCGCTGGTCGGTCCGGTCCCAGGCAAGCGCGGTTATTGGTCAGCTTGTGCGGTGATGGCCGGATTCCTGCAGGGTGGCGGCGTTGGTAAGACGCTGGCCGAATGGATGATCCATGGCGAGCCTGAGGCCGACGCATGGCCTATGGACGTGGCGCGCTATGGCGATTTCGCTCAGAACAAACGCTACATCCGCGAAACAACCGGTCAGTTCTATTCCCGTCGTTTCGTGATGACTTACCCGAACGAGCAACTGCCCGCAGGTCGCCCGCTGAAGATGGCCCCAGCCCATGATGCAATGACCGAGGCGGGGTGCAAATGGGGCGTCAGTTGGGATCTGGAAGTGCCGCTTTACTTTGCGCCCGAAGGCTTTGAAGAGACGCCGACGCTGAAACGCTCGAATGCGCACGACATCGTGGCTGAGGAGTGCAAAACCATCCGCGAAGGCGTGGGACTACTGGATATCTCGGGCTTTTCGCGCTTTGAGGTCACTGGGCCAAATGCCGAGGCTTGGCTGGACAGGATCATGGCGTCGAAACTGCCTGCACCGGGGCGTGCCAAACTGGCTCCAATGCTGGGTGAAAACGGTCGCCTCAAGGGTGATCTGACCGTGCTGAACTGGGGCGACGGGACCTGGTGGATCATGGGTAGCTATTATCTACGCGCATGGCATATGCGCTGGTTCAATGATCACATGATGGACGCCGTGAATATCCGCGATCTGGGCGAGGAATATTGCGGTTTTGCCGTGGTTGGGCCGAAATCGCAGGCTGTGGTCGAGAAACTGGCCGAACAGGATATCTCGGGCCTGAAATTCATGGGCTGTGGCGACTTTGATATCGGTCTGGTGCGTGCCCGTGTGGCGCGTATGTCTGTGACGGGCGAAAAAGGGTATGAGATAAACTGCCGCTATGGCGACCACATCAAACTGCGCCGGATGCTGCTAGAGGCCGGGGCCGGGGACGGTATCCGCGAATGCGGATTCAACGCGATGCAGTCGACGCGGCTTGAGAAGAGCTTTGGTATCTGGTCTGCAGAATTCACTCAGCTTTACACGCCAGGCATGACCGGAATGGATCGCTGGATCGACTGGAACAAGGATTTCGTTGGCAAAGAGGCTGCGCTGGCTGAACGCGATGGCAACGGTCCGGCGCAAGTTCAAGTGACGCTTGAGGTTGACGCGCTGGATGCCGATGCCAGCGGGTATGAACCGATTTGGGCCGGGGAAGAGCGCGTTGGATTTGTGACTTCGGGTGGCTATGGCCACTACACGGGCAAGTCGCTGGCCATGGCTTTGGTCGACCGCGACAAGGCTGAACCAGGCACCGAGTTGTCGGTGCATGTGGTCGGTGTCGAACGCCCGGCCCGCGTGATTGCGCCGTCGCCCTATGACCCGCTTGGCAAAGCGATGCGAGGTTGACCATGTCGGACTTGGGCCAAAGACGCCGACGGCGCGGGCGCGGGACCGATGCCGCCCCGCAATCTAGTCGCGAGGTGAATTATCGCCAGTTGCGCAATCCGTTTCCACAGATGGAAGTGTTCCCGACGGATCAGATTGCAGATATGCACGACACCGCATTGCGCACACTGGAAGAGTTGGGCGTGAAAGTTCTATTGCCCGAAGCGCGGCGAATCTACGCGCAGGGTGGCGCCCGCGTGGATGAAGACAGCGAAATGGTCTTCATCGGGCGGGATATGGTTGAGGCTGCGGTGGCCTCAGCTCCGAAATCCATCGGCTGCCGGGCGGGCGCGCGGCACCGGGGTTTCACTTTGGAGCTGGGCTCTTTGGTGTTCCAACCCGGGGCTGGCGCTCCAAACGCGACCGATCTGGAACGCGGTCGGCGGCCAGCGAGTGGGCAGGATTATCTGGAGTTCCTAAAGCTCACTCATCACTTTGATGTCTTCCAGATGATCTCACCGCAGGTCGAACCGCAGGACGTGCCAACCAATGTGCGGCACTATTTCACCACACAAGCGCAGATGGAGCTGACGGATAAGTTCCCGTTCTTCTTCTCGCGAGGCACGCCGCAAGTGATGGACTGCTTCGAGATGCTCTCGACGGCGCGAGGTCTGTCTGACAAGGAGTTCCGCGCTAACGCCCATTGTTACACGATTATCAACACCAACAGCCCGCGGACGCTGGATATTCCAATGGCTCAGGGGCTGATCGACTTTGCGCGCCATGGTCAGATGTCGATCATCACACCCTTTACCCTGATGGGCGCAATGGCTCCGATCACGGTGGCCGGGGCCATCACGCTGTCCCATGCCGAGGCGCTTGCGGCCTTGACGCTGACCCAGCTTACCAACCCCGGTGCGCCGGTGTGCTATGGGACCTTTACCAGCAATGTCGACATGAAATCAGGGGCGCCTGCATTCGGGACACCCTCGCATTTTCAGGCGTCTTTGGCGGCGGGCCAGTTGGCCCGGTATCTGGGCCTGCCCTGGCGGTCTGCGGCGGGGTCTGCGGCAAATATCAACGACGTTCAGGCCGCCAATGAAAACCAGTTCGGCCTGTGGGGCTGCCTGATGGCCGGGGCGACGGTGATCATTCATTCGGCCGGATGGCTCGAAGGTGGCCTGACCGTATCTTTCGAGAAGATGATCTGCGATGCCGAAGTGTTGAACATGGTGGCCGAGCTTTGTGCAGGGGCACAGGCCAATGGTGCAGAGATCGGGTTTGATACTGCGCTGAGCGAGGTTGAACCCAGCGGACATTTCTTCGCCACGAGCCAGACAATGGAGCGCTATAATACCGCATTTTATGAGCCGCACCTGCATGATTACGCAAATTTTGGCACCTGGACCGAGCGTGGCGCGATCGACGCCAACCATCGCGCGACCGGTGTATGGAAGGAAATCCTGGCAAATTTCAAAGCACCGGCATCAGATACGGATCGCCTTGGTGCGTTGAAGGATTTCATAGCGCGCCGTACAGAAGAGGGCGGCGCACCGCCGGAGAGTTGAATGAGCACCAAACCCATCCTGCACAGGGACGATCCCGAAGCTGAGCCACTGATTGGTAACGTCAAGGTCACGCGCGATGATTGGCTGAACGTGGCCATGGACGTCCTGATTTCGGACGGGGTCGAGCAGGTGAAAGTCATGAACCTTGCCGAGCGGATGGCGGTCTCGCGCTCATCATTCTACTGGTACTTCAAGTCGCGGCAGGAATTACTGGATGCGCTGCTGGCGCGATGGCAGGCGACAAATACGGCGGCCTTGATCGCGCAATCCGAATTGCCTGCTGAAACGATCACGGCTGCGGTGTGCAATGTTCAGCGCTGCGTTGTGAATACCGAACTATTTGATACGGCTCTTGATTTTGCTGTGCGGGATTGGGCACGAAGATCGGGAAAGGTGCGGCGTATGCTGGACCAGTCCGATGCCCGTCGCCTGGCCGCGCTGCGCGCGATGTTCATCCGGTTTAACTATGATGAGACCGAGGCAGAGACGCGGGCGCGGGTGCTATATTATATGCAGATCGGATATGATCTGGCGCAGTTAAACGAACCATTGGCGATCAGGCTGTCGATGGTTCCACACTACCTTTATGTTTTTACAGGGGTCGAACCGCGACCCGAGGAAATCACCGAATTCAGCGCGTATGCGAAACGTTTCTGGGAAGGGGCAGGACATGAACCAACCTGACGCAATCATCATTGGCACCGGGGTGATCGGAGCCGCCATCGCGTTCGAGATGTCCAAGGCCGGATGGAAAACTCTGTCGTTGGATCGCAATGCGCAGGTTGGGCATGGCTCGACCGCAGGCTCTTGCGCGATAATTCGGATGCATTATTCGACCCTCGATGGAACCGCGTTCGCTTGGGAAGGCTATCACTATTGGCGTGATTGGGCGAACTATCTGGGCTTGCCCGACACAGCCGATTTGGCGCAGTTTCGTGAGACCGGTTGTTTGGTCGTCAAGACCGAGGCCAATGGGTTTCTTGAGAAACATAAGAAATACAGCGCCGAACTGGATTGTCCGTTTGAAGAATGGACACCTGAGCGGATTACCGAACGTCTGCCGATCTATTCTCTGGACAGCTTTGCCCCGGCGCGTCGCATGGATGATCCGGAGTTCGGCCAACCGAACGGAGATCGGATTCAGGGCGCAGTGTTCTGGCCGAAAGCAGGTTATGTGACCGATCCGGCCTTGTCGGCGCAAAACCTGATGGATGCCGCCAAGCTGCATGGTGCCGAAGTGCGAACGGGCGCAGACGTGCGCGAAATCCTGTCGCAGCAGGGGCGCGTCGCAGGTGTCAGACTTGCCTCTGGTGAAGAAATCCACGCCAAAGTGGTGGTGAATGTTGCCGGTCCCGGGTCAGCGCTTGTCAACGAAATGGCCGGGGTTCTGGGCGACATGACAATTCGGACCCGCCCGCTGCGGCAGGAGGTGGTGCATGTACCCGCGCCCGAAGGATTTGATTTCGAATCGCAAGGAACAATTGTCTCGGATAGTGATATCGCGCTGTATTGCCGTCCAGAACATGGCAATCATATTCTGATCGGTTCCGAGGATCCGGCTTGTGATCCGCATCAATGGTGCGAAGATGATGTAAGCTATAACCACGATTTTACGGATCAATGGACCACGCAGGCCATGCGTTATGCCCAACGGGTCCCTAGCCTGGGGATACCCTCCAGAACCCGTGGGGTGGTGGATTTGTATGATGCCTCGACCGACTGGATTCCGATCTATGACAAGTCCAGCCTGCCGGGGTTTTACATGGCCTGCGGCACCAGCGGTAACCAATACAAGAACGCGCCGATTGCAGGCAAAATGATGGCTGAACTGATCGACTACGTCGAAGGCGGTGCGGATCATGACGACAAGCCGATGCAGTTTGAACTGCCTTACATTGGACGCACAATCGACACCGGTTTTTATTCCCGCAAGCGACCGGTCAATACCGATAGCAGTTTCTCGGTGCTTGGTTAACGCGCCATCGCGCGCGCGTTCTCATAGCTTTCTTCCCGTACTGGACCGAAGCCGCGTATCTGGTCCGCAGCTGACAGCACGTCCAGCCACTCGGCCTCGGAATGGGCGGAGGGGTTTGTCAGATACATGCCCAACAGCGATTGGTACCAGTTTAGGATATCTCGATGCAGTCGCGCTTCGGAGTGATAGCCGAAGGGGTTCAGGACCGAGCCACGCAAACCACGTAGACGGGACAGTCCCCGCAGAACCGGGCGCATCCATGGACCCAGTGCAAACTTGAGGGGGCGGCCCCGTTCGTCCTTGCGCCAGCTGAGCATTGGCGGGGCGAAGTGGTAACTGGTTTTGAAATCTCCCTCGAACTGTTGCTTCAGTTCGTTGTCGAAGTTTTGGGACGTTTGCAGCCGGGCCACTTCGAACTCGTCCTTATAGGCCATGAAGCGGAACAGGTTACGGGCTACGGATTCTAGAATATCGTCGGATATTTTCGGGTTCGACGCGCGGAGTGCTTCAATCTGTTGCGCATAGCGATCCGCATATGCGGCATCCTGATAATCTGTCAAAAACGCCACCCGACGCGCAATCACCTGATCCAAGGTGCCGTTTGCCTCTTCGGGTAGTGCCAGCCCGTGAATGCGGTCGGGGCCAGCCGCCAGACAACGCCCAAGAGCAAAGGCCAGCCGGTTTTTTTCGACGGCAACACCGTTCAGCAAGATGGCCTGAGCCAATGCAAGATGCGACACCGGAACCAGCTCGTTTTGCCATGCATAACCCAGCAAAATGACGTTGGCGAAGACGGAATCCCCCAGTAGCGCCTCAGCTATTGCATTTGCGTCAAGGCTGGCGAGATTGTCCGCCCCAACCACATCTGCAATCGCCTGTTCCCGCTTATCGACCCGCAATTGGGCATCGCGGCGCAGGACAAGATCGCCGGTGGGCATCTCAGCCCTGTTCAGCACAACGCGTGTCCCGCGGGCATAATGAGTCGAGGCTTTGGGGGCCGAACTCACCACCACATCACAGCCGATCACCGCATCCGCAGCGCCACGATCTATGCGTACTTGGTTAAGCGCATCCGGAGCTGCGCCAAGGCGGATGTAACTGAGTACCGTGCCGAATTTCTGCGCAAATCCGGTGAAATCCAGGACCGAGGCACCTTTGCCTTCCAGGTGCGCGGCCATAGTGATCAGGGCCCCAACCGTGACAACCCCAGTGCCACCCACGCCTGTCACAAGCAGATCAAACGGTGTGTCCAAAGACGGAAGCTTTGGGCCTGGCAGGTCTGCCTCAAGCGCGTCGAGGTCCAGATCTATGGCCCGCTTTCGCCGGGTTGCGCCTGCAACGGTCACGAAACTTGGGCAGAATCCGTTCAGGCACGAAAAATCCTTGTTGCACGAACTTAAGTTGATCTTGCGCTTGCGCCCCAGCGGGGTTTCTCGCGGCTCAACGCTCAGGCAATTCGACGCGACCGAGCAGTCGCCGCAGCCTTCGCAGACCAGATCGTTGATCCAGACGAAGGTCGAGGGGTCCTCCATCGTACCGCGCTTGCGGCGGCGGCGTTTCTCGGTGGCGCAGGTCTGTTCGTAGATCAGGACCGTAACACCGGGAATGTCGCGCAATTCGCGTTGCAGGCTGTCCATCTTTGCCCGGTCGTGGAACGTAGTGCCTGCCGGGAAATCGGATCGGCTGAACTTGGCAATGTCGTCCGAGACCAGCGCGATCCGCTCAACCCCCTCGGCCCGGCAGGTTTGCGCAATGCCTGCCACGCTGACGGGCCCATCCACCGGCTGCCCTCCGGTCATTGCGACCGCATCATTGTAGAGGATTTTATAGGTGATATTTGTCCCTGCCGCGACGGCCTGACGGATCGCGAGCGAACCCGAATGGTACCACGTTCCTTCGCCAAGGTTCTGGAAGATATGCTTGCCGCCATTGAATTGTGAGGCCACCACATGGGGTACGCCTTCGCCTCCCATCTGTGCATAGCCGACCGTCTCGCGATCCATCCAAGATGCCATTACATGACAACCGATGCCGCTGGCAGCGGTAGAACCTTCGGGAACTTTAGTTGATGTATTGTGCGGGCAGCCCGAGCAGAAATAGGGTGTCCGTGTTGCGCCCGGGACGTTGATCACGGGCGGTTCTGTCTCAGTCAGTGCACGCGCTTTGGCAGGCAGGTTTTCTTCAGGGAAGAACGTGTTAAGTCGGGCGGCAACAATAGGGGCCAGCATCAAAGGGCTGAGTTCCCCGGTCCATGGGATCAGCGGTTCGCCATGGCTGTCATATTTACCTACCATTTTATGGGGTTTGTCGCCGGGCCAGTCATAGAAATATTCTTTGAACTGGCTTTCGATGATGCCGCGCTTTTCCTCGACGACCAGAACCTCGGCCTTGCCTTTCACAAAGCGCAACGCGTTGCGACGGGCCAGGGGCCAGACCATGCCAACCTTGTAGATGTCGATCCCCAAGCGGCGACAGGCGGCTTCATCAAGGTCCAGCAAACGCAGCGCCTCCATGAGATCGAGGTGCCCCTTGCCGGTGGTCACGAAGCCGAACTTCGCGTTGTCGATGTCATAAATACGCCGGTCGATGGGGTTTTCTTCGGCAAAGGCCCGAACGGCGCGCAACTTGTGTTGGATGCGGGTCTCGATCTCGGGCGAGGGCAAATCGGCGGTGCGGACGTGCAAGCCGCGTTCGGGCAAGTCGATCTGCGGCAGGGAAAAGCTGCGATCCGGGTGCAGATCGACGGACCGTGCGCTTTCGACCGTTTCCGAGACCGCCTTGAACCCGACCCAGGTGCCTGAGAAACGGGACAGAGCGAACCCGTACTCGCCGAATTCCAAATATTCCTCGACCGAGGCTGGGTTCAATGTCGGCATGAACCACGACATGAAGGCCACATCCGACTGATGCGGCATCGAAGAACTGACGCAACCATGATCATCGCCTGCCACGACCAGCACGCCACCTTTTGGCGCAGACCCATATGCGTTTCCATGTTTCAATGCATCGCCTGATCGGTCGACACCGGGGCCTTTACCGTACCACATCGAAAAGATGCCCTCGACCTCGCAATGCGGGTCCAAAATGGCCTGTTGCGCACCAAGAACCGCCGTTGCGCCGAGGTCTTCGTTCACGGCGGGCATGAACGTGATGCGATCCGTCTTCAGTCGGTCCTTTGCGCGCCATAGCTCAAGATCCAGCCCGCCCAGTGGCGATCCGCGATAGCCCGAGACAAACCCCGCCGTGTTCAGCCCGGCCTGACGGTCGCGTCGGGCCTGGTCCATCATAATCCGCGCCAAGGCTTGCGTGCCTGTTAGAAAAACCCGGCCCTGCGTCAGGGTATAGCGGTCTTCAAGCCGATAGGTGCGGGGGGAGGGTTCGTGGTGGCTCATTGCTGCGCGTCCATGGGTTTTTGTCTTTGGTGTTCGGTTATTTTAACCCCCCACAGATGAATTTCTGTTTCAGATTTTGTGCGAGTTCTGCAAAATATGATAGGATTCACCAGATTTAGTTATATTTACGGATGAATCTTTCCAAGATGACTACTCTTGATGATCGGGACCACCGCATTCTGACGCTGCTTCAAAATGACAGCCGGGTTTCAAACGCCGAATTGGCAGATGCAGTCGGCATGTCAGCCTCCGCGCTATGGCGCCGGGTGCGCGCGCTGGAAGAGGTTGGGGTGATCGAACGGTACGGCGCTTTGGTGAACCCTGCCGAGATGGGGTTGACGTTCGAAGCAATAGTGCATGTTCACCTGACCCGGCATGACCCGGACAAGATTGTCGACTTCATCCGGGCCGTCGAGATCAGCCCCGAAGTGCAGGAATGCTACGCCACGACAGGTCAGGCGGATTATCATCTGCGTGTCTTGTGCAGGAATCTGTCGGCTTACAACACGTTTCTGGAAGATTTCTTGTTTCGATTGCCCGCCGTCGCCAGCGCGCAAACGAATGTCGTACTGCGGACGATCAAGCGGAACCGACCGGTGGTACCCTGAAGCTTAAGCCGCGAAAGCCACCCAAGCCCAGGCCATGCCAATATAAGTAAGGTTGTGAAACAACTGATCCAGACCAGCGGCACGCCAAAAAGCGGCCTGATTGGGTTGCAGCTGTTTGCGGTCAGAATAGTTGGCTTTGGCAAAGTCGATGTGGAAATGCACGATCCATTCCAACGCAGCGATGATCAGTATGAATTCAATCGGGGCGCGAAAGAGCGCGAAAATCACGACCGAACCCACAACATGCACAGCAGCATGTTGCGCGCGCCCCATGTGGAAATACGTGCCTCGCCCGGAAAGCATCTTGGGCGTCTGTAAATAATAGTCGGCGAACATGTGTTTGATCTGAAGCAGGCACAGCAACAGAAACACAGCGCCAAAGCTGGCAGGCAAATGAATCCTCCCGATATCGTCCTGAATCAGGAGATTAGGGGGTAAACGCGAAACGCGCAAATGAACTTGTTCACACAACGCAAATTAGGCGCAAATCGGAAATTCATTTGCGTCCGAGGATACGATTGCGGTAAATTCGGCCCGTTGTATTCACGCCAAAATCAGTGATTTGAGCGGCGGATCGTTAGTAGGGGCGGGTTCAATAGAACGATCGATCTTTCAGTTCATCTGGAAATACTCGAAGCGCGACCAGTTGATTTTGCTGGCCGTGACGTCGACCTTGTTTCCTTTGCTTTACCTGACGTTAGAGCTGCCCAAGCGCATAATCAATGACGCAATCGGCGCGACAAGTCAGATTGTCGATGTCTGGGGTTATAGCCTGACGCAGACCACTTTTCTGATGATCCTGTGCTTTGCCTTTCTGGCTGCGGTGCTGGCGCACGGGCTCATGAAGATGCGTATCAACACCATGAAGGGTGTACTGAGCGAGCGTATGCTGCGTCGCTTTCGCTATCAGTTGATCAACCGCGCGCTTCGCTTCCCACAACCATATTTTGAGCGGGTCAGTCAGGGCGAAATGGTCTCGATGATAACCGCTGAAAGCGAACCGATGGGTGGGCTGATGGGGGATGCGATCAGTCAGCCCGTGCTGCAGGCCGGACAAATGATCACGATCCTGTCCTTTCTGTTCCTCCAAAGCGTTTGGTTCGGACTGGCCGCGGTGGCGTTGATCCCGCTGCAGGCCTGGCTGATCCCGCGATTGCAACGCCAGATCAATCTTCTGAACAAGAAGCGCATTCAAGAGGTCCGCGTTTTGGCTGCCCAGATCGGCGAGAACGCTGCCGGAGCCTCGACCCTACGGGCCAATGGCGGTTGGCGATATCGGAGGGCGATGATCTCGGACCAACTGGGGCGGCTGTTCGCCATCCGCTTTGAGATCTATCAGAAGAAGTTCTTTATGAAGTTCATCAACAACTTCATATCGCAGCTGACGCCATTCATGTTCTACCTTGTCGGTGGCCTGCTGGTGTTGCAGGGATCTGTTTCGCTGGGTGCTCTGGTGGCTGCGCTGGCGGCTTACAAAGACTTGAGTTCGCCCTGGAAGGAACTGCTGACCTATTATAATCAAACGCAGGACATGTCGCTGCGATGGGATGTTGTGATTGATCGTTTCGCACCGGATGGAATGATTGATGAGGCCCTGTTTGACGGAGAGCCAGCGGATCGTCCGCATCTGAATGGCGATATCGTACTGAATCAGGTCTCGGTTCGTGATATCGACGGCAATCAGGTTTTGGATGATCTGGACCTGACGTTCCCAGCAGGTAAAACGGTCGGCATTTCGGCCACCAGCGAGGAAGATCGCCATGCGCTGACCGAGTTGCTGACCCGCGAGATACTGCCAACCTCTGGCCGTATTGAAATCGGCGGCATCAATATGGCTGGCCTGCATCAAAGCGTTGTTGCCCAACGAATAGGTCTAGCAACCTCGCGCCCCATAATGTTTCAGGGCACGTTGGGTGAAAATGTGATGATGCCGATGCGGTCACATCCATTGTCCAAGTCCACCGAGGATCCGGATTTCCCCGAGACGCTGAGGGCAGGCAATAGTGCTGATCCATTCAACGCCGAATGGCTTGACCCCGGAATGGCGGGTTTTGACGATACGGCGCGGCTGCGCGATTGGTGGCTGAAACTGATCGATGGCATGGGCTCGGGCGCTGCGTTGTTTCAGCGCGGTGCCGAGCAGGTGTTTGATGCGAATGAGCGCCCGGAACTGGCAGCGAAGCTGGTCGAATTGCGCCCTCGGGTGCAGAAGGCGGTGCGCGAGGCCGGGCTTGATCAGCAGGCGCTGATTTTCGATCGCTGCGCGTATAACCCTGCGCTACCCGTTGCTGAAAACCTGTTGTTTGCCACCCCTTGTGTTCCAGTGACACGGCAATTGCTGGCACAGCAGACCGTGTTTCTGGGCCAGTTGCGCGAGTTGGGGTTGGATGAAACCCTGATCAGCCTGACACGCGACGTAATTGAGATGCTGCGCCAGATCTTTGGGCTTGATGGAACGGATCACCCTCTGTTCCGCAAGCTGGGGCTTGAGGCCCAGACCTACGAGGCCGCGGTTGAATTGGTCGAGCAAACCCGCAAAGAAGGCGCAAACGGGCTGGATGACGAGCAATTGGCTAGCTTGCTTTCGGTGCCATTTGTGATCTCGGCCGAGCAGATTGGCCCGGCGTTTTCGGATGAGCTGAAGAACCGCATTCTTGAGCTTCGCCACAGCCACTCGGCCAAATTGCTGGAACCCTTGCACGATGTATTCGTCCCGTTGGATGAAGATGCCTTTGCACCCGGTTTGACGGTCATGGAAAACGCACTGTTTGGCAAGGTCAGCCAGATCGGCGGTGCGCGGACCGACGAGGCGCGCAAACTGATCGTCGATGTTCTGGCCGAGAACGGGGCGCGACCGATGGTGGTGGAACTGATCTATGATGTGCCGGTCTCGATTGGCGGCCAGAACTTGCCTGCCGTATTTGCTGAACCGCTGGCCTTTACGCGCGCTGCGATCAAAAAGCCAGATATTCTGATCCTGGAAACCGCGCTTGCCAGCTATGATATGGAGACACAGGTCGCAGTTTATAAAAATCTGCGTGAATTGCTGCCCGAAACTACTGTAATCTATCTAAATGATGCGTTCGAAAATCCAGATGTTTTCGACATGTATGTCGAAATCCGTCAGGGCCGGGTCGTGACGGGTGAAGGCCCAACCGACGTCGACGGCGACGGTGCGGCGTCTGCCGATCTGGTACGCAAATTGCGTGCGCTTGAGCAGACTCCGTTGTTCTCTGGGCTCGACCGTCGCCAGCTTCGACTGCTGGCCTTTGGTGCGCGCTGGTTCGAAGCGAAACCTGGCCAGGTGGTGTTTCTGAAGGATGATCAGCCAACCGATGGCGCCTATGTCATCCTTGAGGGCGAGGCAGGATTGTACCTGCCGCGTTCGGGCGAGGCCGATCAACTGATCACAACGGTTGGTGCGGGCGCGTTGGTGGGAGAGCTGGGGTTGATCCGAAAAGAGCCTCGGGCGTTGAGCATGGTGGCTGAAACGGAACTGTCCTGCCTACGGATCGGTGAGGAGGAATTTCTGGCGGTCGTCGAGAACGATGCAGCCACAGCCTTTAAACTGTTGCAGGTCATCGCGGGGTATGTCTCGAACTGATCGGCTTGCTCGCCTGTCGATTGTTACCCTTCGGTTGCGGGTGCACCGCCTTGAAACGCATTCCCATTTGCATAGTCACATGGTGTTTCCTGCATCTGTAGGTGCAGCCCGTCACCTTTGTAGGGATGGGCTCGGGCAAGGCCTTCATCGACCTCGATACCAAGGCCGGGCTCGGTCGGAGGAGTGACGAATCCGTTCTCGACGCGGATGCTTCCCTTTATCAGTTGATCGTGGAATGGGGTCTCGATGCTTTCAAGCAGCAGCAGGTTCGGGATCGACGCCGCCAGATGAATATTCGCCGCCCACTCGATCGGTCCCGCATACAGATGGGGTGCCATCTGGGCGTTGAAAACCTCGGCCATCGCGGCGACTTTCTTCATCTCCCAGATACCACCAGCGCGTCCCAACGCAGGCTGAAGGATTTCGGCGGCCCCGGCGCGCAGGACCGTGCCAAATTCCGCTTTGGTTGTCATCCGTTCACCGGTCGCGACAGGGATACGGACAGTGCGCGCCACACGGGCCATATCCTCGATCATGTCGGGGGGTGTGGGTTCTTCGAACCACAGCGGCGAAAAGGGTTCCAGCGCTTGGCCCAGACGTATAGCTCCGGCTGTGTTGAACTGGCCATGAGTACCGAACAGCAGATCGGCCTTGTCTCCAACTGCCTCACGGATCGCTTTGCAAAACGCTATCGACATTGAGATATCGGACATCGCGGGCATGTGTCCACCGCGGATCGTATAAGGCCCGGCGGGATCAAACTTGACGGCGGTATAGCCGCGCCGGACCATTTCAGCAGCACTTTCTCCGGCCTGCTCAGGTGAAGTCCAGAAGTCCGTCAGGTTATGCTGAGGAAGTGGGTAGAGATAGGTGTACGCCCGGATACGGTCGTTCATCCGCCCACCCAGCAGCGCATAGACCGGACGATCACGATCCTTGCCCAAAATGTCCCAGCAGGCGATTTCGAGCCCTGAGAACGCACCCATGACGGTCAGGTCTGGTCGCTGAGTGAAGCCGCTGGAATAGGCGCGGCGGAACATCAACTCGATATTCTCGGGGTTTTCGCCCTGCATATGCCGTTCGAATACATCGCGAATGACATGGGTCATGGCCTCGGGACCAACCGAGGACGCGTAGCATTCCCCCCAACCGATCACGCCCGTATCCGTGGTGACCTTGACCAAAATCCAATAGCGCCCACCCCAACCCGGGGCCGGAGGGGCAGTAACGATGACATCGAGATCTTGCAGTTTCATCGGGCGTTCCTTTTGCGGGTTCAGTCGCGATCGAACAAGATCACGTTGCGTTTGGCCGCACCGGACTTGGTGTCTTCGATGGCCTCATTGATCTGTGACAGGGTCCAGCGACCCGAGATCAACTCGTCCAGTTTCAGCCGCCCCTGTTCATACAGATCGATCATCCACGGGATGTCGCGCTGGATCACTACATCGCCCATTTTTGAGCCCACCATGCCCTGGCCAAGCGCGGCTAGCACGACGGGTTCGTAGCTGGACATGTCACCAGAATGGGGCATCCCGATCATGATCGCCTTGCCGCCCCGACCAAGGTAACGCGGGGCCTGATCATAGGCCGGGATTGCACCAACTGTAATCAAGACGGCGTCTGCGCCACGTCCGCCCAGCGCCTTGTAGGCGGCTTTCCACGGCTCTTTCTGGTTGGCCAAAACACCATGGGTCGCGCCGAACTCCATTGCGATATCCAGCTTATCCTGTGTCATATCGACCGCAACGATACGGCGAGCTCCGGCAATACGTGCGCCTTGGATTGCGTTCAAGCCGACGCCCCCGGCGCCGATGACAACCACGTCCTGCCCGGGGCGAAGCTGGGCGGCGTTGACCGCTGCGCCAACACCGGTGATCACCCCGCAAGACAGCAGGCTGGCAAGGTCCTTGGGCAGGGTCTCAGGTATGCGGACGATCTGTCGGTGGCTGACAACTACCTTTTCGGCAAAGGCCCCGCACGCCATGGCCTGTTCCAGCGCATCACCTTCGGCAGTCTGCAGCGGGCCTTTGACCGTGTCATACGGTGTCTCACAAATGGTGGGCTTGCCACCGGCACAGGACGGACAGCTTCCGCAGGCGCGGATCAACGTGACCACGACGGGATCACCAAGTTTGAAATCCCCTGCGCCCTCGCCAACGGCAGAAACGAAGCCTGCCGCCTCGTGCCCATAAACCGCGGGCAAGTGGCCGCCCCACGCGCCGCTTGCAAAGGAAATGTCCGAATGACAAATCGCGACCGCATCCAGCGTGACCTCGACCTCGCCCATGCCGGGCGGTGCAATCAGGATGTCTTCGATGACCAGAGGTTCGCCGAAGGCTCGGCATACGGCTGCTTTGATGGTTTGCATGTGTTTTCCCGCTCCCTAACGGGATCACGGTGACCCGTCCCGGCGGGACCTGCAAGGTGGAAACCGTCACGGATGTGTCGTTGTTCTGCCAAAGTGGGGTAGACGCAAAAGAATCCACCTATTGATAAGCATTGTGTGGGTCATCGGTTCAGTGTGCGACAACCAAACAGATCGGCGCACGGCGTATCGGGGTCGGGACATCGACGGTGGCTGGCTACATTCGTTGCGAGATCTGGTGCATCAACCCGGCAAGATGCTCAGGATGCGAAAAAAACGGCGAGTGAGAGCTGTCTATCGTAAGGTGCATATCAGGGTCCGCGCAGCCCGCCATCTCGGCCTGATATTCGGTCGTAACGATTCGGTCATCGGTAGTTCTGATGTACCCTTTTGGAACGCGCGCGAAGTTATCTCCGACGTCTAGGGGGGTAGTCTGCGGTGCAATCGCCTGGGGGCACAGGCGCGCGAATGCATAGGCAACCACCTCGCGCGCGCAGTCGTGATAAAGCAGGTCGTGCACCTGATCCGGTACCACCGAATACGACAACCCGTCGCCGGATACTTCGACGGCATTTCCGATCAGTTGGCGTGGGGCTCGTTTGCGCATTTCGACCATAGATAGCCCGGATTTCGGAACATAGGCACTTAGATAAATCACACCTCGCATGGCGTTCGGGTCGGTCTCGGCAGCCGCACTTACGGGATATCCACCCCACGAGTGCCCTAAGATGATGGTCTTTGGTGTCGAAGCCTTCAGCACGGCATCTCTGCACGTTCCAAGGGTGACATCGCGGATAGGCGTCGGGTCCGAGCCGTGGCTTGGCATATCGATGGCGCGGGCGGTATGTCCGAAAGTGGTCAGTTCCGGGATCAGATCGCGCCAGCACCAGGCACCGTGCCAAGAGCCATGTACAAGCAAGAAATCTGCCAACAATCCCTCCTTCAAATATGTCCGATCTCGGTCAGAAAATCACCAATCAATTGGGCAAAGTCCTGAGGGCGCTCGACGCAGGGCAGGTGGCCTGCCTTTCGGATCAGCGCAAAGCGTGAACCAGGGATCAGATCGACCGTTTCGCGCACCAGATCGGGCGGGGTTGAGCCGTCTTCGCTGCCCGCAATCCCCAAGGTCGGCAGGCGCAATCCGCTGGTTGGCGTATAGAAATCGGTGCCCGAGATTGCAGCGCAGCAGCCCAGATAGCCTTCGACCGGTTGTCGGACCATCATGTTGCGCCAAAGCGTCATCTCGGCGCTGGCGCGAAATGATTTCGAGAACCACCGATCCATGGTGGCATCCGCCAGTGCCTCGATCCCGCCGGTACGGACAGCATCCATACGCTGCTGCCACATCTTGGGAGTGCCGATCTTGGCGGCCGTATTCGACAGCACCAGCGCGCGGATCTGATCCATACGCTTGACCGCCAGGCCCTGCGCAATCATGCCACCGACGGACAGACCCACGAATACGCAATCCTTGACCTCTAGATAATCCAGCAATTGCTCGGCGTCGCGCACCAGATTTCCCATGGAATAGGGCGCTGAGGGTGCTGATGACAATCCGTGCCCGCGTTTGTCGTACCTAATGATGCGCAGGCCTTTGGGCAGTAGCGGCAATATCGGGTCCCACAGCCGCATATCTGTGCCCAGTGAATTAGCAAACACGATGGGGGCGCCAGCGTCGTCGCCATCAATTCGGTAATGTATCCGAACATCTTTGAGGTCAGCGATATGCATGTTTAGCGTCCCCGTCTGCTCAGGGTTTCCGTTAAAACGACTACAATCGGATTTTGCACCGGCTGTAAGCGATTGTCAGGTAAGGAATTCCAACGCCCGTTCAAAGATCTGCGGATCCACGTTGCCGCCCGAGGCGACTACGATCACCGCATTCCCATCAATCTGATCCTTGCGAAACAGGGCAGAGGCCAGCGAAACCGCTCCTCCGGGTTCCAGCACGATCTTCAGACGCAGAAACGCAAAGGCCATGGCGCGTAGGGATTCCTGTTCAGATACCGACAGACCAGGGCCGCAAAGCCGCTGCAGGATGGGAAAGGTTATCTGCCCCGGCTGTGGCGTCAGGATTGCGTCGCAGATGTTTCCCGAAGTAGCGTCGTTGCTTTGGATCGTCCCGCTTGCCAGCGAGCGTTTCACGTCTTCGAACCCTTCAGGCTCGCATGGACGAGGGCGCAGACCGGGCGCGTGACGCTCTAACGCCAGCGCGATACCAGATGTCAGCCCGCCGCCGCCACAGCAGATCAGAACGTCACCTTCGGTCACGCCCAGCGCCCGTGCCTGACGTGCCAGCTCCAGTCCCGTTGTTCCCTGGCCAGCGATCACTTGCGGTTCGTCATAAGGCCGGATCAAGGTCAAACCGCGCTCGGCAGCCAATGCCTCGCCGATGTCTTCGCGGCTTTCGCTGGCGCGGTCATAAAGGACGACCTCACCGCCCAGCGCGCGGGTGTTTTCAATCTTCAGCTTCGGCGCATCCGAGGGCATGACGATGACGGACGAGATTCCATGTTGAGCCGCTGCATAGGCAACACCCTGTGCGTGATTGCCCGAGGAATAGGCGATGACGCCCCGGTTGCGCGCCGCCTCATCCAATGCCGAAATAGCTGACCACGCGCCGCGAAATTTGAAGCTGCCGGTGTGTTGCAGGCATTCGGGTTTGATCAGCACGCGGCGACCCGCGATTTCATCCAGGAAAGGCGATGACAGAAGTGGCGTCTCGCGCACGTGACCTTTCAGCCGCTCGGCGGCGGCTTCGATCATGTCTATGTTGCTCATTTGGCGTCCAGTATCTTGCGGATCAGGTCTAGGGATTGAGGCTCGTTCAGGAACGGGACATGTCCTCGGCCCGGCACTTCGGTCGAGATCAATTCGGGGTGGTGTGCGTGCATCATTTGCACTGTGGCCGCGCTTAAAAGGTCAGAGTTTGCGCCGCTGATCACACCGGTGGGGATCGTACGCAGGGCGTCGAACAAAGGCCACAGGTCCGGTGCCGGGGTGATGGCAGCCTGCTCGATCAACGCTTGTCTTAGCGCCGGGTCATAACGCAGTTCTAACCCGGTATCCGTCTGGATGTACTGATGTTCTACCTGCTGTCTCCAGACATCTTGAGCGACGCCGGGGAACTGTGGTGCCATCATCGCGTGCAGGACCTGCGCAGCCTCATCATAGGTTTGTGAACTTGGGGAATTGCCGACATAGTCCATGATCTTGGCAATGCCGGCGGGTTCGATTACCGGACCAACGTCATTTAATATCACACCTGCCAGACGGTCAGGATGGCTGGCGGCCAAGGCCATCGCGACCAGCCCCCCGCGTGACGTGCCCAACAGGGTCACCTTTTCCAAGCCCAGATGATCCAGCAGTTCAATCGCATCCAGCCCCTCGCGCAGGATGTTGTAATTCATGTAGTTCGCATCAAAATCGGACTTGCCGCGCCCGCGATAATCCATCGCAATCATACGAAGATCACGCATATGTGGCGCAAGAAATGAAAAGTCGCGGCAGTTGCGCGTCAAGCCAGCCAAGCAAAGCAGAGGATGGCCCGTGCCAGTATCTTCATAGTACAGGCGTTTGCCGTCCGAGGTGGTGAAATATGCCATCAAAGTCCTGCCAATTGCGGGATCGTCGTCAGGTCCGGCAGCACATGTGCAGGTTTCCACGGCAGGCGATCCATTGGTTCGCCAGCGCGGTTGACCCAAGCTGTGACAAATCCATAGCCGCTTGCCCCGGCAGCGTCCCACCCGTTTGAGCTGACGAACAGCACTTCATCGCGCGCGCAGCCGAAGCGGTTCTGCACCAGATCGTATACGCTGGCATGGGGTTTGAAGACCCCCACGCTTTCGACCGACAGAACATCATTCAGCACATCACCGATCCCGGCAGACTGCACCGCCCCGTTCAGCATCGGGGGTGAACCGTTGGACAAGATGGCGGTCTGCAACCCACCGGCCTTCAGCGCCTTCAACATATCGGGGACCTCGGGATAGGCCTGCAACTCCCAATACAAATCGAGCAGACGCTGCCGAAGGGTGTTATCCCCCTGAAGGCCTACCGCTTCCAAGGCCCAATCCAGCCCATCTTGCGTGACATCCCAAAAGTCACAATGCGCATCAGCGACAGCACGCAACCATGTATATTGCAGTTGCTTCAGACGCCAGTGATTGGCCAACTCGGGCCATTTGCTAGCCAACGCTTCAAATCCGGGCTCTGTTGCGGCCTGCCTGGCGGCGGCGGCCACGTCAAACAGAGTACCATAAGCGTCGAATACACACGTGGTGATAGCCATCCGATCCTCCCCTGATCGGGCGCAGGTAATCACAACCGGTTCCGGGGTTAAAGAGGGCAGGGTTTACAATGCTGTGTCAGCCTCTAGGCTGCGCCGTTCATTTCTTTTCAGGCCGGAGGCCATCATGACCGCAATCAAACAAGGCGACACGGTTCGCATCCACTACACCGGAACTCTGCTGGACGGCAAAGTCTTCGACAGTTCCGAGGGGCGCGATCCGTTGGAGTTTGCGGTTGGTTCCGGGCAGATCATACCCGGTCTGGACGCTGCCCTGCCGGGCATGGAGATTGGCGAGAAGAAGCGTGTCGAGATCGATTGCGTTGACGCCTATGGCCCGATCAATCCGGGCATGCGGCAGCAGATCCCGCGTGAAGGCATCCCGGATGACATTCCGCTTGAACCCGGCACGCAGTTACAGATGCAAACTCCTGACGGTCAGGCATTGCCAGTGACTGTCGTCGAGGTAGATGAGGCGACAGTGACCTTGGATGCAAATCATCCACTAGCGGGGCAAGATCTGGTCTTCGATATCGAAATCGTTTCGATCAACTGATGCTGATTGGATCAAAGGCCCGGGATATGTGACAACAACGGCTCAATCGCATCGCGCACGGGCGGTTGGGTCAGAAACACAAAGGCAATCAGCAGCGATGTGAGAATCAGCAGCAAAAGACGCGCACGTCCGCTTCCTGATTTGCGTTTCAAAGCTGGCGAGCGCGTGTTGCTCGCAAGGATCTGTTCAAGTTTGCTCATATCGTAATCCCTGCGGGGCAAAGATGTTCAAATCTTGGCACCCGCAGGGAAAGATATAGTCACATGGCCTCTGGCTGGGGCATGCCCAGAATATGATACCCGCCGTCGACGCGGATGATCTCACCCGAAGTATAGCTGCCGGCGTCGGACGCAAGATAAACGGCGGTGCCTCCGACGGCCTCCAGCGTGGCATTCGAACGCATCGGTGCGTTCTGGTCGCAGAACTTGTAGGTCTTGCGTGCACCACCAATAGCCGCACCCGCCAATGTTTTCATCGGGCCGGGCGAGATGGCGTTCACGCGAATACCCTCAGGGCCCAGATCGTTCGCCAGATAGCGCGTCGCCGATTCCAGCGCAGCCTTGGCGACGCCCATGACATTGTAGTTTGGTACAACCTTGTTCGATCCCTGATAGGTCAGTGTCAACAATGTGCCGCCATTGTCCTTCATCAGCGGATAGGCGCGACGGGCAACTTCGATGAACGAATAGGCCGACACATCCAGCGAGTGTTTGAAGTTTGCCCGCGTGGTGTTCAAGAATCGACCGGTCAGTTCGGACTTGTCCGAATAAGCGATAGCGTGGACAACAAAATCTATTGTTGGCCAGCGGGCGGACAACTCGCCAAACGCGCGATCCAATGAATCATCATCGGTCACATCCGCATCGACCATGAAGTCGCTGCCCAAGCTTTGGGCCAGCGGTTCAAGCCGTTTGCCAAACGCCTCGCCCTGATAGGTGAAAGCCAGCTCAGCGCCCGCTTCGTGCATGGCTTTGGCGATGCCCCACGCGATAGAGCGGTCATTAGCCACGCCCATGATCAGGCCGCGTTTACCCTTGAGAATATCCGACATCTTGTTCACCCGTTATACTTCGACAGAACCATGGATCCGTTGGTGCCGCCAAAGCCGAAGCTATTGGTCATCACGCTGTCCAAGCCTGCGTTTTCAACCACTTGAGTTGCAATTTCACCGGGCAGGATGCCGTCGGCAAGTGTGTCGACATTGATCGACGGAGTAATGAAATCATGTTCCAGCATGAGCAGGCAGAAGATCGCCTCAAGCGCCCCCGCTGCGCCTTGCGCGTGACCGGTCATCGATTTTGTCGATGAAATCGGAGGCACACTGCCTTCACCAAAGATACGGCGTACGGCTTCGACTTCTCCGACGTCGCCCACTGGGGTCGAGGTGCCGTGGGCATTGATATAGCCGACCTTGCGGCCTTCGGGCACGGTCGACAGCGCCAGACGCATCGCGCGCTCGCCGCCTTCGCCGGATGGTGCCACCATGTCGTGCCCATCAGATGTCGCGGCATAGCCGGTTACTTCGGCATAGATTTTCGCACCGCGCGCGAGCGCATGCTCGAGGTCTTCCAGAACCACGATGCCGCCACCGCCGGAAATCACAAATCCGTCGCGGTTCTGATCGAATGCGCGCGAGGCTTTATCAGGTGTGTCGTTGTACTTGGACGACATCGCACCCATCGCGTCGAACAGGCAGGACAGGGTCCAGTCCAGCTCTTCTCCTCCACCTGCGAACATCACATCCTGCTTTCCCAGCATGATCTGTTCAGCCGCATTGCCGATGCAGTGCAGCGAGGTCGAGCAGGCCGAGGTGATCGAGTAGTTGATACCTTTGATTTTGAACGCGGTCGCCAAGTTCGCAGAAATCGTCGAACACATGCACTTTGGCACTGCAAACGGGCCGATCCGTTTGGTTGCGCCGGTTTTCAGCACGGTTTGGTGCGCAGTCAACATCGCGCTGGTCGATGGTCCACCCGAACCTGCCACCAGACCTGTGCGCGGATTGACCACCTGATCTTCGGTCAGCCCGGCGTCCGCGATGGCCTGATTCATCGCGATATGGGCATAGGCAGCACCCGGACCCATGAACCGCAGGGTCCGCTTGTCCACGTGATCGGCCACATCGATTTTCAGCGAACCGGCGATCTGGCTGCGAAAGCCGTGCTCGACCATCTGTTCGCTTGCTACGATGCCGGATTTGCCTGCTTTGAGCGAGGCGAGCACCTCTTCGGCATTGTTCCCGATCGAGGACACAACCCCCAGACCGGTGACGACTACTCGACGCATGTGCGTACTCCTTATTGCGGCCGGTCAGGCTCAGGCGTCTGACAGAACGACCTTCATATCCTTGACGTCGTATATCAATTCGCCATCGGCTTCGACGATGCCATCTGCCACACCCATGGTCAGGCGGCGCGTCTGGATCGCCTTTTTGAAATCAATCTTATAGGTCAGCATCTTCCGGTCCGGGCGCACCATGCCGGTCAACTTGACCTCTCCGACGCCAACGGCCATGCCACGTCCTTGCCAGCCGCGCCAGCCGAGGTTGAAGCCGGTCAGTTGCCACAAACCGTCCAGGCCCAGACAGCCGGGCATGATCGGATTGCCAGGGAAATGGCAGTCAAAGAACCAAAGCTCAGGTGTGATATCGAATTCGGCCAGCACATGACCCTTGCCATGCGCTCCACCGTCGCCGGAAATCTCGGTAATGCGGTCCATCATCAACATCGGCGGAGCCGGCAACTGCGCGTTGCCAGGGCCAAATAGTTCGCCGCGGGCGCATTTCAGCAGATCGTCCTTGTCAAAACTGCTCGGGAATTGGGCCATTCTGCCGCCTCTCCTGCCTGGGTCCGTTTATTACATCTGGCCTCGTCTATCACCCGTATGCAAGGTCCTGCAAGACCAGCACTCCATATCTTGTTGTGACTACAATATTCTTTGCGAATGAATTTCATTTGAAATTGCAGGCAGGGCGCACTTATATTAAGGGCAGCAAAACACAGGTATCGGATTCATGACACCTCAGAGCCGTGAGATCGCTGCAAATTGGTTGGTTGACGCAGGTTTGCGCCCCACGCGCCAAAGGGTTGCTTTGGCCGAATTGCTTGTGGGCGACGGTCTGCATCGTCATGTGACAGCGGAAAGCCTGTTTGAATCCGCAAAAGCCAAAGGTGATGCGGTTTCGCTGGCGACCGTATACAACACATTGCGGGCGTTTTGCGATGCCGGGGTGCTTCAAGAGATCACTGTTGACGGGTCCAAAAGCTATTTCGACACCAACACGCATGACCATCCGCATTTCTATTGGGAAGACGAAAGCCGTCTGAGCGATGCACCATCCGACCAATTGGTGATCCAACAATTGCCGGAAGCTCCTGAAGGCGTCGAAATCGCATCGGTCGATGTGGTGATCCGCCTGCGGAAGAAGTAACCTCTAATCCTTACATAACAACGTAACCAACGCATGCTCAGCCTGCGTGATCATCGGATCTGTCGGCCCCGTGCCATGCCGTGCCAATACAACAGATTCGGTTGCATCTGGATCGGTGATCGGCAGGCTTATCACGCGGACCTGATCATAACTGAAGCCGTTTTTAGGGCTGGTATAGCTTATCCCGATGCCTTCCCCATGAGCGGCCAGACTGCGCGAAAGCTCCAATGATTCCGCTCGGTGCGAGATTGTGGGGTTCAGACCTTTGCGTCTAAAAAGCGCGAGTACATGCTGTGCAGACAAACCCTCTTTAGACAGAATCAGTGGATATGACGCTAGCTCGGTCAGGGTGACCTGATTGGCCGCCGCCAGTGTATGATCAGGTGAAAGCAGTGCGTGTGGGGTGCTGTCGAACAACTTCTTGCAGGAAAAACCGGCATCCATGCCGAGGTCATAGGTGAGTGCAAAATCGTATCTGCCATCGATCAGGCCGGAAATCAGGCCTTCGAACGTCTCAACCCCGTGTGTCAGGACGACGTCGGGCAAAGCTTCTTGCAGGCGGTGCAGAGATTGGGCCAGAAGAAAGGGTGCCAGATCGACAAAGCATCCCAGGCGCAATCGGCGCTCGCCGGTTATCGGCTGCTTTGACTGTTCCAAAAGCGCTGCTCGCTTCAACAAGGTCTCGGCCTCTTCGATGAATTTGCGGCCCTGCGGGGTCAGCGCCATCGCGGCACCCCGTCTTCGGGCAAACAGTGGATATCCCAAACGTGATTCGACCCGGGTCAGCGCATTGGACAAGGCAGGTTGCGATACATTTAGGCGTTGTGCCGCAGCAGACAGGCTGCCATGCCGACCGATGGCGCAAACATATTCGTACTGGCGCAGAGTGAGGTATAACATAGAGTTAATACCTAAATTGAAAGATATGATTTGAACAGATGTCTTATTCATGCGCAGATCGGGCGACAAATCTAAGGAGACCGCAATGACTCACCCTCTTGTTTCTCAGGCCATGATCGACAACTTCCAGACGGACGGCGTTGTGTTGGTCAAAGGCCTGTTCGCCGATCATATTGAAACCCTGCGGGCCGGGGTTGCCGCGAATATGGCCGAGCCGGGTCCTTATGCTTCGGAGAACAGGAAAGATGGCGAAACCGGCCGTTTTTTTGACGACTATTGCAACTGGTCCCGTATCCCGCAGTTTCGTGAAGTGATCGAAAAATCTCCTGCTGCTGAAGTAGCGGCCGATCTCATGCAGTCGCAATCCGTGCAAATGTTCCATGACCATGTTCTGGTGAAGGAACCCGGAACCTCGATGGCAACGCCGTGGCATCAGGATGGGCCGTACTATTTTGTTGATGGTCAACAGAATATCAGCTTCTGGTCACCGTTGGACCCGGTGAAACAAGCGACCTTGCGCTGCGTTGCCGGTTCGCACCGCTGGGAAAAAGAAGTGCTGCCTACCCGCTGGGTCTCGGAAGAAGGTTTCTTCCCCGACGAGGGGCAGTACATGCCGATTCCGGACCCAGATGCCGAAGGGATGAAGATTGTAGAATTTGAAATGGAGCCCGGTGACGCAGTGGCCTTCAACTATCGCACGCTACACGGGGCCCGAGGCAATACTTCCGATGGCCGACGCAGGGCATTTTCGCTGCGATTGGTTGGTGATGATGCACGTTATGTCGAGCGTCCAGGCCGGACTTCGCCGCCATTTCCGGGACATGAAATGGTGCCGGGGCAGCGGCTGCGCGAGGACTGGTTCCCAGTTCTGTTACAGCGTTAGAACCTAGAACCACTGGCCCGATTCGATCAGGCCCAGATCCAGCAATTGGCGCGAATCCCACTCGAACGGAGTTGAATGGTTCCAGCAGAAGTTGGAGATATCAAACGTCGATCCGGCGTTCGTCTTCAATGCTTTGGCCGCCCGGAACGAACAGATCGCGGCGGTCAGGTTGTTGTGCCACGGGCAGGCATAGGTATTGTATTCCGGCTCATTGAAAGTGTGATCAGGCAGAAGTTTCAGATCGGCTTTTGCTTTGAACAGCGAAATCCGATCGATACGGCGTCGTTCATACGGGATATGATCTTCGAACCGCCAACGCAGACCACCGGACATATCCAGTTGCCGCTCTAGCGGCTTGCCAGATGCGTCATGCCGCGTGTGGGCGTAGTATCCGGTCTTGTCCAGCATTGCGTGATCGGGGGCCACTCCGTTTGGATAGGCCGTCAGATCATTCGCATAAAGATCGATCACATGGGTCAGCATGGCCTGGCGCCGTTCTTCAGAATGGAAGGCCAGTAACTCTCCGACCGAGCGGGTCTCGCAGAAAGGGTAGAACAGATATTCAGAGTTGTAGCAGTAGTATACCCACGTGCCTTGAGCCGCCTGAATGATCCGATTGACGGCCTCAAATACGACGGTTCTGGGCGCGCAGGTCATCGTCACTCGATGAACCCTTTCTTCCAGCGCTTCATCCAGCGTGAATTCCTGGGGCAGGAATGTGATCACGGATTTGAACCCCAGCTTCAAATGATGGAGCAGCGTCCCTTCTAGCTCGACATCATCTTCAGTAAATATCAGTGCCACGGGTCCCTTGCTCAGGATCGACCGATCGGATTTCAGAAGGTGATCAAGGGATTCGTACTGCATCGTTGGTTTCGTTGCCGCCTTGCTGGAAATTCCCGCCAAATTCGGGTAATTGCGCCAGCATTGCAAGCGGCGTTCGATACGTATAGACGACGCCGATCCAGCGACTGCAAAGGCCAACCCATGTCTGAACCGAAAAAGCTGTTTATCAAGACCTATGGCTGTCAGATGAACGTCTATGACAGCGAACGCATGGCCGAAGCGCTGGGCGGACAGGGCTATGTCGAGACCAAATCGCCCGATGATGCGGATATGATCCTGCTCAATACCTGCCACATTCGAGAAAAGGCAGCTGAGAAAGTCTATTCCGAACTGGGCCGTTTCAAGGGCCTCAAGGCGGAAAAGCCGGACCTTAAAATCGGAGTCGCAGGTTGCGTCGCTCAGGCCGAAGGCGAGGAAATCATCCGCCGCCAGCCGCTTGTCGATCTGGTGGTGGGGCCGCAAAGCTATCATCGCTTGCCCGAGATGGAGGCGAAGACGCGCGCGGGTGAAAAGGCGCTGGATACCGAGTTCCCCGAAGAAGACAAATTCGAAAAGCTCAAGAACCGCCCCAAGGCCAAGCGCGGACCGACGGCATTTCTGACCGTGCAGGAGGGGTGTGACAAGTTCTGTGCCTTCTGCGTTGTGCCCTATACACGCGGGGCCGAGGTCAGCCGCCCGGCAGATCGCATCCTGCGTGAGGCCCGCGATCTGGTTGAGCGCGGTGTGCGTGAGATCACGCTGCTGGGGCAGAACGTAAATGCCTATCACGGGGCTGGACCGGACGGAGACATGACCCTTGCCGGTCTGATCTGGGAATTGAACAAGGTCGACGGGCTAGAGCGCATACGCTTTACCACCTCGCACCCGAACGACATGGATGATGCGCTGATCGAAGCGCATGGCACCTGTGAGAAGTTGATGCCATATCTGCATTTGCCGGTGCAGTCGGGGTCGGACAAAATTCTAAAGCGGATGAACCGCAGCCATACGGCTGAAAGCTATCTGCGATTGATCGAGCGTATCCGAAAAGCGCGCCCCGATATTCTGATGTCCGGCGATTTCATCGTGGGCTTCCCGGAAGAGACGGAAGAGGATTTTCAGGCCACTCTGGATTTGGTCGAAGAGGTCAAATACGGCTACGCCTATTCCTTCAAATACTCGACGCGACCCGGCACACCTGCAGCAGAACGGCCACAGGTCGAGGCCGAAGTGGCGGATGCACGCCTGCAGCGCTTGCAAGGGTTGATCACGCGCCACCAGCGCGAGATTCAGGACTCGATGGTCGGAAAGACAGTTAATGTCCTGTTTGAAAAACCTGGGCGGCAACCGGGCCAGATGGTTGGAAAATCCGAGTATCTGCATGCGGTTCACGTCGCGGACGCTGATATCGCGAGCGGCGACTTACGTAAGGTAAGGATAAAATCGTCTGGCGCGAACTCGCTGGGTGGTGAGTTGGTCTGATCCCTTGTGGCTTGCCCGCAAAGGGTTTTCGCCTTGAAATTTAACCCTTGATTTATGGCTTGGAACTATGTTCCGAGGAAGGCTAGATTTTTCTGGGCCGAATTTTGGGTGTCGACAAACGCACCGACCCCGCCTGACGGCCCGCCTTTGCGGAGGGTACGAGTAGTGAGCTGGATACGTTTTCCGAGTGTAAACCTTTCCCGTGTTTTGTCGGCGACTGTCGTGTTTCTATCTTGCGCTGCCCCGACTTTGGCCGGCGATGTCGTCGGGGAAGTCACTGAGCCCGACGTAATCTCGTCTCAGCGTTTCGCGCGCGACGTCAATGCGTTCTATCTGGGGGTCAGCGCCGGACATGCCTCGGGCGGTTCGGACGAGTTTGGCCTGCGCGTGAACGACGGAGACACGTTTGCTGCGGGCGACCTTAAGCCAAGCGGAAATTTCGCAGGTTTTCGCGGTGGCTGGCGCGGCATTCTGCCAGCCAGAGGTGGGCGCGACTATGTGTATGGGCTGGAAGTCGGCTATGACTTTGGCACGCTCGATGACATCACCTCGTCCCGATCCGGTGGGGCAGAGGTCAGCGGCAGATCCGCGATCTCGGATGTATTGTCCATCCGCCTGCGGAACGGGCTTACCAACCGCAGCGGCAGTGTCCTCTATTTCGTGACTGTGGGTTATGTCCGCGGCGATATCACCACGTCAGGCTCACTAACTGATGCAAGCGGGACAAGCCGATTTGAGAGCGAGGACCGCCGACAAGGTTTCTCGGCCAGCTTGGGCGCTGAACACAAACTGAACGAAAATTGGTCGATCACCGGCGAGATCGAGTATCTGCAGTTCGAATCAAAAACGGTCGAACTGGGTCCGTCATTCTCGACCAAATCGACGCCAAGCTATCGCGGACTGCGGATCGGGTTGAACTATACATTCTGATATCCGCGCGATTGGCGTTTAAAGTTGGCTGTTTCAGCGTTCATCGGCGCATTTGTCATGAGGTGTGCAAATTTTGAAACTGCCGCTTGCGTCTACCTCTTCAGTTTGTCTACGCTCAAGGTGAACCGCCAAGACAGGAGAACGGATTGGCCATCGGTGCCCTGACCCCACCGCAAGATGACATGCCCCAGCGTGAGGCGCTTGTTGAATTTCCAGACAACAGATTATTGATCGATTTGTGCGGAGAGTATGACCGCAACTTGACCGATATCGAACAGAAGCTCTCGGTGCAGATTGTGCGACGCGGCAATCAGCTTGTCGTGCTGGGCGACGAGGATTCGCAAAAGCAGGCGATTGAGGTTCTACAGGCCCTCTATACACGGCTCGAAGGTGGGCGTGATGTGGAAGCCGCAGATGTCGACCGCGAGTTGCGCATGGGCAATTCCGAGGTCGGAACTGGCACGCGCGATGGTGACCAGCTTGAGATGTTCAAGGGTGGCACGGTCGAGATCAAGACACGCAAAAAACTGGTCGAGCCGCGCACCGACGCCCAGAAGGCCTATGTGCAGTCGCTGTTCAACAACGAACTGGCCTTTGGCATTGGTCCCGCTGGCACCGGCAAAACCTATCTGGCCGTTGCGGTCGGGGTGTCCATGTTCATTGGCGGGCACGTTGACCGCATCATTCTCAGCCGTCCGGCGGTCGAGGCCGGTGAAAAGCTCGGTTACCTGCCCGGTGACATGAAGGATAAGGTCGATCCCTACATGCAGCCGCTTTATGACGCGCTGAATGATTTCCTGCCCGGAAAACAACTTGCCAAGCTGATCGAAGAAAAGCGGATCGAGATTGCTCCGCTTGCCTTCATGCGCGGTCGTACGCTGGCAAATGCATTTGTGGTGCTGGACGAGGCGCAGAATGCCACAACGATGCAGATGAAGATGTTCCTGACTCGGCTTGGTGAAGGTAGCCGGATGGTTATCACCGGCGACCGGTCTCAGGTTGATCTGCCGCGCGGTGTGCAGTCGGGTCTCAAGGATGCCGAACGGTTGCTGAAAACGATCCCGAATATCAGCTTCAACTATTTCACCTCGAAAGATGTCGTCCGCCATCCGCTTGTCGCCGCCATTATCGAGGCGTATGAGGCCGATGCGGGGCGCGAAACCGGTTAACTTTCAAGGCGCCGATTGAAGCTGGGCTCGGAGCCAAAGGTATGAATCTGGAAATCACGCTTGAGGATGATCGCTGGCGCGGGCTGGAGCCTTTGGCCACGCGCGCAATTGCTGCTGTTCTGGAGTATTGCGATCTTGAGGCGGATCAATGCGAAATCAGCTTGCTGGGCTGCGATGATGCACGGATCGCTGAATTGAATGCTGAATTTCGTGAAAAATCCACGCCGACCAACGTCCTCAGCTGGCCTGCCGAAGAGCTGGCCCCGGATCGGGCGGGAGACACTCCGCCGGCTCCGCAACCTGACTTTACTGGCGAAATCGTGCTGGGCGACATTGCGATCTCTTTTGACACCTGCGCGCGCGAAGCAGCTGAAGCCGGCAAAAGCACCGACGATCACGTGACGCATCTGATCGTTCACGGTACACTACATTTGCTGGGGTATGATCACATTCGTGACCTCGACGCCACTTTGATGGAAAGGGTCGAGGTCGAGATACTTGGCAAACTGGGTATAGATGACCCATATAATGTATGACATGGGCACCTTTGCCCGATCATTTGGAACAGGATAATGGGCGAAACAGACGGCAGTTCTAGGGCGGCGCATGGCGCGCATTCTCAGAACAGCAGCAATGACAGCGACGAAAGAGGCGGGCTTTTTTCTCGACTCATCGACGTATTTTCTTCTCAGGGCGAAGAGACCAGCCAGCTAAACGGGGCAGAGGTCGTCAGCGCTCAGCCAAGGGGCATGATCAACCTGCGCAGAATGCGGGTCGAAGATGTTGCGATCCCAACAGCCGAAATCGTATCGGTCCCCTCGACAACCCCGAAAGACGAACTTGTCCAGATTTTCCGCGACAGCGGCTTGTCACGCATTCCGGTTTACGATGGCACTTTGGATACGCCCTTGGGGTTTGTGCATCTCAGGGACTTTGCGCTGACTCATGGCTTTAACGGCAACTCCTCCGAGTTCGATCTGAGGTCGATGCTGCGGACATTGCTGTTCGTGCCACCATCGATGCCAATTGGCGTTTTGCTGACCAAGATGCAGACAGAGCGTCGCCATATGGCTCTGGTGATTGATGAATACGGTGGAGTCGATGGTTTGCTGACTATCGAAGATCTGATTGAACAGGTTGTCGGAGAAATCGCCGACGAACATGATGCCGACGAAGATCAGCTATGGATACAAGAGAAACCCGGCTGCTACGTGGTTCAGGCGCGTGTACCACTTGAAGAGTTCGAGGCCGAGATTGGCCGCTCTCTGACCAGCCACGAAGATGTAGACGAAGAAGAGATCGACACATTGGGCGGTTTGGTCTTCATGCTCTCGGGGCGGGTTCCGGCGCGTGGTGAGGTTGTATGCCACCCCGAAGGGCCCGAGTTCGAGGTCATTGACGCAGACCCGCGCCGCATAAAACGGTTGCGTGTCATGCTGCCGGATATTGTTGCATGAACCCTGCCGAGGGGTGGCCCTTTTGGCTGCGGTTGGTGCTGGCGGCGCTGTTGGGTGTCGCAGCGGCCAGTGGTCAGGCACCATTGGGATATTGGCCAATAAGCTTGCTGTCGCTGGTGCTGATAGCGCCGTTGTATCTGAGCACTGAGACAAATCGTCGAGCGGTTTTGCTGGGTTGGGTCTTCGCAACGGGCTATTTTGCGCACGCATTAAGCTGGATTATCGAGCCGTTTCTGGTTGATGTCCAACGCCATGCGTGGATGGCCCCTTTTGCTCTGATCTTCTTGTCGGGCGGGTTGGCCTTGTTCTGGGCGTTGGCCTTCGGAGTTTCGAAACGCATCGGTGGAGCGCCCGTCTTGCAGGGGGCTTTGCTGTCTGTAACGCTGGCGCTGGTCGAGTTTGCGCGTGGCTACATTCTGACCGGATTTCCTTGGGCAGGCATCGCGCAGATTTGGGTGGATACGCCATTTGCCCAGACTCTGTCACTTGTCGGCCCTTATGGATTGGGAGCGCTGACACTGCTTGCCACAGTGCCATTGGGCGCAGCCTTGTTCAGCAATCGTACCCGAAGCGGCATCGTTGTACCGATCGCGTTGACCGCAGGCTGTGCGGTATTGGCTTTGATCTATGCAGCGAACCGACCTCCTGTCATGCCCTCTGGTCATATCGTGCGGCTGATTCAACCCAATGCACCCCAGGACCAGAAATGGGATCCTGCCTATGCGTCTGTGTTTTTCGCACGCCAACTTGAATTCACAGCGGCCGAGCCCCGCCCGGACCTAATCGTCTGGCCAGAAACCTCGGTCCCGGCATGGTTGGGCAGCGCGCAGCCCTATCTTTCAGCAATTGGCGAAGCGGCACAGGGCGCCCCGGTAGTCCTGGGCATTCAGCGTGCCGATGGGCAGCAGATCTATAACTCGATGATCTATCTAAATGAGGAGGGTCAGCAAGGCGGGCTATACGATAAACATCACCTGGTGCCCTTTGGGGAATATGTGCCATTTGGTGAAGTGATGGCACGGTTCGGTATCTACGGGATGGCCGCAACCACAGGGAATGGCTTTAGCGCGGGGCCAGGTGCCGCATTGATGGATGTAGGCGTGCTTGGCAAGGCGCTGCCGCTGATCTGCTACGAGGCGGTATTCACGCAGGATATTTTATCCGCGCCGGATCGTGCGGATTTTCTTTTGCAGATTACAAACGACGCTTGGTTCGGAACGCGTTCCGGCCCGTATCAGCACCTCGCCCAGGCGCAGATGCGTGCAATCGAACAAGGCCTACCGATGTTGCGCTCGGCCAATACCGGAGTTTCGGCAATGATTGGCCCATTGGGGCGGATCACCGAGGCGCTGGCGCTTGGGCAGGCGGGGTTTATCGACGCCGAATTGCCGCGTCCTCATGCCCCTACCGTTTATTCTCGAATTGGAGACAGTCCGGTATTTTTAGCTTTGTTGGTGCTATTTGCGCTGCTATGTCGGCACGCCCGGCGCGTAAACGACCAATTTCCGATTGACCCTGTCAAACGCTAAGCGTATTCGATCACACGCCTGCCACAACGGCTTCCTGACGTGGTGGGGAAATCTTAATGGAGCACTTTCATGTCCCGACAGAATTATATTTTTACTTCGGAATCCGTTTCCGAAGGGCACCCGGATAAGGTCTGCGATCGTATTTCCGATGCAGTACTAGACGCATTCCTGCGCGAAGAACCCGAGGCCCGCGTGGCCTGTGAAACATTTGCCACTACCGATCGTGTGGTTATTGGCGGAGAAGTGGGTCTGTCGGATCAGGACAAGCTGCATGATTATATGGCGCATATCGACGATATCGCGCGGGCATGTATCAAAGATATCGGCTACGAGCAGGACAAGTTTCACCACGAAACCGTCGAAGTGACGAACCTGTTGCACGAGCAGTCGGCCCATATCGCGCAAGGCGTGGATGCTGCCGATAACAAAGACGAAGGTGCAGGCGATCAGGGCATCATGTTCGGCTATGCCACGACCGAGACGCCAGCGCTTATGCCTGCGCCGATCCAATACTCGCATGCTATCCTTCGCCGTCTCGCTGAAGTTCGCAAAAATGGCAGTGAACCCGCCCTTGGCCCGGATGCAAAATCACAGTTGTCTGTTATCTATCGCGACGGCACGCCAGTCGGTGTCAGCTCTATCGTGCTGTCGACGCAGCACATGGATGAGGCGCTGACCTCGGGTGATATTCGCGCCATTGTCGAACCCTATATCCGTGAAACCCTCCCTGACGGCTGGCTGACCGCCGAAACCGAATGGCACGTGAATCCCACCGGCAAGTTCGTCATCGGCGGTCCGGATGGTGATGCGGGTCTGACCGGTCGCAAGATCATCGTCGACACTTATGGCGGTGCAGCACCTCACGGTGGTGGCGCATTCTCGGGCAAAGACCCAACCAAAGTGGACCGCTCGGCGGCTTATGCGGCGCGGTATCTGGCTAAAAATGTTGTGGCCGCAGGCATGGCTGAGCGCTGCACCATCCAGCTGAGCTATGCGATTGGTGTATCCAAACCGTTGTCGATCTACGCCGACACGCACGGAACCGGCCAGATTGCAGATGCAGTGATCGAAAGGGCGGTTGGGCAGGTGATGGACCTGACTCCGCGCGGAATTCGCCAACATCTGCAACTCAACAAGCCGATTTATCAGAGGACCGCTGCTTATGGCCACTTTGGTCGTGAACCCGATGCGGACGGCGGATTTAGCTGGGAGCGCACCGATCTGGTGGACGCGCTGAAACAGGCGGTCTAATCAACAATTAGAAAAACGCGCCGGTTTCGGCGCGTTTTTTGCAAGTCGGCGACCACTTGCAACAATTTCAGCCCCGCAGTAAGGGCTGCGCCATGAGTACAAAGACCCCACAACGCCCGCGCAGAAATTTTTATGGCCGCTTTAAGGGCAAAACCCTGAAGCCCAGTCAAAAGACTTATCTGTCGGAAGATCTTGCTGCCTTGTCCCCCGGTGCGGTGGATTGGGACGGTAATCCTGAACGCGATCCGCTTGATCTCGACGGTCTATTCAGAGGCAAGCCTGTTTGGCTTGAGGTCGGCTTTGGCGGCGGTGAGCATCTGGTGCATCAGGCTCAGCAAAACCCGGATATCGGCATCATCGGAGCCGAACCCTATATCAATGGTGTTGCGATGCTGTTGGGTAAAATCCGTCAGGCCGGTGTTGAAAACCTTGCCGTACATCCCGGGGACGCGCGAGACTTGTTCGACGTTTTGCCAGAAGCCAGCATATCGCGCGCTTTTCTGCTCTATCCCGATCCATGGCCCAAAACACGGCATCACCGCCGTCGGTTTGTCACACCTGAACACCTGGAGCCCTTGGCGCGCGCGTTAAAGCCAGGGTCGATCTTTCGCGTTGCCACAGACATCCCTGACTATGTGCGCCAAACGCTGGAAGAGGTGCCGCGGGCGGGCTTCGAATGGCTGGCCGAGCGCCCCGCCGACTGGCGTGAGCCGTGGGATGACTGGATTTCCACGCGCTACGAACAGAAGGCGCTGCGCGAAGGCCGTACACCCCATTACCTGACCTTCCGCCGCAAAGACTGATTGTCGCTGGACCAACCGGCCCCAATTCGCTAATCGGCCTGAGGACTGATAGCGAAAACAGGAGCCCCCATGTCCGGACACGGCACGCCCATCCCGATGACGTCGCAGCCTTGCGGCCCGCTGACAGGCACCGCAGAGGTGCCCGGGGACAAGTCGATCTCGCACCGGTCCCTGATCCTGGGGGCAATGGCTGTGGGAGAAACCAAGATATCGGGCCTGCTGGAAGGCGAGGACGTATTGGACACCGCTAAGGCCATGCGTGCCTTTGGAGCCGAAGTAACAGATCATGGCGGTGGCGAATGGTCGGTGCATGGCGTAGGCGTTGGTGGTTTTTCCGAACCAGATCAGGTAATCGATTGTGGCAATTCGGGCACTGGCGTGCGCCTGATCATGGGGGCGATGGCGACTTCTCCGATCACAGCGACCTTCACCGGAGATGCGAGCCTGAACAAACGTCCGATGGCACGGGTCACCGATCCGCTGGCGCTGTTCGGAACGCAATCTGTCGGCCGAGACGGTGGACGTCTGCCGATGACCATTGTCGGAGCTGCGGACCCCACCCCGGTGCGCTATGAGGTGCCTGTGCCTTCGGCGCAGGTGAAATCCGCCGTTCTGCTGGCAGGGCTGAACGCTCCCGGCAAGACCATCGTGATCGAGAAGGAAGCGACCCGCGATCATTCCGAACGGATGCTTGCGGGCTTTGGTGCCGAAATCACGGTCGAGGACACGGATGAAGGGCGCGTTATCACGCTGACCGGTCGGCCCGAGCTGAAGCCACAAGTCATCGCCGTGCCGCGCGACCCGTCCAGTGCGGCCTTCCCCGTCTGTGCCGCACTGATCACACCGGGCTCGGACGTGTTGGTCCCCGGTATCGGCCTGAACCCGACCCGCGCAGGCCTGTTCACCACGCTGCGCGAAATGGGTGCCGATCTGACCTACGAAAACGAGCGCGAAGAGGGGGGTGAACCGGTTGCCGATCTGCGTGCAAAATACTCGCCCAACATGAAGGGGATCAATGTCCCGCCCGAGCGCGCGGCGTCGATGATCGATGAATACCCGGTGCTGTCTGTTGTGGCCGCAAATGCGACGGGCACAACAATGATGGGCGGCGTGAAAGAACTGCGCGTCAAGGAAAGTGACCGGATCGACGCAATGGCCCGTGGCCTGCGCGCCAACGGTGTGACCGTGAACGAGGGTGACGAATGGTGGTCAGTCGACGGTCTCGGCATCGGCGGTGTGCCCGGTGGTGGGACCTGCGAAAGCTTCTTGGACCACCGCATTGCCATGTCGTTCATGGTCATGGGGATGGGGGCTAAAAAGGTGGTTTCGGTGGATGACGGCGGACCGATCGCAACGTCGTTCCCGATTTTTGAGCCTTTGATGGCCGCGCTCGGTGCCAAGGTCGAGCGTACATGAGATTCACCGTAGCTATCGACGGCCCTGCGGCGGCGGGCAAGGGGACGATTTCCAAGGGCGTTGCTGCGCATTTCGGGTTTGCGCATCTGGATACCGGTCTTCTCTATCGCGCAGTGGGGCGTCGTATGCTGCAAGGTGACGAACCGGTTGCAGCGGCTGGGTCCCTGACAGCAGAAGAATTGCAGCAGGGCGATCTGCGTACGGCTGAGATCGCACAGGCGGCCTCGAAAGTTGCGGTCATTCCTGAAGTCCGAAGCGCACTCGTTGATTTTCAGCGGGCGTTTGCCCGTCGCGCCGGAGGCGCCGTGCTGGACGGGCGCGATATTGGAACCGTGATTTGCCCAAACGCTGAGGTCAAACTGTTTGTCACCGCCAGTCCCGAAGTCCGGGCGGAACGGCGATATCTTGAGCTTTCGGCCAAAGGTTCGGACGTGTCACGCGAACAGGTGCTTGCGGATGTCAAAGAGCGTGACTCACGTGACGCGGATCGCAGCACTGCACCGATGAAACCTGCAGATGACGCCGTGCAGCTTGATACGTCAAACCTGAGCATCGAGGCCGCGTTGGCACGGGCGCTCGAAACGATAGAACAGAACCTGCCCGCAGCCTGAAGTGGCTGCGGACAAGGGTCCGTCAGTTACAATTCACCAACTGCGATGCTCTTGATATTGGCCCACTGGTCATCTGCGGTTTTAGCGGTGCTGGTGACGTCTTTCAGGAAAGCAGCGCGGGTATCAGCATTCAGGAACAGATACAGCTTGCCGTCTGCGATCAGGTACTGATCCGGGTCGCCGTCGAACTTTTTGCCAACAGACACCCCGAACGAACAATAGCCACCGTGCTGGGGCAAGTAAGCCGCCGGATTGGCCTCGAACGCTTCAAGGTTTTCCGCGCTGGTGAAGTAATAGGATGCGCCGTCATAAGTCGCCGAATGATTGGCGAAGCCTTCTACCGGATTGCCATTGTTGACAAGCGCGACCAGATCGACGCCATGGGCTGCCAGGGGTGCACCAGCCGCCGACAGGCCTTTGGAGACGTTGATTTCGTCTGCGGCAAAAGCAGGAGCTGCCAGGGCCAGAGTTGCGGCTAATGCAGTAAGTGCGAGCGATTTCATAGTAGGGGTCCTTTCCCTTTTTGGTTCAAGGCTCGGGTCCGCCCCAAGCCGATGTAACTAAGTTAGAAAAGGTTATTCGGACGGGTAATCGCAGATAGGTCATGAGATTTTGCAGATCGTCCAAAGATCAGTGCGTTTTGCAAAAACTGTTCACATAGCTTTGTTTGGCCACCTGTCCGATGGCCGCCTAAGCTTGCTGGACAACCGTAGGAGTGGCCCATGATCAGACTAGCCCTGTTTTTGTTCTTTCTTGCAGGTAGCGTAGCTGCGCAGCAATCAGATACGCCGGTGCCCGAGGCCGAACCTCCGATGACTTACGAGCGTCTGGGAAAAATCATCTTTGCGCTAGATCCCGAGGCGCAACCGATCGGGCCGGGGTTTGAGTTGACGATATCTGATGTGACGGTGCTGGTTGTCACCGATACCAATGCTGATCGCATGCGGGCGATGGTCGCGATTGGCAGTGCTGCGGATTTGTCGCCAGCCGATTTGCAACGGATGATGCAGGCAAATTTCGACAGCACGCTGGATGCGCGCTATGCGATTGCAAATGGCACCTTATGGGCTGCGTTCATTCACCCGCTTTCGCTGTTGCAAAGGGATCAGTTGATCTCGGGGCTGGCCCAGACTGTGAATATCGCCAACACCTATGGCACATTGTACACCGGTGGTGCGGCGGAATTCGGAGGGGGTGACAGCCATGATCTGCAGCGTGAGCTGATCGAAGAACTTCTGAAGAAGAGTGAGGAAATCTGACACTTGTCCAAAGTTGGCGCATAGCCTGAATTCTGATGACGAATGTGCCTGCGACCATGGGTGTCATAGGCTCTAGCTGGATGCTTGAAAGCTGTTATAGTCTTCCCACAGCTAAATAAGGGAAAGCTGCTGTTAAATCCCCATCACTCAAAAAAAAGGGGAGGCAGCTACAAAATCCCAAGCCAACAGGGACAAAAAATATGAATAATCGTTTGCGTAAGATCACCATCGTGGGTGGTGGTACGGCGGGTTGGATGACTGCGCTCATCCTGGACATGGTGTTCTCCCGCACGTCAGCACCCAAGGATCGCCCACGCATTTGCTTGATCGAAAGCCCCAACATCTCGACTGTGGGTGTCGGTGAAGCGACGGTGCCGCGTATGCCGGTCACGCTCCGTCAGGCGGGCATATCAGAGCGGGATTTCTTCCGCGAAACCAACGCATCGTTCAAGTTGGGAGTTAAGTTCTGCAATTGGAACAACGACGCCAAGGGCAATCGGATCGACTACGTAAACCCGTTTGCCCATGGTCAATTGCTGGAGGGATTGGAGGCTGCCGAGTATTTTCTGCGTTTTGGTAACGGGGATCGGGATTTCACGCAGTCAATCTCACCGCATGATGATCTGGCCCGGTTGTGCAAGGGTGCGCGCCCGTTGGGTGCACCTGAGTTCGAACAGCGGTTTGGCTATGCCTATCATCTGGATGCCGTGAAATTTGCGGGCATGCTGACAAAGGTCTGCGCCAAGCGCGGCGTCGAGCATATTCAGGATGAGGTGCAATCGGTCGAACTGGACGAGCAGGGCAATGTCAGCCACCTGATGTTAGAGCGCAAGGGACGCCATGACATTGAGATGGTCATAGATTGCACCGGTTTCCGGGGGTTGATCATCAATCAAGCGTTGGGCGAGCCGTTCATGGATTACTCGGACTACTTGCCCAACGACCGTGCCATGGCCTTGCAGATCGAGCACCCTAACCCCGAAAAGATCGAAAGCGTTACACGCTCGACCGCGCTTGGTGCGGGTTGGACGTGGCGTGTGCCGCTCTACAATCGCGTAGGTACGGGATATGTGTATTCATCCGCGCATCGGACCGATGATCAGGCGGCGGACGAATATCTTGAGTGGTTGGGCGACAGCGGCAAGGGGCTGACTCCGCGCGTGATCCCCATGCGTGTTGGTCGTGTCCGCAATGCCTGGGTTAAGAACTGCTTGGCGATCGGTTTGTCTGGTGGATTTATCGAACCGCTAGAAAGTACTGCGATCCACATGATCGATCACGCGATCCGCTGGTTTGCCGAACATCTGCCGACGCGAGACATCGAGCCTGCGCTGCGGAACCGATATAACCGGCAGATGAACAAGCTCTATGACGAGGTTTTGGATTTTATCTGCCTGCACTACCGATTGGGTAACCGCACCGATGATCAGTATTGGATCGACGCCCGCACCGAGATGAAGATTCCGGATCGGTTGGCCGAGAACCTTGAGCTGTGGCAGCATCGTCTGCCGATGGAACACGATATCGAGTTTGCGACGCTGTTCAATTTCCGCGTCTATCAGACGGTTCTTCTGGGCAAACAGGTGTATGATACGGGGTATGGCGAAGGTATCCGTGATCGTCTGCGACCGCTGAAGAAACCGATTTGGTTCCAGTGGTGGAAGGGGGCAAAAATGGACCTTGCGCAGATCCTCAAGACCATGCCGGATCACAAAACCCTGCTGCGAGATATCCGGGGCGAGTTGGAGAAGCCTGCCTTTGGCAAGGCCGCAATGGGGCAGCCGACTGTCGCAATGCCGGGCGCGAAACCGGCACCCGTGGTGATCGAGAACATGCCAAACCTGGCTGAGATTCAAAGCGGCAAGAAGGATCTGCAACTGTTCTAGCGCCGCATGGTATCATTCGGCAGGACTGACAAAGAAGGCTGGGGATCGGATCGCGTTTGCTTCGATGCCCGGACCTGATGTTCGGATTTTGTGGGATTGGCCAGTGTTTAAGGGCTTTGCTCTTGCACATGACAGGGAATCCGCCTATACGCGCGCTGTCTGAACAAGGGCGGTTAACGTCCGGATGACGTATCTGAGCAGGGCCGGGTTACCTCGGCCCTTTGTGTTTGTTAGCTCGGGCGCGTTCTGGATCACGCATTCAGGCATCATGAAACAAGACCGGCGGAGACAACCGCTCGGCCAGCAAAAACGTTATGTAAAGGAAAACAACGCCACATGGCTAACGCATCCATGGAGGAATTCGAAGCCCTCCTGAATGAAAGCTTCGAAATGGACACGCCCGAAGAGGGTTCTGTTGTCAAAGGCAAGGTTCTGGCGATCGAAGCCGGCCAAGCCATCATCGACGTAGGCTACAAAATGGAAGGCCGCGTTGATCTGAAAGAATTTGCAAATCCCGGCGAAGCCCCTGAAATCGCTGTAGGCGACGAGGTCGAAGTGTACCTGCGCGCCGCAGAAAACGCTCGTGGCGAAGCCGTCATCTCGCGCGAGATGGCCCGCCGTGAAGAGGCATGGGACCGTCTGGAAAAAGCATATGCCGACGACCAGCGCGTCGAAGGTGCAATCTTTGGTCGCGTCAAAGGTGGCTTCACCGTCGATCTGGGTGGCGCAGTTGCGTTCCTGCCCGGCTCGCAGGTTGACGTTCGCCCCGTGCGCGACGCTGGCCCGCTGATGGGTCTGAAGCAGCCGTTCCAGATTCTGAAAATGGACCGCCGCCGTGGCAACATCGTTGTTTCGCGTCGCGCTATCCTGGAAGAATCGCGTGCCGAACAGCGTGCCGAAGTCATCGGCAACCTGTCCGAAGGTCAGACCGTCGAGGGTGTTGTCAAAAACATCACCGAATACGGTGCATTTGTTGACCTGGGCGGCGTTGACGGCCTGCTGCACGTCACCGACATGGCATGGCGCCGTGTGAACCACCCGTCTGAGATCCTGACGATCGGCGAAACCATCAAGGTTCAGGTCATCAAGATCAACAAAGAGACCCACCGCATCAGCCTGGGCATGAAGCAGCTGCAGGAAGATCCGTGGGATCTGGTTGCTGCGAAATACCCGCTGGGCTCGGTCCATCAGGGTCGCGTCACCAACATCACCGACTACGGCGCGTTCGTCGAGCTGGAAGCCGGTGTCGAAGGTCTGGTGCACGTGTCCGAGATGTCCTGGACCAAGAAAAACGTCCACCCCGGCAAGATCGTTTCGACCAGCCAGGAAGTCGACGTCATGGTTCTGGAAATCGACGGCGCCAAGCGTCGCGTGTCTCTGGGCCTGAAGCAGACCCAGCGCAACCCATGGGAAGTGTTTGCAGAAACGCACCCCGAGGGCACCGAGGTCGAAGGCGAAGTCAAGAACATCACCGAATTCGGTCTGTTCATTGGCCTCGAAGGCGACATCGACGGCATGGTTCACCTGTCCGACCTGTCCTGGGACGAGCGTGGCGAAGATGCGATCCAGAACTACCGCAAAGGCGACATGGTTTCGGCCGTCGTCTCGGAAGTTGACGTTGAGAAAGAGCGTATCTCGCTGTCGATCAAAGCCCTGGGCGGTGACAAGTTCGCCGAAGCCGTGGGCGGCGTGAAGCGTGGTTCGGTCATCACCGTCGAAGTGACCGCGATCGAAGATGGCGGCATCGAGGTCGAGTACGAAGGCATGAAGTCGTTCATCCGTCGTTCGGACCTGTCGCGTGATCGTGCTGAGCAGCGCCCCGAGCGTTTCTCGGTCGGCGACAAGGTCGACGTCCGCGTCACCAACGTCGACAGCAAGACCCGCCGTCTGGGCCTGTCGATCAAGGCACGTGAGATCGCCGAAGAGAAAGAGGCCGTGGAACAGTACGGTTCTTCCGACTCGGGCGCGTCGCTGGGTGATATCCTGGGTGCAGCACTGAAGTCGGGCGACTAAGTCCGGGGCGTATCCCAAACATGAAATTCGGCCTCGCACCATGGTGCGGGGCCGTTTTTGTTGCGAATCAATATCTTCCAAATAGTCGGCTTAATTTGCCTATCGTTCGCGCATGAAGTGTGGAAATCAGGCCAATGGGCAAAAATTCGCGTGAGATTGTCGCAAAATGCCGCCTTTGCTGGCAGAGTATCCGTTCCCCCGATCCGGGTTTTTTCCTATACTGTCAGAACTATAGGCTTGTCACATCGTCCGCCTGGGAGGGTATTGCGTATGATCCGTTCAGAATTGATTCAGAAAATTGCCGACGAAAACCCGCATCTCTATCAACGCGACGTCGAGCGGATCGTGAATACCGTTTTTGAAGAAGTGACCGACGCCATGGCACGCGGCGACCGTGTAGAGCTGCGCGGTTTCGGCGCGTTTTCGGTGAAAAAGCGTGACGCACGTGTAGGCCGCAATCCTCGCACTGGTGAGACTGTGCAGGTTGAAGAAAAATGTGTTCCATTTTTCAAAACTGGCAAGTTGCTAAGGGACCGTTTGAACGGTAAAGCCTAGCCTCATGATGCGCTACATTCGTTATGCTTTTCTGGCTGCATTGGGGATCGTTCTGGTCTCGGTTTCGCTGGCCAATCGCCAAATTGTTGAACTTAAGCTTATGCCGGATGCTTTGTCCGAGTTGCTGGGGTTCAACCTGTCAACCTCCTTGCCGCTGTTTCTGGTCGTGCTGGGTGGGGTTGTTGCCGGCCTGGTCATCGGCTTCCTGTGGGAATGGCTACGCGAGCACAAGCACCGCAAGGATGTGACCGTGAAGCAAGGCGAAGTGCGCAAGCTTGAGCGTGAAGTTAAGAAGCTCAAGAAAAAGCAGAATGAAGGTCAGGATGATGTGCTGGCCATTCTGGATGAGGCAAGCTGAGGCCCTACGATGCCCGCTGATATCCGAGTTAAAATCTGCGGCCTGACCGCCCCTGACCACGTGCGCGCTGCTGTGGATGCGGGCGCGGGTTATGTTGGTTTTGTGTTTTTCCCCAAATCCCCGCGGCATGTTGAGCCCCAGACAGCTGCGACATTGGCACAGGAGGTGCCTGCGGGCGTCGCCAAGGTGGCGCTGACAGTGAATGCGACGGACGAGGATTTGGATCACATTCTTTCGATCGTGCCTCTGGATATGTTGCAACTGCATGGCAAAGAAAGTCCTGAGCGTGTGCAGCAAGTGCGAGACCACTTCGGCCTGCCAGTAATGAAGGCCATTGGTGTGGCCGAGGCCGAAGACCTCGCGGCCATCGATCTCTATTCAGATGTGGCGGATCAGCTGTTGATCGACGCAAAGCCACCGCGAAACGCGGAGCTGCCTGGTGGTAACGGTTTGTCTTTTGATTGGCGCCTGCTGGCAGGTCGTAAATACTGGCGTAGGCCATGGATGCTGGCCGGAGGTCTGACCCCTGACAATGTCGCAGAAGCGGTGCGAATGACCGGCGCACAGCAGGTGGATGTCTCATCCGGCGTCGAAAGCTCTCCGGGTGTCAAGGATGCCGGGCTGATCCGCGCCTTTATCGACGCGGCAAGTTGATCTGATCTGCACGAACCTGCGTATCTCCTCAAAATGGGGGAGAGCATGCTGGCAGTGATCGGCGGAGTTTCACTTAAACGATGGTATCACGGGCCCGAGTTCTTCTGGCGCGCTCATCAATCCTTGCGGCAGGCACGCGGTGACGCGCTGTGCCTGCATGCCGAGGTATTTGTGCGTCAAGGCTGTTATTTTTCATACACAGTCTGGCATGATGTCGAAGCTATGCTGACATTCGCACATTCCGGCCCTCATCGTCGTGTAGTACGCGCGTCGACCCGTCTGGCAGATATCAATGTGTTCTGTCAATTTCCCTGCATTGCTGTTCCAAGTCGAGTTCAGGCACTTCAGGTATGGGAACAGCGCGCTCAGGCGGCGGAATGATACGTTTTGCGATGGCAAATCACTCCATCACCTCCTATGAACATCGGGTACGACGAGGGAGACTTCCATGGCCAACGATCTTTTTAATTCCTTCATGTCCGGCCCCGATGAACAAGGCCGCTTTGGCATCTTCGGCGGGCGCTTTGTCAGCGAAACGCTGATGCCGCTGATCCTGTCACTGGAAGAGGAATATGACAAAGCCAAGGATGACCCCACATTTTGGGCCGAGATGGACGATCTGTGGGCAAACTACGTGGGCCGCCCTTCGCCGCTCTACTACGCGGAACGCCTGACCGAACATCTGGGCGGCGCAAAGATTTACTTGAAGCGTGACGAACTGAACCACACCGGCGCGCATAAGATCAACAATGTGCTGGGCCAGATCATTCTGGCGCGGCGCATGGGAAAGACCCGGATCATCGCCGAGACCGGGGCAGGGCAGCACGGCGTGGCCACCGCCACCGTCTGCGCCAAGTTCGGCCTGAAGTGCATTGTCTACATGGGTGCCCATGACGTTCAGCGTCAGGCCCCGAACGTGTTCCGTATGCGCCTGCTGGGAGCCGAAGTGATCCCGGTGACATCCGGCAGGGGTACGCTGAAAGATGCGATGAACGACGCGCTGCGCGACTGGGTGACCAATGTGCGCGATACCTTTTACTGCATCGGCACCGTTGCTGGCCCGCATCCTTACCCGGCGATGGTACGCGACTTCCAGTCGATCATCGGCAAGGAGGCCAAGGAACAGATGCAAAAGGCCGAGGGCCGTCTGCCCGACACCATCATCGCCGCCATCGGAGGTGGTTCGAATGCGATGGGCCTGTTCTACCCGTTCCTCGACGACAAGGATGTGAATATCATCGGTGTTGAAGCGGGCGGCAAGGGCGTGAACGAGAAGATGGAGCATTGCGCCTCATTGACTGGAGGTCGTCCGGGCGTGCTGCACGGCAACCGCACCTATCTGCTGCAGGATGATGACGGGCAGATTCTCGAAGGCTATTCGATCTCGGCCGGTCTGGACTATCCGGGCATTGGCCCCGAGCATTCCTGGCTGCACGACATCGGTCGCGCGAACTACGTCTCGATCACGGATAAAGAAGCGCTTGAAGCGTTCCAGTTGTGCTGCGCCACCGAGGGAATCATCCCTGCGCTGGAGCCCTGCCATGCGCTGGCGCATGTTATGAAAATCGCGCCGGAATTGCCCAAGGACCACCTGATCTGCATGAATATGTGTGGCCGGGGGGATAAAGATGTGCAGACCGTCGCACGGTACCTGAACTTTGATATGTCGGATACCGAAGGTCGCGCAGCGGACTGATTAGGCCTAACAGGCTTTGCGCCTTTGAGGAACTGTGCCAGTTTGCATTGCATGTGCAGTGTTTCCTCAAAGGCCGGACCCGACCGACTTGACCAGAAATACGATCAGGCCGCCCCGAGCTGGGCAGACAAGATGCGTCTGCTGGGGTATTTCGATGCCTATCTGGGTTTTTTGTCCTCGGACCCGCAGGTCGAATTGGGCCGTAACGCACTGGATATCGGGTGCGGTACGGGAGCCTTTGCCGAAGCACGCGCCGTGATCCGGCGCGAAGGGCATGTGACGCTTTTGGAACCTTCGGCCCGAATGCTGCAACTGGCAGGGTCAGCGTTGCAACGGCGCGGTGGAAACGCCGAGACTGTCCAATCGCGCTTGGAAGAGTTCCATCCGGCATCCCGTTTTGACTGCCTGTTGGCTGCGCATGTTCTGGAGCATTGCGTTGATCCGATAGATGCTTTGCGCCGCATGCGCGATCTGGCTGAACCGGGTGCAACGCTTTGGTTGGTAGTCAGCAAGCCACATTGGTGTAATGCGATCATCTGGTTCCAATGGCGGCACCGAACCTATCGACCGGATATTGTGGCGGAGATGCTCGCGCGTTCGGGCTGGGATCTGCAGGCCGAGCATGGCTTTCCAACCGGGCCGCCGTCGCGCACGTCTCGCGGATATCGGGCGATCGCCATCTAGTGCTCGTCTTCAGCGCGCTGCATTTTTAGAATATGGAGAGGTACGATATCCAGCGCCCTCTGGTGCGTGGCTTCAAGGTGCACCTTGGGCGCGCATCCCTCGTCATGGGCTTGCAAAAAGCGCCCCGCACACAAGCACCAGCGATCACCGGGTTTGAGCCCGGGAAAATCGAATTCGGGCCGGGGCGTGCTAAGGTCGTTTCCGACATATTTTGAATAGGCCAGAAATTCGGCCGTCATCACGGCGCAAACCGTATGGCTTCCCTGATCCTCGGGGCAGGTGTTGCAGGCGCCATCGCGAAAGAAACCGGTTAACGGTGTGCGCGAGCAAGGCGCGAGCACGCCGCCCAGAACATTGATGCTGTCTTGCTTCTGCATGATGGTATCTTACAGGCTTCGCGCAATTTTGCGGAACATTTCTATGTTTTGCTCACCGACACCGGGATCGCGGAACTTCCGGTCTGCGCCCGTCGTGACAATCAGAACACCACGTGGCTGGTCGAAGTAAATGTACTGCCCATACACGCCCCGCGCCATGAATTCACCTTCATGGGCACCGATCGGGATCCACCATTGATAGCCATACCCTATCTTGCCCGGTTCGGTCGGTGCGCTTGGCCAAGTAGCGGCGTCGATCCAATCCGCGGGTACAATCTGCCGTCCATCGCGTTCGCCATCCTGCAAAATCAACTGCCCGAACCGGGCAAAATCGCGCGTTGTGAAGTTGAGACCACCCAGAACAAATGCAACGCCTGCTCCATCGGTGATGTAGTAGCCTTCTCGCTCCAATCCCAGCGGTGTGATCACTTTCTCGGTCAGTAACTCTGCAACGCTGCGTCCTGTTGCCCCCCGGATGACCATTCCGATCACATGAGTATCGATCGACACATATTGCCACGTTTCACCCGGCGCGACGAAACTGTCCTTCAACGAAGCCGCGAAGTCGTCCAGTTCACCTCCCAGCGCCACGACGCGGCCCATGCGATTGATGTCGGAATTATAGTCCAGATAATCCTCGTCAAAGGTCACGCCGCTGGCCATGTTCAACACGTTGCGGATCGTGGCGGTCTCATAGGCGCTGCCCTTGAGGTCGGGTGCGTATTGCACGACCGGATCGTCGAGCGAATTGATCGCGCCTTCATCCAGCAAAATACCGAACAAGGCAGACAAATAGCTTTTAGCAATTGACCAGGAGATCCTGCGATCATCCGGCCCGGTGCCCAGATAGTATTCTTCGAAACGAATTTCTCCGTCCTGCATCACCAACAGGGATGTTACCGAGCGATCTTCGATCCACTGGTCTGTTCCATCGGGAAGATCGAAGCCAGGCCCATACGGCAGCTCCCAGGTCGGGCCATTGCCACGCGGCAGAGTGACCGTCAGAAAGGCTTCGTCCATATTCGAAAAGTTGTGGACGATCTTTTCTTCTGAAAACAGCGAATTCACCGCCATCAGGCGCTGGATTTCCTCGCGTTTCCAAAATCCGACAACCGCCGCTGCCAATGCCAAGGTCAAAAGGATACGCAGCAGCCATCTGAGCGCTGTTTTCATTCGTCACCTCCCTTTGCCTCTGACATTGGACTTTGGCCTGAGGCTTTGCGCAAGCGCAATGTTGCGGAATGATTATCTGAATTTATCCAGCAGCTTTTGCATGGCCGAACGCTCATCGGGCGCTGAAACGGCTTCGGCGGCAGCTTTGGGGGGCGTTTCAGGTTTAGTGGGCTGCTTCGATGATCTGGGTGGAGCAGTGCGCAGTGCAACGGCATTCATGAATTTCCCGCTTTCGTCATCGGCAAGATAAGTGGCACCGTCCGAGACGCCGCGCAGCACGTCATCCAGCCAGTCCGCATCCGCCTTTGCAAAGTCGCTTAGAACATAAGGCGAGACCATTTCTTTGCGGCCCGGATGACCGATACCCAGCCGCACGCGATCATAGGCCGGGCTGATATGGTCGTGGATCGACCGCAACCCGTTATGGCCTGCGTGGCCACCGCCTGCCTTAACGCGCACTTTACCGGGTGCCAAGTCCAGCTCATCATGGAAGACGGTCACGTCCGTCGAGTCGAGCTTGTAGAAGCGCATTGCCTCTCCCACTGACTGGCCAGAGCGGTTCATGAAGGTTTGCGGCTTGACTAGCAGCACTTTCTGGCCGCCTAGACGTCCTTCGGCAATTTCCGCCTGGAACTTGGACTTCCATGGACCAAACCCGTGATCTTGGGCAATTCGCTCTAACGCCATGAAGCCGATATTGTGCCGGTTGCGAGCGTATTTTGATCCCGGATTTCCCAAACCGACAAACAGTTTCATCGCTTTGTCCCTTACAGTCTCGCGTCGTTATCTCATTGCATGGATCAGGGGATGTTTTCCAGCCCCGTACACGCAAAAGAAAACGGGGCCCAGAAGGCGCCCCGTTTCAAATCTGGATTTGATCCGGATTTATTCTTCTTCCTGGCCGATGACTTCAACTTCATCTGCAGCCACTTCTTCCTCATCACCCTCTTCGTCGTCGCTGGTCGACAGACCGGTGGGTGCCGAGACGTTGGCGATCACGAAGTCACGATCGATGGTGGGCTTGGTGCCTTCGGGCAGCACAACCGAAGAGATGGTGACAACGTCGTTGATTTCCATGCCAGTAAGATCAACAGTGATCTTCTCAGGAATGTCACCGGCTGTGCAGAGCAGTTCAACCTCGGGGCGGACAACGGTCAGAACGCCACCTTTTTTGATACCGGGGGCTTCTTCTTCGTTGATGAATTCAACGGGGATGAACAGCGCGATCTTGGTGGTCCGACGCAGGCGCATCAGGTCCAGGTGGGTCGGCAGGTCTTTGACAACGTCACGCTGGACATCGCGGCAGATGACGCGCACGTCTTCGTGACCTTCGACTTTCAGGTTCCACAGGGTCGACTTGAACCGGCCTGCTTTAAGGCGCTTGAACAGTACGTTGAACGGGATCTGGATCGGCAGCGGCTCTTTGTCGCCACCAAAAACAATGCCCGGAACCATGCCATCGCGGCGTGCTTGACGAGCGGCGCCCTTGCCTGTCCCCGTCCGTTCCAGAGCTACGAGATCAGGAATCTCTCCAGCCATGATAATTCTCCAATGTTAGGGCGGGCATCCTCCAAGGCTGTATGCCCGCGTGAAGCCGCGTCCTTAGCTTGATTCAGTTGGTTTGGAAAGGGCTTTTTGTAGCCCGAGAAATTTTGCGAGGCTCTGCCTCGCGCTCCGAGGTATTTACGGCCAGATGAAGGACGGATCCTCTGCTTCATCTGGCTGCAAGTACCTTGAACGAGACGCTCAATGGGCGGCCATGCGGCGTCTCCATCTACTTGGGAGGCGTAGGATCAAGCCTGCCAGCGACCGCCAAAGTCTTCGGGGACTAGAAGATTGTGGCGCCCAAGATCGGCTACGTTGCGTTCACCGCAAAGTGCCATCGTTGTATCGAGCTCTTTCTGGATCACTTCCAATGCTGTTGTCACGCCTTTCTGACCCATTGCACCCAGCCCATAGACAAAGGCGCGACCAATAAAGGTGCCCTTGGCCCCAAGCGCCAGAGCTTTCAGCACGTCTTGCCCTGAACGGATGCCGCTATCCAGATGCACTTCGACATCACTGCCGACGGCATCCATGATCTCGGGCAGAACCCGGATCGAGCTGAGCGCACCATCCAGCTGCCGTCCACCATGGTTTGAGACAACAATTGCATCTACGCCCAGCTTGGCAGCCATTTTGGCATCCTCGGCATCGAGTATGCCCTTAAGGATCACCTTGCCGCCCCATTGTTCCATCAGCTTCTCGACTTTGCCCCAGTCGAGGCTGGGATCGAATTGCTCGGCGGTCCATGTGCCGAGCGAGCGTGTATCTGTGATGCTATCGACATGACCGACGATATTCCCGAATTCTCGGCGCTTGGCACCTAGCATCTCGATGCCCCAGGCCCATTTCGTCATCAGGTTGGCGATGGTCTTGGGGGTCAGCTTTGGCGGCGCAGATAGGCCATTCTTCAGGTCCTTGTGTCGTTGGCCAAGGATTTGCAGATCAAGCGTAATGACAAGGGCCGAGCATTTCGCATCCTTCGCGCGCTGGATAAGTCGCCCGACATAGTCCTGATCTTTCATAGTGTAGAGCTGAAACCAGAAAGGGGCCGAAGTGTTTTCAGCGACATCTTCGATCGAATTGATCGACATGGTCGACAGTGTGAAGGGTACACCAAAGGCTTCGGCGGCTTTGGCCGCTTTGATCTCGCCATCCGCGTGCTGCATTCCTGTCAGGCCTACCGGAGCCAATGCAACGGGCATGGATACATCCTGCCCGATCATCTGCGATGCGGTCGAGCGCCCTGTCATGTCTACGGCGACCCGTTGGCGCAGGCGGATATCTTCGAAATCCGACGTATTCTCGCGGAAGGTTTGTTCGGTCCAGCTGCCGCTTTCTGCATAGTCAAAAAACATGCGCGGAACGCGACGCTCATAGATCCGTTTGAGGTCTTCGATATTGGTAATGACTGGCATTGATCAGGTTCTCGCAGGATTGGTTAAGTTTCTTTACCAATTATTATGAAACACTGCAATGCCCGCTTGCTGCGGTTGGTTGCCGCGTGGTCAAAACAAAAATACACCGCAGTGGGCGGCGCGCCTGCTGCGGTGAAGAACCATCTGAAAATGGAAAGAAATTGTTAGGCGGAGTGCGCGCCATCTGACAGTGTTTTGACAAAATCCAGAACCTCGGTCACCGGTTTTCCGGAACCGATCTGGCTGACAATGGCAGATCCAACTACCGCGCCATCGGATACACTCGCGATGTTGCGAGACTTTTCTGGTGTATTGATGCCGAAACCGACGATCACGGGCAAATCAGTTGCAGCTTTGATCCGAGCGACCTCGGGCCCAACATCGGTTGCCTGCGCTTCGGCAGCACCGGTTATGCCGGTAATCGATACATAATACACAAAGCCGGATGTGTTTTGCAGTACGCGAGGCAAGCGTTGGTCATCGGTCGTCGGCGTCGCCAAGCGGATGAAGTTCAGCCCGGCAGCTTGCGCGGGCAGACAAAGCTCTTCGTCCTCTTCGGGGGGCAGGTCGACGACGATCAGCCCGTCGATCCCCGCTGATTTTGCATCTGCTAGGAACTTCTCGACACCTCGGCTGTAGATCGGATTGTAATATCCCATCAGCACGATCGGTGTGGTGTCATCGGATTCACGAAAGGCGCGGGCCAAATCCAGAGTGCGTTGCAATGTCATTCCACCATCCAACGCCCGTTGGCCAGCAGCCTGAATGGTCGGGCCATCGGCCATCGGATCGGTAAAGGGCAGGCCCAACTCGATGACGTCGACACCTGCGCCGGGCAAACCCTTCACGACCTCCAGCGAAGTGTCATAGTCGGGATCTCCGGCCATGACATAAGCTACAAATGCCTTTTTGCCCTGTTCCTTCAGGGCGGCGAATTTGGCGTCGATACGGGTCATCGGAAGTCCTTGCACTCGGGTTTGGACCTGATGTGCAGAAACTTTCGCTGAAAATCAATCCCGCTTGGTGGGCTTCCGATCAGAAGGCGTAATGGTATCTCAGCAAAAGTGCGTTTACGCCTGGGTTGTCTTCCTGCGTGCTGGCGTTGGATATATGAGTGATAGCGGCAGACAGTTTGTTGCCGCTTTCCAGCGTATAGCCAAGGCCCAGTAAGCTACGTATCTGAAAACTGCCGCCCAGATCATTCAGTTCGTTGGATTCACTATAGTATCCCGGCATGACACTGCCCTCGATGAACCAACGGTCCGCAAAAGTGTAAAGCCCGATCAGGCCCGCGCCAACATGCGTGTCACCGTCGGTATCAACAGACAGGGCCGCACCCCAGGTGGCGCTGAACCGGGTCGCTTCGTAGAAAGAGCGATGCTGGTATTCCAGCGAAACAATCGCCTGATCTTCGCTCTCAGCGCTGGAATAATCTGCGTAGCCTGCTCCGAAAATGATGGATTGGGCTTGTGCTGCAGTAGCGGCTGTCAGCGCAAAAGCCAGAATAACAAGGGATTTCATTTTTACCTACTATGTCCGTCGTTCGTTGGTATTGGTTTTATTGAGGAATGTAGGTGCATGTTTTCAATGGACGCAAGAACACAAATCGATGTCGATTTTGTGATGTGGCAGAATAGACTCGCGGCAGTGTTCAGGCACTTTGCCTTGCGCATTGCACCGGACCTGCCTAGAAGCGGCGCTCGAATGGTATCAGGAGGCCGTCATGGGCTTTAAAATGGGAATCGTGGGTTTGCCGAATGTTGGCAAGTCGACTCTCTTCAACGCACTGACCAAAACTGCGGCAGCTCAGGCGGCGAATTTCCCGTTCTGCACCATCGAACCCAATGTGGGGGATGTCGCCGTTCCTGATGACCGGCTGGATAAACTGGCGGCGATTGCGTCCTCGAAACAGATCATCCCGACGCGCATGACCTTTGTGGATATCGCTGGTCTGGTGAAGGGCGCTTCGAAAGGCGAGGGGCTGGGCAACCAGTTTCTGGCAAACATTCGCGAGACCGACGCGATTGCCCATGTGCTGCGTTGTTTCGAAGATGGTGACGTGACCCATGTGGATGGCCGCGTTGATCCGGTGGCCGATGCCGATACGATCGAGACCGAGCTGATGCTGGCCGATCTGGAAAGCATCGAAAAGCGTCGCGCCAATCTGGTGCGCAAGCTGAAGGGCAATGACAAAGAAGCGCAACAGCAGGACCGCCTGCTGGCCGAGGCGCAGGAGATGCTGGGAAACGGCAAGCCAGCGCGTCTGGTTGAAGTGTCTGATGAAGACGCCAAGGCATGGAAAATGCTGCAACTTCTGACCACCAAGCCGGTGCTTTATGTCTGCAACGTGTCCGAAGAAGAGGCCGCCGAAGGCAACGAGTACTCTGCCAAAGTCGCTGAGATGGCTGCCGCGCAAGGTAATGCTCATGTCATTATCAGTGCCAAGATCGAGGAGGAGATCAGCCTTCTGGAAGACGACGAGGCACAGATGTTCTTAGAGGAAATGGGTCTGGAAGAGCCCGGCCTCGACCGTCTGATCCGCGCGGGCTACGACTTGCTTAAGCTGGAAACCTATTTCACCGTCGGCCCGAAAGAGGCCCGGGCCTGGACCATCCGCACCGGCACCGCCGCACCACAGGCCGCAGGTGTCATCCACGGAGACTTTGAGAAGGGCTTCATCCGCGCCGAGACTATCGCCTATAACGACTACATCGCTGCCAATGGCGAACAAGGTGCCAAAGAGGCGGGTAAGATGCGGGCCGAAGGGAAAGGCTACATCGTCAAGGATGGCGATGTGATGCACTTTTTGTTCAACACCTGAGAAGCCACCAAAGCAGCCACTGCTCAGCTTATAACCTCGGATTTTCTGCGAAGAACGGGCCGATATCGGGTTGCTCGTGTGTGAATGCCATTGTCCACTTCATGTTGTGGTGGGCTACGTAGATATCCGCGCCAAAAGATGTGAAATCTGGATATGTTTCTGAGACGCAGCGATACGACCATTTGATATCTTCATCAAAGATAACATACGCGGCAGGCCACTGGTTCTTATAGGCATTTAAAGCGTCATCGCCCGCCCGCGCGATTTGAAACCCGTAACTGAAACCATGCCAGCGAAAGCGATTGTGAATCCAGGAACCGGTTGATTTCTTTACGTTCCCGGCGAATGTCTGATGCCAGCATTGAACAACCTCACCACCTTCTTTGGAATTGAGAGGATCAAAATCGACGCATTCACGCACCAAGAAGTCCTCAATTTGGTTTCTCGTAAGGTTCATGGAATAATTCGGTTCTATGTTGTTGTTAAACCGGCATATCGCGCGTTATGGCGAAGTGTCAAAACCGCTCAGGTGGCAAGATGCGATCCTGTTAGTTTCATTTGGGCTGGAACAGCAGTTCGGCAGGCTCAACCACCCGAGTATTGCATGTATCTGAAGCGCTGATCCTGTGGCAGCCAACAAATTGACGATGCTCGCATCTCACACATTTCTCTCGTGCAGAAATGTGGTTAGTTTGGATTTTGACCTGATACTTGAGACAGCTCTAGATGATCGAAATCCGCGACCTGCAATTGCTCAGCGCATTGGCGCGGCATCGTCATTTCGCTAAGGCAGCTGAGGAATGCGGGATTTCACAGCCTGCGTTCTCGATGCGAATCCGAAACCTGGAGGATCGGCTGGGTGTCTCCATCGTTCGCCGCGCAAACCGATTTCAGGGGCTAACCGAAGAGGGCGAGATGATTGTCCAGCGCGCGCGGCGCATTCTCGACGACACCAAGGCTTTGGAACAACAGGTGCTCGCTGCAAAGGGTGAGATCACCGGCACGCTTATTTTGGGTGTGATCCCTACAGCGATTGCCTTCACCGGGCGTCTGACGAAGCGGTTGCGCGATGCGCATCCACGTATCGTGACCCGGATTGAAACAATGTCTGCAACGGCCATTCAGCACCGGTTGGACGAAGGAAGTCTGGATGCTGGCATCACTTATGGCGACAGTATCGGTACCGATCTACGGCAAGTGCAGCGCTTGTACGAAGAAACTTATGTCCTATTGGTCCCCTCGCATATGACCGATGAGACAGGCCCGATCCCATGGGCCCGCGTGGCCGAGTTTCCCCTGAGCCTGCTGGAACCACAGATGCAGAACCGGCGGATTCTGGATCGGATATTCGCCGAACAGGGCTTGCACCCGGATATTGTGGCCGAGACAAGCGGATTCACTGCCTCGATGGTCATGGCACGCGAGGGGCTAGCGGCCACCGTGATTCCACGCGTGCTGGTGCGGGCGCTGGGCGACCTGAAGGACACAAGGGTCCTGTCCCTGATCGAACCCGTGGTGAGCAAGCCGATTTGTCTGGCCACGCTCACTCGTGACCCGGAATTGCCCACGGTCGCGGCCTTACGCACAGTGATGGCGTCTTTGCGGTGATAAACTGTCGTTATCGTGCGATTGAAATATGCGATTTGACGATATGCTAGTCTGATGAGACACGGGGCCTCAATCGGAGGGCATCATGGCACCATTAGACACCAAGCCATCAGGCGCGCCAAAGGGCGTCTGGAAGTCAGGTAAAGGCAAGGGGCGGCACACGCCCAAAGGCCGTCAATTCTCGGACGAGGCACAAGCGGAAATTGCACGTCTGTTGGGTGACCGCCCGCGACGTCGCGATCTGCTGATTGAATTTCTGCATTTGATTCAGGACGCACACGGCCATATCAGCGCCGACCACATCGCCGCTCTGGCGGTTGAGATGCGGATCGGGCAGGCTGAGATTTACGAAACCGCAACCTTCTATGCCCATTTCGATGTAGTGAAAGAGGGTGAAACGCCTCCTCCGGCGTTGACGATCCGTGTGTGCGATTCGCTGTCCTGCGAAATGGCAGGTGCCCAGCAGCTGCAAAAAGCGCTGGAAGACGGTTTGGATGCCTCGCAGGTCCGCGTTGTCCGTGCGCCCTGCATGGGACGCTGCGACACCGCTCCAGTGCTGGAGATCGGTCACAACCACATCGACCACGCAACCCCCGAAAAAGTGCGGGCCGCTATTGTTGCCGATGACACCCATGCGCACCTGCCCGACTACGAAACCTTCGCGGCCTATGAGGCCGAAGGTGGCTACGCCAAATTGAAAGAGCTGCGCGAGGGCGGCGATTGGGAGAAGGTGCAGGAAGACGTACTGTCCTCGGGCCTGCGTGGTCTGGGCGGCGCTGGCTTCCCGTCGGGCAAGAAATGGGGCTTTGTTCGCATGAATGAAGGCCCGCGTTATCTGGCTGTCAACGGCGATGAGGGCGAGCCCGGCACATTCAAGGACCGCTACTATCTTGAGCGCACGCCGCATGTCTTCCTCGAAGGGATGCTGATCGCCGCTTGGGCCGTCGAGGCAGAGACCTGCTTTATCTATATGCGCGACGAATACCCGGCAGTTCTGGAAATCCTGCGTCGTGAGATTACCGCGCTCGAACAAGCCGGGATCGTCGAAGAAGGCTATATCGACCTGCGCCGTGGTGCTGGCGCTTACATCTGCGGTGAAGAATCCGCGATGATCGAGTCGATCGAAGGCAAAAAAGGACTGCCGCGTCACCGTCCTCCATTCGTGGCGCAAGTTGGGGTCTTTAACCGTCCGACCTTGGTGCACAATGTCGAGACGCTCTATTGGGTGACCAAAGTTTGCCGTGAAGGGCCTGAATGCCTTAACAGCACCGAAAAGAACGGTCGCAAGGGTTTGCGTAGCTATTCGGTCTCGGGTCGTGTCGCAAAGCCGGGCGTTTACCTTCTGCCCGCTGGCTCCACCATTCTGGATGTGATCGAGGCTGCCGGAGGCATGGCCGGGGGCCAGACCTTCAAGGCTTATCAGCCGGGTGGTCCATCCTCGGGTCTGTTGCCTGCATCGATGGATGACATCCCGCTGGATTTCGACACGTTGCAACCACATGGCACCTTCATCGGGTCCGCTGCGGTTGTGGTTCTGTCCGATCAGGACACCGCCCGCGATGCGGCACTGAACATGCTGCGCTTCTTCGAAGACGAAAGCTGCGGCCAGTGTACGCCCTGCCGGGCGGGTTGCGAAAAGGCCGTGAAGCTGATGCAAGCTGACAAGTGGGATCAGGACCTGCTGAAAGACCTGTGTCAGGTCATGGGCGATGCTTCGATCTGCGGTCTGGGGCAGGCGGCCCCGAACCCGATCCGCCTGGTCATGAAACATTTCGCTGACGAAATCTGAGGGAGACAGCCATGCTTGATGCAAGCCCAAACAAGACCGTCACCTTCAACCTGAATGGCGAAGATGTCACCGTGCCCGAGGGCTGGACCATCTGGGAAGCCGCAAAGGGGCAGGGGTTCACTATTCCGCACCTGTGCCACAAGCCGCAACCGGGCTATCGCCCTGACGGCAACTGCCGCGCCTGTATGGTCGAGGTGGAAGGCGAGCGCACGCTGGTCGCCTCGTGCATCCGTCCGGCAGCCGACGGCATGGTGGTTAAGACCGACAGCGACCGGGCCGAGAAATCGCGCGCGATGGTCATGGAGCTGTTGGTTGCGGATCAGCCTGAGGAAGCGCACGACACCTCCAGCCACTTCTGGGATATGGCCAAGCTGAACCATGTCATTGACAGCCGTTTCCCGGCGAAAGAGGCCGAGAAAATCCCGCTGTTGGATGACAGCCACGTTGCGATGCGCGTCAATCTGGACGCCTGCATCAACTGCAACCTTTGCGTCCGGGCCTGCCGCGACGTGCAGGTCAACGACGTGATTGGTATGGCCGGTCGTGGCCACACAGCGCAGGTGGTGTTCGACCAGAACGACCCGATGGGTGCTTCGACCTGTGTGGCTTGTGGTGAATGCGTGCAGGCCTGCCCGACCGGTGCTTTGATGCCAGCAACCGTACTGGATGACCAGCAGCGAGGCGACAGCAAGGATTACGATAGCGAAACGGAAAGCGTCTGCCCGTTCTGCGGCGTGGGCTGTAAGGTTTCGCTCAAGGTCAAAGACGGCAAGGTGAAGTATGTCGAGGGCATCAACGGCCCTGCAAACGAAGGTCGTCTGTGCGTCAAAGGCCGCTTTGGCTTTGACTACATTCACCATCCGCATCGCCTGACCAAGCCGCTGATCCGTCGCGAGGATGCTCCAGCCAAGGGATTGAACGTCGATCCCGGCAACCTGAATACCCATTTCCGTGAAGCAACGTGGGAAGAGGCGATGGATTTGGCCGCGACCAAGCTGATGGACTTGCGCGACAAAGACCCGCGCAGCGTTGCAGGCTTCGGCTCGGCCAAGTGCACCAACGAAGAAGCCTATCTGTTCCAGAAGTTCATCCGTCAGGGCTTCCGCCACAACAATGTCGACCACTGCACCCGTCTGTGCCACGCGTCATCTGTTGCGGCCCTGATTGAGAATGTGGGCTCGGGTGCTGTGACCGCGACCTTCAACGAGATCGAAAACGCGGATGTGGCGATCATCATCGGGGCCAACCCGATTGAAAACCACCCTGTCGCTGCGACCTACTTCAAGCAGTTCACCAAACGTGGTGGCAAGCTGATAGTTATGGACCCGCGCGGCGTTGGGATGCGTAAGTTTGCTGATGAGATGCTTCAATTCCGTCCCGGTGCGGATGTTTCGATGCTGAACGCGATCATGAACGTGATCGTGGAAGAAGAGCTCTATGACAGCCAGTACATCCACCGCTGGACCGAAAACTGGGAAGCCGAAAAAGAACACCTGCGCCAGTTCACGCCTGAGGCTATGTCGCCGATCTGTGGCATCGAACCGGATCAACTGCGCCGAGTGGCGCGCACCTTTGCACAAGCCAAGGCCGGTCTGGTTTTCTGGGGTATGGGTGTCAGCCAGCACATCCACGGCACCGACAACTCGCGCTGCCTGATCTCGTTGGCTCTGATGACCGGCAATGTTGGTAAACCCGGTGCGGGACTTCACCCGTTGCGCGGTCAGAACAACGTGCAAGGTGCCTCAGATGCGGGCCTGATCCCGATGTTCCTGCCGGACTATCAGTCCGTTACCGACGACGGCATTCGGGCCAAGTTCACCAACGTCTGGAATGACGACCGCGACTTCTCGAACGAGAAGGGGCTGACCGTCACCGAGATCATCGATCAGGCTTATGCGGGCAACATCAAGGGTATGTACATCCAGGGGGAAAACCCCGCCATGTCCGACCCCGATGTGAGTCACGCGCGCGACGCGCTGGCCAAGCTGGAACTGATGATCGTGCAGGATATCTTCCTGACCGAAACGGCGAACTATGCCGACATAATTCTGCCCGCCTCGGCGCTCTATGAGAAGAACGGCACCGTGTCGAACACCAACCGTCAGGTACAGCGTGTGCGGCCCGCCGTGACCCCTCCGGGTGAGGCGCGCGAGGATTGGAAGATCACCGTTGAGCTGGCGCAGCGGATCGGTTTGAACTGGGATTATTCCGATGTTTCTCAGGTCTTTGCTGAGATGAAGCTGACGATGAATTCGCTCGACAACATCACGTGGGAACGGCTTGAGACGGAGACGATCACTTACCCGTCACTGTCCGAGACAGACCCAGGTCAGGCGATTGTGTTCGGCGATGGTTTCCCACGTGCGGACGGTCGCGCCCGGTTCACGCCAGCCAGTGTCATCCCACCGGATGAGGCCCCGGATGATGAATACCCGATGATCGCCACCACTGGGCGCCAGCTGGAGCATTGGCATACCGGGTCGATGACGCGCCGGTCCAACGTTCTGGATGCCGTGGAACCTGAAGCGAACTGCTCGATGAACCCGCGTACATTGAAACTGATGGGGATTGAGCCGGGCGATATGATTCGTCTGACTACTCGCCGCGGTTCGATTGAAATCATGGTGCGGGCCGACCGGGCGATTGCCGAAGATATGGTGTTCATCCCGTTCGCCTATGTCGAGGCGGCGGCGAATATCCTGACCAACTCGGCCATCGATCCTTATGGCAAGATCCCCGAATTCAAGTTCTCGGCAATTCGCGTCGAAAAGATCGTAGACGCCGTCGCGGCGGAATAGTCTTCAATCAACTGAAAAAAGGCGGCCCTTTGGGGTCGCCTTTATTTTCAGTAGTCGCGTTCGAAAAAGATACCCAAACCCGTCTCGCCCCGGCCATCCACCGTGCCGCGCACCGTGAAGCTGTCGGTGACGTCGAGGTTCAAATTCACCTCGGTGTCACCTTCGGTATTGACGGTGAAATCGGTGTAGAGATTGTCGCTTAGATATGCGCCCGCACCAAGGCTGCCCCCACCGCCCTCAGTCGCGCCTAGGTCGATAGTGTCCAGGCCCGTGGCCTCGCGCACCCCTTTGGTAGTATCCCCGCCCGCGCCGCTGAGTTGGGCAAGTGAGGCCGCCATCTGGGCGATCACAAAAGGCGACAGCTCCGAGAAGCGGTTGCCGAATAACAACATGGCCAGCGCTTCCTCGGTCGGGCGCTCTGGATCGGAGAATACGTCGACCTCGGGTGAGTCCAGCGGCCCGGCGATCTCGATCGTTGCGGTGCCGTCCGAGGTGCTGGAGGACGATTCAAACTCGATATATGGCGTCAGGTCACCCTGCAGGGTGACCACACCCTTAGTCAGCGCAAGGCGGCGACCAAGGATATCGATATTACCGCGGATAAGCTCAATCTGGCCTGACGGCACAACAGAAGTTGTAGTTCCACCAATCTGTATGCGACCGCCCAGTTCCGCGTTCACGCCGCGTCCTCGGACAAAGACTGCCTTGGGTGCAAGCAATCCGATGTCGAGCGACATGCGCGAGTTGCTTTTAGTCTCATCCTCGGTTTCCACCAGATTGGCGCGTTCCCGCGTTACGAAACCGGCACGGCTTTCGTTCAGGTGTTGGATCGTCGGAATTGGTGCTGCGCCGACTGCTCCTGCGGCGGCTGCAAGATTGATGTTGGTTTCGCCAAAGTTGATCTGCCCGGCCAGCGAACTGTTCCCGGCCAATGCCCCGGTCAGGGCGATCTGACCGTTCAATGTGGTTTCATAGAGCAGCTTGTCTGTCAGCACGAGATTGTTGAGCGCTGTGGTTATCTGGGCGTTGAAGGGTGGCGTCAGATCAATCGGGCCGTTGACGGTAAACCCTCCGCCCGCTCGTAACCCACCCTGCAGTGCAATCGTGGCGCGGCTTTGCGCGATGTTTACGGAACCCCCGATGCCAGTGATTGTCTGTCCCACATCGGGCAAGGCCATCGACGCGCCGGATGTTGAAATCGTTCCGCTAAGCGCATCCAGCGCAGGTGCCCCTTTCAAGGCCAGATCGAACCGGGCAGTACCGGCCAGATTGTTGGGAGAGATAAATGCATTGGCGATACCGATGTTGACACCGCCCTGCATCTTCAGGTCCGCTTCGCCGCTGGTTTCGTTAAAGGTCCCGGCAACCGTTGTATTGATATCGGCGGGGCCATTAGCCTTTGCGTCGATGGTCCACATCCCGGCGTCGCGGCGGGCGGTACCACTGGCGGCGACGGTTCCGGGGAAATCGGGCACAAAACGTTCGACCCGATTCAGGCGGGCGTCAAAGTTTAGATCCGCGGTGCCACCGGTTTCTACAGTTCCGGTTAAATTGGCGTACGAGCTATCTGGTCCCTGCAGGCGCGCATTGCCTTCCAAACCGGACCCTGTAGGGGCGACGTTGCCATCCAGCGTGAGCGGCCCGGACAATGTCGAAGATAGACGGCCGATGTCGTCCAGCATGGCCGAGAAATCGAGGCCACCGGCCTCCCGATCCAATCGGCCCGATGCATCTGCGGTCAGCGCGGTTCCGTTCAGACTGAAAGTGCGGATGTTCAGCCCCTGATCATCGTTGGCGGCATCCACGTTCAGCGTGGTTCGTCCCTGTACCAACGCATCTACGGCTTGGATACCCGTGGCAAGGTCGTCTGCGCTCAGGTTGCCTTTGATATCAAAGGCCTTGCTGCTTTGCGCGGCCCGACCGGTGACGTCGGCATCAATCGACCCGGCCAGATCAAGCCCGGCGAGGCCGGAGAACAAAGACAGGTCGGGGGCGTTCAGCTTGGCGCTTCCATCCACCGTGATGTTTCCGGTGGGGTCATCGATGGTTGCGCCCACCTCGGCAGTAAGAGCAGCACTTTTGACCGTGGCGTTTCGAATAACGATTTGGTTGCCCGAATGCGCACCGTCCAGATTGATTGATGTCCGGCCTTTCAACAGCGGGTCGAACTCGCTCATCCCGGTTTCGATATTTGTTCCGATCACGCTGGCTTGGCCGTCGAATTCCAACGTCTGTACGGTGCCTTTGCCATCCAGCCGGGCCTGTAATGCGCCCGCCAGATCACGCTGTGCGATGCCTGAGAACACCGCCAGATCGGGGGCGTTCACGCTGGCCTGACCGTCAATTGTAAGATTGCCATTTGGCGTCGTGACCGTGCCGCTGGCCTGCGCTGTCAGAGCGTCGCCATTCACGGTGAATTCGCGAATTGTTACCCCATCGGTGTCGCGTTTGGCATCCAGAACGATTTCGGTTTCACCCGTGATCATTGGATCAATATCGTCACGCCCGGTCACCAGATCACGCCCATTCACCGTGACCTTGCCGTCAAAGCTGCGTTCCAGTGGCGAGCCCTTTCCAGCCACCTGGACCGAAGCCTCGCCACCAAGCTGAAGCTGTGCCAGGTCCGAGAACCGCGACAGGTCGGTCGCCTGCAGCAGTGCCGTGCCATCAACCTGCAACCCGGTCGCAAGCCCGCTGATCAACGCATCAGCGTCTAGAGTATAGTCGCTGCCGACCAGTTCGACCCCGGACAATTGCAATGTCTGGTCGCTGCCGTACTCGAACTGTCCATCCAGTGTGATCTGATTTCCGACGGCGGCATTCAGTGCGACATCTGTCAGATCAATGCCATCGAGCACAGCCTGCAGATCGCCATCGACCGACAGCCCGCTGGATTGATCTAGCGTGCCTTGCCCGCTGATCCGTGCATGATCGAGGTTCAGGTTAGGGGTTTCAATCTTGTTGGTCGTCAGGCTCAGGTCCCAGAGATTGCCATTCTCGGTATTGTACAAGGCCGAAATCTGAGCCGCGCCGATTGACGTATCGCCGCCGCTGACGGGCAGAACGACCTTGTCACCTTCCGGCGGTGTGATACGACCTTGCAGGGCGACCAGTTTCAGAACACCACCCGAAGCAAGGCTGAGTTCGCTTTTGAGGTCCAGCGCTTCCGAGGTAATCTCGATATCCGATATATCCAGCGCCCCGTCAGAATGGGTGCGCCCATCTACAAACAGCCGTGTGTCGGTACCGAAGAACGTGTCCATCTCTTCGGCCAGAAACGGCGTCAGGTCGCCTCCGACATCGGCAGTAAACGCGATTCCATCGGAAGCGTTGCCACTCTCTTCGGCTGTGCGCAGTCGTACCTGACCGGACACGCGAAGCTGCTGATCACTGCTTAGACCGATATCAGCATTAAAATCCGTTATCGGCCCCGAGCCTTTTGCAGTCAGCTCGAGCGGCGGGGCATCGGGGATGGACAGGGCCGTTGCGATCAGACCGCCTGAGGCTTCGGCTACGGTCAAGTCCAGATCGATCTGGCGGCTGTCGTTCTGAAAGCCTGCTTTCAGATCAATCGTGTCCCCGGCGCGGTCCAGTCGGTCGATATCCAGCGTAGTATCCAGTGTTCCATCAGCCAGCGATAGGTTGCCGTTCACGGCAAGCTCGGCAGCGATGCCGATCAGCGGCTCACCTAAAGACAGGTCATCGACGCGCAGCTCTCCGATTTCGATCGAAACCGGAAGCTCAGGTAGTTGGAAGGGTTGGGTTTCGGCTGAAGGGGGCGGTGCGTCCTTAGTTGTTGTACCGGGTGCGCGGGCGATATCGATTTCCTGCGCCGATAGTGTGTTGACCGAGAACCGACCGCGCAGCAGTGCCAATCGGTTCCAGTCCAATTCAGCGTTTTTAATGGTGAGCCAGACGCCGTCGTCATCGGCGACTGTGATTTCTTGAATCGTCGCACGCGAACTCAGAGCTCCTTCAAGGCCGATCACCCGCACATTCTGATCATCACCGGACAGGGTATCTTGCAGAAACTGCTCGATCATGCTGCCGCCCTCGTCCTGAGCGGTCGCCGCGATGGGAACGGTGATCGCTGCTGAACTTAGCAACAGGGGATATACAACGCGACGCATCAAAAGGCCTGCCCGATCCCGAGGTAGAATTGCAGCCCGTCACCCGTATCGCCCTGAACCGGCACCGCAAGGTCAAAGCGCAAGGGCCCGAAGCCGCCCAGATCATAACGGATTCCAAGGCCCGCGCCAGAATGCTCTTCCGCGCCGCTGCCGATGAATGAGGACGTGTCGACCACACCGTAGTCATAAAACCCAACCAACGAGATTGCGTCAGTGACTTTGCCTCGGACCTCGGCTGAGAGCCCCAGAAAGGATTTGCCACCGGCGACACCATCTCCGACGGGGATACCTAGGCTTTCAAATGGCTGACCCCGTACTGTACCGGCACCACCCGAGAAGAACAGGAAATCTGGAGTCACACCATCTGCCGGAGGTCCGAGGACCGATCCCAACTGCACCCGGCCTGCCAACACCAGCCGACCGGCGGTGCCCAGATCGTTATAGGCGCGACCGTCAAAGAACATTCTCAGGCCGGTATCCGACCCGGAGAACCCGACAAAGGGCATGACTTGCGAGTCTAGATAATAACCGCGCGTCGCGCTGACCTTGCTGTCGCGTTCATCCCATTCTGACCGGAACGGAAGAATGAAGTATCGAAACTTGCGCCCATCGCCATAGGCGTCATCTGCGTCCGACCATTGGAAACCTGCCGAGGCTTCGGCGTAGAGGCGGTCAGAGAATGTGCGGCGTGCACCATAGGCAAGCGAGGCGACGGTGACGTTGTAGTTTTCGGTATTGCGCCGCTCCAACAGCGCGCTCCAGAATGTATTGTCGTCAGGGCCCAGACGATCAGGTTGATCCAGCCGCAGACCAATGCGTCCATCGATATCCTCGGCACCGCCGATATTGCGGATTGCCGCCTCGAACCGCAGCCTTTCGGCTCGCCGGAAAACGTTTCGATGGGTCCACGTAGCTGTAAGATCAACCCCGTCGCGCGAGGCAATCTCGGCCCCAAAGGTCAGGCGGCGCGGTGGCAGGTCTTCAAACGTCGCGTCGAAATCAAGCGTGCCATCCGGGTTGGGTTCTTCATGTTCCTTGAGCGAAACCGTAGCGAATGTGCCGGTGCGCCGCAGGCGGGTGCCAACCTTTTGGACCTGTTCAGGCGAATAAACCTCACCCGACGGGAAGCCTGCGACTTTCTCGATCGACCGATGGCGGACATTTGTATCGCCCTGAATGATCATTTTGCCGAACCGCAACCTTGGCCCCGGAGCCAGATCAATTGTCGCGTCCAGCCGTGCCTGCGCATGGCGCGCTATTACTTTCTGATCTTCCACTTCCGCCTTGGCATGGCCTGTATCGCGCCAGCCCTGCACCCCGGCCGAAGCCGCCTGTTGGATCGCTCCGGTGGTCGCGGTCTTACCCGTGGCGAACTCTTCGGGCAGTTCTGTGCCCGGTGCCAGCGGTTGCACGACAGCCGTTCCGAACTTGAACTTCCGTCCCGGTGTGACAAGGATAGTCGCCCGTTTGAATTGGGCTGGAACGTTCAGCGAATTGATTTTGGCGGCTTCCTGCCCGTCAAGCTTGATGCTGACGACGGGGCTGAAATAGCCTTCGTCGTACATGATCTGAACGATGGTGCGGTAGTCGGACAAAGCTGCCGACAGTATTTCCAGTGACGTATCAAGACCACGCGATTCCGAGGTGAAGATGGATGAAGTCTCTTCCAAGCGGTCGACCAGATCTTCAGATGCACCAGGGGCGGATAGGGTCGTTTCTAGCGCGGTAGCAAGATTGGGGGACAAGGCCACAAACGCACCAAAAAGCCAGCCTCTCAGATCGCTGCGCGGTCTGCTCCCTGTCATTGTCTGGCTCCAACTGCCCCAAGTCGAAATCGCTATGGCCGCGAAACAAAACGAATGCGGCGTGTTGAATTCATTTAGAACATCTGACGGCGCTTAGGGGAAGAACTAAACAAAGTTCAGGTGTTTTTATTGGCAAACTCGTGTGCCAATCCGCTACAGACCGGCATTTCGGAACCAGCGAACAATCGCATCCCGGTCTTCAGGTTCCATATAGGTCACGTTCGCGGGAGGCATGGCATGTGTGACGCCGGATTGCAGATAAATCTGCTGCGCGTTCTGAGCAATGTCAGCTTTTGTTTCCAGCAGGACACCTTTGGGTGCCCACAGGATGCCTTCCCAGACAGGCTCGCGCGCGTGGCACATAGAACAGCGACCCAGAACTATGTCCTGTGCTTCTTCAAAGCCATCCGCTGATGCGAATTTCTGTTCGTAGGGAGTTAGTTGCCGTGCTTCGGCCTCTTCCAACGGGTCGTTCATCGAAGCAGTCGACAACCACATGATGGTCATGAACAGCAAAGCCGTTACCAACCAGGTCCAGGTTGGGTTTCCAGCGCGCGCATGGCGGGTGTTGAAATAGTGCCGGATCGTGACACCCATCAGGAAGACCAGCGCGGCGATGATCCAATTGTACTCGGTCGCAAAAGCCAGCGGATAGTGGTTCGACAACATCAGAAACACGACCGGCAATGTCAGATAGTTGTTGTGGGTCGAACGCAGCTTGGCGATCTTGCCGAATTTCGGATCAGGTGTGCGCCCGTTCTTTAGATCGTCCACCACAATGCGCTGGTTTGGCATGATGATGAAAAACACATTTGCGGTCATGATTGTGGCCGTGAAGGCCCCCAGATGCAGCATCATCGCGCGACCGGTGAATATCTGGTTATAACCCCAGCCCATAATCACCAGCAGCACGAACAGAAGAACCATCAGCAATGTCGGACGCTCGCCCAATCCCGACTTGCAAAGAAAATCGTAGACCAGCCAACCGACAGTCAGCGAGGCAGCCGAGATCAATATGCCTTGCCATAGCGCCAGATCCGCCTTTTGGGCATCGATCAGATAGAGCTCTCCGCCTACCCAGTAGACGATCATCAGTAGCGCGGCACCGCTGAGCCATGTGGCGTAGCTTTCCCATTTAAACCAGGTCAGGTGGTCGGGCATACGCTCCGGAGCGACGAGATATTTCTGGATGTGATAGAATCCTCCGCCATGGACTTGCCATTCCTCGCCGTCCGCCGGTCCGGGGATATCGCGGTTCAAACCAAGATCCAGCGCGATGAAGTAGAAGGATGATCCGATCCAGGCAATCGCGGTGATAACGTGCAACCAGCGCACGCCAAAACCAATCCAATCCCAGAACACGGCGAAGTCGTACATGCTTATGTCTCCGATTGCGTTGCGCCACACTAGGCAAACGGGCTTTTCTTCGGTATTCCCGTATATTGTCAAACTGTATCAAAAAAAACGATAAGATGTCCTATCTCGACAACATTCGAACCTTTGTCCGGGTCTATGACTTGGGCAGCATGTCAGCCGCCGGGCGGGATATGAGAATTTCACCTGCGGTGACGTCGGCGCGAATATCGCAGTTGGAGGATCATCTGGGAGTGCGCCTGTTTCAGCGCACAACCCGGAACCTGACACCAACGGAACAGGGGCGGGCGTTCTACCCCGGCGCGGTTGCGGTTCTGGATGCAGTTGATGAGGCAGAAGCCCAAGTCACGCATCTGACCGAAGCCCCCCGCGGGTCTCTGTTTGTTGCTGCGCCCTTGGGTGTCGGGCGCCGGTTATTGGCGCCTCATGTGCCTGATTTTCTGTCAGAATACCCTGAGATTGATGTGCGTCTAAGACTGACAGACCGCTCGGTTGATCTGACCACCGAAGGCTTGGATCTGGCTTTTTTCATCGGTCAGCCCGAAGACAGTACATTGCGCATTCGCAAGATTGCGGATTGCCAGCGTGTGCTATGTGCAGCCCCTGATTACGTGAGCCGATGTGGGATGCCAGAAGCTGGATCCGATCTGATTTCAGGCAAGCATGAATGCTTGAACCTGCGCTTCCCTGGCGCGGCAGAGTTTCAGTGGATGCTGGAAACTCCCGATGGCCCGAAACGATTTGCTGTCTCGGGCAGGTATGAATGTGACGATGGTGATGTTTTGACCGATTGGGCGCTGTCTGGGCAAGGTATTGCCATGAAACCCGTTTTTGAAGTGTCAGAGCATTTGAAGGCGGGGAGGCTGATCCCGGTGGCGATGAAGACGCCTCCGGTTCCCGTGCAAATGGCCTGCCTGTATACGCATCGCCGCCATCAGGACCCGAAGGCTCGGCTGTTTATGGATTTCATGATTGACCGGATCGGCAAAGTGGTTCGAAGCGCCGAAGTCTAGGACTAGCTGCCCCGGTAGGTCGAGTAGCCGTAGGGGGACAACAGCAGCGGAACGTGGTAGTGCGCGTCCGCATCGGACATGCCAAAGCGGATCGGCACCTGATCCAGAAACAGAGGATCATCGCCATCCTGACCTGTCGCGCGCAGGTAATCTCCGGCGAAGAATATCAGCTCATAAGTGCCGGTTTTAAAGTCGTCCTGCGGTAAGATCGGGCTATTGGTTCGGCCATCCGCGTTGGTTTCCATCTCGACCAGTTTACGGTGCGAGTTCCCTGACACTTTGTAGAGCGCGATTTTCAACCCCTCAGCGGGGCAGCCGCGCGCCGTGTCGAGAACGTGGGTTGTCAGATAACCAGCCAAGGGTCTCTCCTATGTGTTTCTTTTGGTGTGCCACAGTCTGGGCCAAACCGCAAAATGGTTGAAATGCCGAAAGAAGTGGAAACAGTGTTCGGATTGATTTGATAATCAATAGACCGTTTCTGCGGTAAAGCTGTCAAAACACCTAATCGGACTGGAAGACCCTATGCAGCCGCCTCGTTACCCCCGCGATATGATCGGATACGGAGCCAACCCACCTGACGCCGCATGGCCCGGCGGTGCAAAACTGGCTGTGCAGATTGTGTTGAACTACGAAGAAGGCGGCGAGAACTGTGTCCTGCACGGGGACGCTGCGTCCGAGGCGTTCTTGTCCGAGATCGTTGGGGCGGCGCAGTGGCCGGGCCAGCGTCATTGGAACATGGAATCGATCTATGAATACGGCTCGCGGTCGGGGTTCTGGCGCCTGCATCGCTTGATGAAAGACCTACCGATCACCGTTTATGGTGTGGCTACCGCGTTAGCGCGTTCGCCAGATCAGGTTGCGGCGATGAAATCGGCAGGGTGGGAGATTGCCAGCCATGGCCTGAAATGGGTCGAGCACAAGGATATGCCCGAGGCAGAAGAACGGGCCCAGATCGCCGAAGCGATCCGTTTGCATGCCGAAGTTGTAGGGGATCGCCCGCGAGGCTGGTACACTGGGCGCTGTTCGGACAATACCGTGCGTCTGGTCGCCGAGGAAGGTGGCTTTGCTTATGTTGCCGATACCTATGCAGACGATCTACCCTACTGGATGCAAACCGGTGGTCGGGATCAGTTGATTGTTCCCTACACGCTGGATTGCAATGACATGCGCTTTGCGACGCCACAGGGGTTCAACGCCGGGGATCAGTTCTATTCGTATCTGAAAGACAGTTTCGACGCGCTTTATGCGGAAGGCGAGGCCGGTGCACCCAAGATGCTGTCGATCGGTTTGCACTGTCGCCTGATCGGGCGACCGGGACGCGTTATGGCGCTGAAACGGTTTCTGGATTACGCGCGTGGGTTCTCGGACGTGTGGTTCGCAACGCGATTGCAGATTGCCGAGCATTGGGCCGAAAAGCACCCGGCGGCTGAGCGTCCACAACCCTCGCAAATGGGCCGCGAAGAATTCGTCTCTGCGTATGGAGGTATCTTCGAGCATTCCGCTTGGATCGCCGAGCGCGCCTATGATCTGGAATTGGGCGCGGCGCATGACACGGCAGTCGGATTACACAGTGCTTTGACCCGCATGTTCCGGTCCGCCTCAACCGATGAACGGCTCGGTGTTTTGACAGCCCACCCTGATCTGGCAGGCAAACTGGCGCAGGCAAAGCGGCTGACACAGGAAAGTACGTCCGAGCAAGCCTCGGCAGGGCTTGATGCGCTGACGGATAAGGAACGCGCCACCTTCACCGAACTGAACCAACGCTATACGAAAAATTTCGGCTTTCCGTTCATCATTGCTGTACGGGACCACAACAAGGCTTCGATCCTAAACGCATTCGAACGGCGCATCGAACAGGATCGCGAAACCGAGTTCGCCGAGGCCTGCCGACAGGTCGAGCGGATTGCCGAGTTCCGTTTGCGCGATGTGCTGCCCTCATGACACGGATTGTCGCTGAACCGATCTCGGCCGAAGCTTTCGCACCGTTTGGTGATCTGATTGATGTGTCAGGTGAGGCCGACAAGATCATCAACCAGGGCCAGTGCGGGCGGTATCATGATCGGGCAAGGCTGGATTTCGGTGATGCCCAAGCGGGCATCAGCCTGTTCAACGCCAACCCGCGCGAACTGCCTTATCAGCTGGACATGGTCGAGCGCCATCCCGACGGCAGCCAGGCGTTCATTCCGATGACTCACCAGCCCTTTCTCGTGATCGTCGCCCCGGATGAGGAGGGGCAACCGGGTCGTCCTCGCGCGTTCATTACACAGCCAGGACAGGCGGTGAACTATCACCGGGGAACATGGCACGGAGTTCTGACACCTTTGCATGGGCCCGGTCTGTTCGCAGTCGTTGATCGGATCGGGGAAGGCCCGAACTTGGAGGAATACTGGTTCAGCACACCGTACGAGGTGGTCAACCGCTGAAACCAGAACCGAAGCCGCCGGAGAAGCGGTAAGAACCCCATTGGATCTTAGGGAGGACAATGAGATCATGGCTGAAACTTCGATAGGGACGCCCGAACAGCTTCGGGACCCAAACTTCACACCCGCCTTGCACAAGGCGATACCGCTGGGCATTCAGCACGTTTTGGCGATGTTCGTCTCGAACGTGACACCGGCCATAATCGTGGCGGGTGCTGCCGGGTTTGGATTTGGGTCGAACTCCCCGGATTTTCCCGAACTGCTGTACCTGATCCAGATGTCGATGCTGTTTGCAGGGCTGGCGACACTGCTGCAGACTATCACGATTGGCCCGGTTGGAGCGGCTCTGCCGATTGTACAGGGAACGAGCTTTGCGTTTTTGCCCATCATGATCCCTCTGGTCGCCGGAAAAGGCGTGGATGCCTTAGGGGCGCTGTTTTGCGGTGTCCTGGTTGGCGGCTTGTTTCATGCCTTTCTTGGCCTCTTCATAGGCAAGATACGGTTTGCGCTTCCGCCGCTGGTCACTGGACTTGTCGTAACAATGATCGGTTTGGCGCTGGTCAAGGTCGGCATACAATACGCCGCTGGTGGTGTGCCTGCGATTGGAACTCCTGAGTATGGATCGCTGCTCAACTGGTCGGCTGCACTGGTTGTGGTTGTTGTGACGCTTGGCCTCAAGTTCTTTGCACGCGGTATGCTGTCGGTGTCTGCCGTACTGGTTGGTTTGGCCATCGGCTACGTCTATGCCCTGATGGTCGGGATGGTGACGTTCGAGGCCATTGGCACAAGTTGGTCACGCGCCTCAGCTTTTGCTCTGCCCGTACCGTTCAAATATGGGTTTGAGTTCTCTCTGGCCGCCGTGATCGGCTTTTGTCTGATGTCTTTTGTCTCGGCCATCGAGACCGTCGGAGACGTATCGGGTATCACCAAAGGTGGTGCAGGTCGCGAAGCAACCGACAAGGAAATCGCTGGCGCGACCTATGCCGATGGTTTCGGAACAGCGATTGCCGGTATGTTTGGCGGGTTTCCCAATACGTCCTTCAGCCAGAATGTCGGTTTGATTGCGATGACGGGCGTCATGAGCCGCCATGTCGTGACCTGTGGAGCTATCTTCCTGATCCTGTGTGGCCTTGTGCCAAAAGTCGGGGCAATTATCCGCACCGTGCCTATCGAAGTGCTGGGCGGTGGTGTGATCGTCATGTTCGGCATGGTGGTCGCGGCAGGTATCTCGATGCTGTCAGACGTGGATTGGAACCGTCGCAACATGGTGATCTTTGCGATTTCGCTGTCGATCGGTCTTGGGTTGCAACTGGAACCCGGCGCGGTTCAGCACCTACCTGATACACTTCGTATCCTGATGACCAGCGGCCTGCTGCCCGCAGCGCTGATCGCCATTGTACTGAATTTGGTCCTGCCAGAAGAATTGGCCGAAGAATCGACTGAAGAGGTTTCAGGGGGTATGGCCGGTCACGGGGCGGGTAGCCTACCTCACGATTGAAGTCTTGAAGTAATCCGCAGCGTGCTTCAGCGCTGCGGATCACACTGCTTTCGCCATCAGGCGTGCGACATCCAGCATGCGGGCTGAAAACCCCCATTCATTGTCGTACCAGCCAAAGACCCTGATCTGCCTCTCTCCAATCATGCGCGTCTCGGGCCCCGCCACTACCAGTGACTCAGGGCGGGACCGCAAATCAGATGACACCAAGGGCAGATCGGTCCATCCCAGCACGGCAGAAGCTGCGACCGCGTCGCGAAACGCTTGTTCGAATTGATCTGCGCTCATGCCACGTTCAAGCGAGGCGACAAGATCAACGGCAGATACGCTGGCCGTCGGAACACGCACCGCGGCCCCCGACATACGACCGGCCAGGTCTGGCAAGACGATATCAATCAAATGCGTCGCGCTCGAGGTCGTGGGCACCATCGACAATGCCCCAGCGCGCGATCGGGCCAAATCCCCGCGTGGCGCATCGACCATCGGCTGGCTGTTTGTATAGCAGTGGATGGTGGTCATGTGCCCGGACACAAGCCCGCCGATTTCATCAATCAGCTTGACGAGCGGTGCCAGACCATTGGTGGTGCAGGATGCATTTGAAACGATCCGTGCGCTGCCCAATTGATCTTCGTTTGCCCCCAGCACCAGTGTGACTTCGGCAGCGGGTGAAGGGCCGGAAATCAACACTTTATCCGCCCCAGCAGTCAAGCCCCGGCTGGCCACGTCGGATGTCCGCGCGATGCCGGTGCAATCGAGCATGACATCGACGCCGGACAGATCGACCTGTGCCAAATCGGCGCTGTGAGACATCAGAATAACGCGGCCATCGATATTCAGTGCTTCACCTTCGGTCGTGACCGAACCCTGATAGGGGCCAAACGTGCTGTCATATTTGAACAGGTATGCGCATGTTTCCAGCGGTGCGATATCGTTGATCAGCACCAGTTCTACATCCGAATGCTGCGGCAGGCTTAAGACCTGACGCAGAATGGTGCGGCCGATACGGCCGAATCCGTTGATCGCGAGTTTCATGCGCAAGCTATGGCAGGCAGATCAGGCGATCTCAATCAAAGTATTGTACCAATTTCAGTTGCAGCTGACCTGCGAAAAGAACTGGCCCGAAATGTTCTGATACATGCTGGAATAGATCGCCTTGCAGCCAGTCGCCTTCTGTATCGCGGCCATTGCCTGGATGGTGCGAAGACCTGGCGGCGGGCCAAAGGGGTTCAGATTGTTATTATCCCGCGTCGCCCGATAAACCACAGGCGCGTCCGAGACCTGCGTCACCGCCCATGTGCGGCTCATGACGAAAACGGATTTGGTTTCTTCCTTGGCTGCGACCGGGGCGGCGTTGAACGCCGAAAGGCCAAGGGTGGCAACCAGTGCAATCATCGTACCGCGCAGTAACATCGAACAATCTCCAGTGCTGAAAACTCATTTGATTTCATCAGATTCCAGCGATTCTGTGAACCCCTTTACCAGAACTTGACCCGGTAAAGCCCCGATCGTCAGCTACCTAGACGGTACAGACAACGGCATGTGCCTATTCACATCCTTGTACAACAGATAGCGAAACCGTCCCGGTCCGCCTGCGTAACAGGCCTGCGGGCAGAAAGCGCGCAGCCACATGTAGTCACCGGCCTCGACCTCAACCCAATCCTGATTGAGCCGGTAAACAGCCTTGCCTTCAAGCACATAAAGGCCATGTTCCATCACATGGGTTTCGGCAAAGGGAATCACACCACCGGGTTCGAAATTGACGATATTGACATGCATGTCGTGACGCAGGTCCTGCGGATCGGTGAAGCGGGTGGTAGACCAGCGGCCTTCGGTGCCGGGCATTTCGTTGGGTACCACGTCGCGTTCATTGGTGATGATCGGGTCAGGGGCGGGCAGGCCGGGCACTGCATCATAAGCCTTGCGCACCCAATGGAACCGGGCAACTGAATCGCCATGGTTGTGCAGCGTCCAGTCGCTGCCCGGGGGGATATAGGCATATCCACCGATCTCAAGAACATGATCCGCTTCGTTCAGGGTCAGCGTGACGCTGCCCTCGACCACGAAGATTACCCCTTGCGCATTTGGATCGGTTTCGGGCGTATCGCTGCCACCACCGGGCTGCACCTCCATTATGTATTGCGAGAATGTCTCGGCAAAACCACTCAGAGGCCGGGATAAGACCCAAAGACGTGTATTCTCCCAGAAAGGCAGAAAGCTGGTGACGATGTCGCGCATCGTGCCCTTGGGGATTACCGCATAGGCATCGGTGAACATGGCACGGTCGGTCAACAGTTGCTCTTGCCCCGGATGTCCGCCTGTCGGTGCATAATATTTAGGATGTGTCATCAAATGCCTCTGCTTCGTCTGGGGACAATATGAGGCGATCTCACGGGCGGACCTAGCGCCTGCCTTGCGAAAGGTTTGTTCGGGATAATTTGAAGGTGGCCAAGTGGGGCTTGGCCGCACACGCATAGAGGTATATCTATGGACGTGAAAGTCATTCAAATCGGCGAGGCCCTTTGATGAAAGCCTTTGTTTACACAGCGCTGGTTGCTGCACTTTTTCTGGGGATGGGTGGAATCGCACAGGCTAAACCACTTTCCCGAATCATCGCGGAAATGGGGTTGAGCCCCGCTGACTTTGAGGTGTTGAACGACACCTCAAACGCGTTGCTGTCGACGGGCACTCCATCCGTGGGGCAGGAGAGGGCTTGGCTCAATCAGGACACCGGCTCGAAGGGGACAATCCGCGTGCAAAGTGTTCAGGGCAATTGTGTGATACTTCAGCACTTTGTGCAGCCTGAAGGCGCTGCACAGGCCCGCGATATCAGAACACGCCGCTGCAAGACCGCTGATGGGAACTGGATCCTGACACCTTAAAGGTCGGTGCCTTGGCCAGCACCCGAACTTGCACAGCTGCACCCTTGTGATTTGCTCCAGCTAATTTGACCGCAGGCCCCCTGCTGGGCATCGCATTGATGCTGGACCGGGCTCAATTTGCGTGAATGACGTTCCGTCACTTAGCTGGACACGCTCATGGACACTAAGCCATCCTCGGACCAAAGCCAAAGACCCGCATTGCGCCACAGGGAAGGAATAGACATGACCATGACTTTCGGATTGCGTGAGGAAAACCGCGCCCTGTTACAGCGGGTGAGAGATATGATTCACGACGAGGTCATGCCGCTTGAAGATGAGTATCAGGCAGAAATCAATAAAGGCGATCGTTGGAAATATACCGAGCGACAGGCCGAGATTCTCGAGGGGCTGAAAGCCAAGGCCAAGGCGGCGGGGCTTTGGAACTTCTGGCTGACAGACAGCGACAAAGGTTTTGGCCTCAGTACAGTTGAATACGCCTATTTCGCCGAGGAGATGGGCAAGACGCCCTTGGGGGCCGAAGTTTTCAACTGCTCCGCGCCCGATACAGGGAATATGGAGGTGTTTGAACGCTACGGGTCAGGCGCGATGAAAGAGCAGTGGCTGAAGCCTTTGCTCGACGGGCAGATTCGCTCGGCTTATCTGATGACCGAACCCGATGTGGCCTCATCAGATGCCACCAACATTTCGATGTCCTGCGTGAGGGACGGGGCCGAATATGTTCTGAACGGCGAGAAATGGTGGTCGTCTGGGGCGGGCGATCCGCGTTGCAAGGTCTATATCGTGATGGTCAAAACCGGCGGGGACGATCTGCCAAAGCACCAGCGCCAGTCGATGATCGTGGTCCCAGCAGACGCGCCGGGTATTGAGGTATTGCGCCCGATGGAGGTCTATGGCCACGACGATGCGCCCCATGGACACATGCACATCCGTTTCACAGAAGTTCGGGTCCCAGCCGAAAACATTCTACTGGGTGAAGGGCGCGGGTTCGAGATTGCGCAAGGTCGCTTGGGGCCGGGCCGTATTCACCATTGCATGCGCGCGATTGGTCAGGCCGAGTCTGCGCTGGAACAGATGTGCAAGCGTTCGCTGCAGCGCCAGGCGTTTGGGAAGAAACTGGCGCAGCTGGGGGCAAACTACGACATCATCGCCGAATGTCGGATGGAGATCGAAATGGCCCGTCTGCTGTGCCTCAAGGCCGCCTGGTACATGGATCAGGGCGATGCACGGGCGGCGGCCCCATGGATCAGCCAGATCAAGGTCGTTGCCCCCAAGGTCGCGCTGAAGGTGATCGATGAGGCCGTGCAAATGTTCGGCGCGCAGGGGATCAGTCAGGATACGCCCTTGGCAAATGCCTGGACCCATGTGCGTACCCTGCGTCTGGCGGATGGGCCGGACGCCGTGCACCGCCGTCAGGTCGCACGGGCCGAATTGAAGAAATACACGCAGGAAAAAGTCTGAGGCGACAGAACCACAATGACATTGGATATACTGGGGCAGGCGTATTTCCACCAGAATGCGCAGGGTGTGTTTGTCGGCAATGACCCCGCGCGCGGGCCTTGGTCAGCCGATCATTGCCATGCTGGGCCTGTCAGCGGACTGATTGTGCGGGCGGCAGAAACCGAAGTTGGCCCCGAGAAGATGTTGACCCGGTTGACCGTCGATTTGCTGCGCCCATTGCCTCTGGCTGGGTTGAGAGTCGCGGCTGAGACCACGCGCCATACCAAGACGTTGGCGACCACGCGGGTTACCGTACATGATCTGGACGACACGCTATGTGCTACGGCCACGACCATGCATATGGTGCGCAAAGACCTTGGGGACGTGCCCAATGTCGAGCTGCATGCGCCCAGTGTCGAAGATATGGTCGATGGCCCGTTCCCAATCGGTGAGATGCGCCATGATCTGCCCGGTTTTGCTCATCATTCCCAGATCGGCTATCCCGCTGATGGCAAGCAAGGGGCTGGCCCCAAAACCGTCTGGATGCGCACACCTGCCCTGCTGTATGGAGAGAACCCGTCGCCGATCCAAGCGCTCTGCCCGCTTGCAGATTGCGGCAATGGCATATCGTGGAACGCGCCCACATCTGAGATGGGTTTCATGAATACCGACCTCACGGTGCAAGTCCACCGTGAGCCTGTCTCGGACTGGCTGGCTTCTGACTCGATCTCGCACTGGCAGCCCTCGGGGATTGGGATGTCGCAGTCGGTTCTTTTCGATACACAGGGGCCGGTCGGCACGGCGCTGCAGACATTGATCCTGTTTCCGCCGGGTTAAAGCGGCAGAATTCTGCATGATTGCGCTCAATCGGATTGCCGTACTGCATTGCGAACCCTATCTTCGCCCTATGCGCTGGCTTGCCTTCTCATTAACCTGTCTTTTGCCGATACCGGCTCTGGCTCATCCCCATGTCTTTATCGACACGGGGTTAGAGTTTATGGTCGATGACGCAGGTAACCTGACCCATGTGCGTGTGACCTGGGCCTATGATGAGTTCTATTCACTGCTGGTTCTCGAAGACATGCGACTGGATCAGGATGCGGACGGCGTCCTGACCGAGGCCGAAGAGCAGTTTTTAAGCGGCTTCGACGCGCAGTGGGTCGAAGGTTACAATGGCGATCTGGTCATCCGCATGGGCGAAAATGTGATCCCGCTCTCTGGCCCGCTTGAGCCGCAGGCCACGACCGAGGATGCCCGCATCGTGACCACACATCTGCGCGCGATTGAAGGAGACCCCGTTCCCGCGGATGCGCTGTCGATCAAAGCGTTTGATGAGAGCTTTTATACCGCATACGAAGTGACCCGCCCGGTTCTGGTTTCAGGCCCCACGACCTGTAATATCGAACGCAGCGATCCGGATATCGACAACGAACTGGCCCAGATGCAGGCTTTTTTGCTGACGCTGGATGCCGAGTATGACCTTGAAGAAAACGATATCCCTCTGGTCGGTGAGAAATTCGCAACCGAGATTCGGCTTTCATGTCCAAATACCTGATCGTTCCCGTTGCCATCGCCTGCGGGGTGCTGCTGTGGTTCTGGGGCAGCGGTGGTTTTGACCATCTGGCCGCTTGGGCTGCCGGTGAGCAGCGCGAATTCCAAAACCAGATCGCCCGCGCCCTGCGCGCAGCACGCGCCGAGCAGCCCGAAGCTGTGGCAACGCTACTGACGGTCTGTTTTGCATATGGGTTTTTTCATGCCATCGGACCGGGCCATGGCAAGGTTCTGATCGGAGGATACGGGCTTGGCCGTCGTGTCGCGTTTTGGCGACTTTCTGCAATAAGTGTCCTGTCGAGCCTAGGGCAAGCAGTTACGGCGGTTGTGCTGGTTTATGCAGGGGTATTGGTATTCCAGATGTCACGCGAGTCGCTTGTAGGCACGACCGAACAGGTCATGGCACCGATCAGCTACGGCGCAATTGCCGCTATAGGCCTGTGGCTGGTTTTCCGCGCCATCCGCAGTTTTGCGCGGCGTCACAAAAACCAAGCCTCTCAAACGCACGACCACCATCACCATGCGCATGATCACGACCACCATCATCACGACCACGAGGTTTGCGCTGACTGCGGCCACCGCCACGGCCCGACGGCCGATGAGGTCGCTCAGGTCGGCAGCTTTCGCGAGGCGTTGATCCTGATCGCTGGTATAGCCGCACGCCCCTGTACGGGCGCGTTGTTTGTGCTGATCCTGACATGGCAGATGGGTATCGCAATGGTCGGTATCGCAGGCGCATTCGCCATGGCTTTAGGCACTGCAACCGTCACCACTTTGGTCGGTTGGACATCCTTTGGGTTGCGCGGCGGGTTGCTGGCCTCAGCCTCGGCTACGCGCTTTGCATCGGTACTGGCCCCGGCCATCGAACTGGTTGCGGGTCTTATCATCGCCGTGATTGCAAGCGGGCTGCTACTGCGGGCCTTGTAGACTTAGCCAAACACCGGTTCGGGATATCCTACCCGTGCCAGATACAATCCTTGCGGCGGGCAAACCGGCCCACAGGCCGCACGGTCAACCGCCTCAAGCGCATCGCGAACGTCTTCGGGCGTCCAAGCTCCGGCCCCCACGCGCTCCAACGTGCCAACAAAGCTACGTACCTGATTGTGCAGGAACGATCGGGCGCGAACATGGAAGTGGATTTCGGCCCCCGAGAAGCCCTGAACCTGTTCCACCCGCAACTCATCCAGTGTTTTGACCGGGCTGGCGGCCTGACAGATGGAGGACCGGAAGGTGGTGAAGTCATGCCGCCCGATCAGCATATCCGCCCCGGCTTGCATCGCCGCGACGTCCAGAGAATGATTGATCTGCCAGACCTGCCCCTTGTCGTGGGTTGCAGGTGCGCGACGCATCAGGATGCGGAACAGATATTGGCGCTCAAGCGCCGAAAACCGCGCGTGCCAGTCATCATCCACCCGTGCGGCTTTCACGATGGCAACGGGCTGCGGCTTGAGGTGATAATTCAACGCTTCGGATAGGCGGAATGGGTCCCATTCTTTGACCAGATCGCAATGCGCCACTTGTCCTAGCGCGTGAACCCCCGCGTCGGTACGACCGGCGGCGGCGATGGTGTGTTCTCCGGGTTCGATCCGCGAAAGCGCTAGTTCGATCGCGCCCTGAACCGAAGGTAGCTCCTTTTGCCGCTGCCATCCGGCAAACGGTTCCCCTTGGTATTCGACTTGCAGCGCGTATCTGGGCATGGGGCGCTGGTATCGCGCCTTGGTCGGACGGGCAAGGGGGCGAAAGCTCTGGCAAGTGCCGCAACCGCTACCTATCTTGGGCAAAACGATAATTGCGGGGCGACAGCTTGGTCATCTCATCTTTGGCAGACAGTCTGGTGCGCGGCGTCGAATCCGTGGGTGACCGTGTGTCCGAGACATTCTTCGAGCCGGTCATCCGGCTGGGCGTCACGGGATTGGCGCGGTCGGGCAAGACGGTGTTCATCACATCACTGGTCGCCAACCTGCTGGATCGGGGCCGCATGACCGGTCTTGTGGCGCAGCAAGAGGGGCGTGTCACCGCCAGCTATCTGCAGCCGCAACCCGACGACACCGTGCCCCGTTTCGATTTCGAATCCCATCTGTCCGCGCTGACCGGACCAGCGCCGCACTGGCCGGACAGCACGCGTGCTGTTTCCGAGTTACGCCTGTCCTTCAAAGTCCAGCCCGCAGGTCTGCTTTCGGGATTGCAGGGCCCTCGAACATTGCATCTGGACATTGTGGACTATCCGGGTGAGTGGCTGCTGGATCTGGCCCTACTGGACAAATCCTATGAAGATTGGTCGCGGGACACGCTCGAACACATATCCAATCGCCCACAAGCAGGGGCATTTATGGCAAAGGTTCAGGCGACCGACCCAACCGCGCCACATGATGAGCCGCAGGCGCAGGACCTCGCCCGCAGCTTCACCGATTACCTTAATGCTGCGCGTGATGCCGGTTTCTATGACTGCACTCCCGGTCGGTTTCTTCTGCCGGGCGATCTGGCCGGGTCTCCTGTGCTGACATTCGCGCCGCTCCCGGTGTCGGGGGCGTCAATTCGGCGTTCACTACACCGCGAGATGGAGCGGCGGTACGAGGCGTACAAATCGCGTGTGGTCAAACCTTTCTTTCGCGACCACTTTGCCCGGATCGACCGGCAGATCGTTCTGGTAGATGCGTTGGGGGCAATCCATAAAGGCCCGCAAGCGGTCGAGGATATGCGCCGCGCGATGGCCGATATCCTGTCGGCCTTCCGCCCCGGTCGCAACGCATGGCTCAACAGGCTGCTGCTTGGCAAGCGGGTCGAGCGTATCCTATTTGCGGCCACCAAAGCGGACCATCTGCACCATCTGCAGCACCCGCGCCTGACCGCGATCATTGAGGCCCTGACCCGTGAGGCCCGCGACCGCGCCAGCTTTGCCGGGGCTGAAACTGCGGCCTTATCGTTGGCTTCACTTCGGACAACGACGGAAGAGATGCGCAGCCATAACGGCGTAGAACTGCCATGTGTGCGCGGCACTCTGCTAGATAGCGGTAAGCAGGCGGCCTTTTACCCCGGTGATTTGCCAGAGGACCCTGCCCATCTGCTGGGCCCCGCGCGCAATGGGGCCGAGCGATGGCTGGGCGAGGACTATGGCAATATGGCCTTTGCACCCGCACATTTGACCCTGAATCCCGGTGACGGTCCGCCACATATTCGGCTGGACCGGGCTGCGCAGTTTCTGATCGGAGACCGGCTGTGAACGTGATCCTTCGCCCCGCTCGCAGTACCGATGCCGGAACCACAGGCGCTATTCTGCACGGGTTCGCCCGCGAAAACGACTGGATGCCTGAACTGCATTCTGAGGCCGAGACCATTGCGTTTTGCGGCAGGATGATTGATCTCGGCTGGGTCACGGTGGCCGAAAAGCAAGGGCAGGTGGCCGGATTTCTGGCGTTGAATGGGGACGAAGTGCAGTCGCTCTATCTGGCGGCCTCGGCGCGCGGGCAGGGGATCGGGCAGCAATTGCTGGATCGTGCCAAAACGCAGCGTCCCACGCTCAACTTGTATGCGTTTCAGGCCAATCCTTCCGCATGCCGGTTCTATGAGCGCAACGGCTTTGTTGAGGTCGCACGCGGCGATGGGTCCGAAAATGACGAAAACCTGCCCGACATCAGATATGTCTGGACGCGCGAGGAGTTGGTCGATGGCTAAAGGCCCTGTTTTGATTGATCTGGAAGACGATGCCTCGACAGTTGATGTCTCGGCCGCGCCTCCTGTTCCAGACATCGCGCCTCCGCAGGGGCAGGCGATGCAGGCAGCGGTACGGTTTGCAGCGCGGAAACCTTCGGTTTTAGCGCGTTGGTTCTGGGGGCTGACATTAGCCGTTGTGGGGGCGGTGGTCTCGGTCGCCGCATGGGATTTCGCCATCTCTCTGCTGGAACGCGCACCAATTCTGGGTTGGATCGTCACCGGTCTGATCGCTGCGCTTTTGCTGGTCGTCCTGATCATTGCACTGCGCGAGTTGGCCGCAATCAGCCGTCTGTCTCGCGTCGATGGGCTGCGGCGCGCGGCGGACACAGCTTTATCAGACGAGGACTTGTCGCAAGCCCGCGCTGTAACCACACGGCTGATTGCGTTCTATAAGGGACGCGATGAAACACGCTGGGGTCGCGACCGTTTGACCGAACGCATGGGAGAGCAATTCGATGCGGCAACCCTGCTGAGCTTGGCCGAAGACGAATTGCTGGCCCCGCTGGACGCTGCTGCCAGCCGCGAGGTCGAGGCCGCAGCCCGGCAGGTTGCCACCGTTACCGCTTTGGTTCCGCTCGCGCTGGCCGATGTCGCGACCGCGCTGGCAAGCTCATTGCGAATGATCCGACGTATTGCCGAAATCTATGGCGGTCGCGCAGGTTTCTTGGGCAGTTGGCGACTGACCCGCGCCGTATTCGTGCATTTGGTGGCAACGGGTGCAGTAGCGGTTGGGGATGATCTGCTGGAACCGATATTGGGCGGCTCAGTCCTCAGCAAACTGTCCCGCCGGTTCGGCGAGGGGCTGGTCAACGGCGCGCTCACCGCCCGTGTTGGTGTTGCCGCGATGGAGGTCTGCCGCCCGCTGCCTTTCTCGAAACGCCACCAGCCCTCGACCCGTGGCATGATCAAACGCGCGCTCAGCGGGTTGTTCTCCAGGACTTGATCTGGCGCAAGGCCGTGCCTGAACCTGTCCTGCATAAACAGGACGGAGCCAGCCATGACCGAACACGGCCACAGCCAGCAAGAGATTTTCGAACGGATCAATGCGCCTCCGGGGCGTGGGGTTCTGCGCGATGTGGTTTATGGCGGCATCGATGGCTCAGTCACGACATTCGCGATCGTTGCCGGGGTTGCCGGGGCAGGTTTATCGCCTTTTGTCATCGTGGCACTTGGGCTGGCCAACGTGCTGGCGGATGGTTTCTCGATGGCGGCGGGCAACTACTCGGGAACCAAGGCCGAGCTCGATAACATCCACCGTATTCGAGCCATCGAGGAACGGCATATCAAGTTGTATCCGGATGGCGAGCGAAAGGAGGTGCGCGAAATCCTCGCACAAAAAGGCCTTTCAGGCAGCGTTCTGGATGACGCGACGGCTGAAATCACTTCGAACCACGACAATTGGGTCGACCTGATGATCGAGGGCGAATACGGGCTGGGCAGCGTCGACCCGCATCCCCTCAAAGCCGCGATGGCGACGTTCTTTGCCTTTCTGATCGCGGGGATGATTCCGTTGTTGCCGTTCCTCTTATCCGTTGCAAATGCGTTCACGGTATCAGCCTGGATGACTGCGGGCGTATTCTTTGCCATTGGCGCGATGAAAAGCCGGTGGTCGCTTGCCCCCTGGTGGCGATCAGGCGGAGAAACCCTGCTGATCGGGGGTGCGGCGGCAGCTATCGCCTTCTGGGTCGGCTCGTTGTTTCACCCCTGAATGGTGCTGTTGTCGCGGACGGGGTGATCAGGCTGATCCTCAGAATCTGATCCGCTATGGTGTTGTAAACCAATGCGAGGCAGCTCGTGGCAACGGATCGTCCTGAAAAAACTGTTTTGGTGCTGGGCGCTTATGGCTTCATCGGTGCTGCGGTCGTTCGGTCGCTGCATGCGGATGGCGCCTGTGTGAAGGGGCTTGTGCGCAGCCAGAAGACGGCTGAGAGGGTCCTTCCGGATATTGCGCTGATCTCGGGGGATCTACGTGATTTCAAGTCGGCGGTGGATTGACGGGGCTATCGCGGGCGGTCGAGATACTCTCGCGCAATGGTTGGCCCGTTGGGATTGCCAACGCGAGCGTGGTGTTTTGGTCGATGATCAATATCGCGCTGGGGCTGGCAATCTTGTGGCGTCCGTGGGCCGCGCGCGCTTGCCTCGCGCAGGCTGCAATCGCCGCTTTCTATCTGATCGCCGCCACGTTGACGGTGCCTGAACTGTGGCTCGACCCTTTGGGACCGTTGGTCAAGATAGCACCGGCTTTGATGCTATCACTGATCGCGCGACCCATGTTGGAGAGCCGCTGATGGACCCGGATCTGATCTTGCGTTGGCTTCACGTGATCGGAGCATGCGTTCTATTGGGCACTTGCGCGGGGATCGCCTTTTTCATGCTGATGGCGCACCGCACGGCAGATGCACGGGTGATTGCTCATACGGCGGGAATCGTGGTGCTGGCCGACACAGTTATTACGGCCACCTCAGTCATTTTCCAGCTGATCACCGGCGTGTTGCTGGCCTGGCAACTGGGCTGGTTGCTGTCGGAGGGTCGGATCGCGATATCACTGCTGCTTTACGTACTGACCGGCCTGTTCTGGCTGCCGGTGGTTTGGATTCAGTTGCGTCTGAGGGATTATGCAAGGCAGGCTGATCGGGATGGTACCTCCTTGCCAAGCAGTTACGACAAACTGTTCCGCAGATGGTTCGCTTGCGGTATTCCGGCCTATGCCGCAGTGCTGGCGATCCCTTGGCTGATGCTGGCACGCCCTCACATCCTGCTTTTCTAGGCCGATTACCTGAGCAGCAGGCGGTATCCATGCGGATTTCCAGACTATAAACTAGCCTGTCTGCACGGTACGTTTGGCGCATCGCATCCCGGAGGTTTCGGTTGGAATCCTTGCTTGTCCTCGTTGGTCTGATCGTTCTGGCCATTCCTGTTTCGATCATCGCTTTGCTGATTGGTCAATCGCGGTTGCGTAAGCGCGTCGAACAGCTTGAGCGGCAATTGGCCAGGCAAATACCGGAAAGCGGCGCCGAAACCTCCAAGACATCAAGGCCGGAGCCGACGACGACGCAAACCAAGCATGATCCCTGGGCCGCGGCAAAAACTTCATCTGCCACTGACGAAAATCAATCGGATGTGCCGCAGGCCTCAGAGGCTGACGATCCTCCTGCCACCATCGTTTTTCGTGAGGAAAAGATTGCCGTGCTGGGCGCGTGGATGCGTGAAAACTGGTTCTACGCGGTTTCGGCGTTGTCACTGGCGTTGGCGGGGATTTTTCTGGTTCAGTACGGGGTTGAAAACGGACTGTTGCCACCGACAGCGCGCGTCATCGCGGCGTTGGTCTTTGGCCTTTTGCTGATCGGAGCGGGTGAAGTGATCCGCCGCCGCTTTGGCGACGATGAAAACTCATCTACTGCATACTTGCCGTCTGTATTCTCGGGCGCAGGTCTGGTGACCCTGTTCGGTGGGGTTCTGGCCGCGCGCCAGCTTTATGATCTGATCGGCCCCGAGGCCGCTCTGGCCGGTCTCGTTATCATCGCTCTGTTTGCGTTGGTCTTGGGATGGTTCCACGGGCCGCTGCTCGCCGCCGTAGGTCTAATCGGAGCCTTTGCCGCGCCCTTTATGGTTGGAGGCGCATCGGACGATCCCAGTTGGCTTTATGGTTATTTCTTTATCATCGCCATTTTGGGCTTGGGTATCGATACCGTCAGGCGTTGGGCATGGATTTCTATTCTGACGCTAGTGGGTGCATACGGGGCGGCGTTTTTGCTGGTGCTGTCTTCCCCCTCTACGGAACCGGGGTATCTGACCTGTGTGACAGCACTGGCGCTGATTGCGATGGCGATACCCGTACGCAGTATCTGGCCCGACCACACCGGCCCGATGATTGCCGAGGTCATCCGGCGACGGAAAGGGGATCCATGGCCCGAGTTTCCAACCCGAATTGCCTTTGGTGCGGTTCTCACCAGTTCCATCATCCTGTCGCTGCATTGGTCGGATTCAAGCGGTGAGTTTTGGCTGGGCGTTGCTCTGTTTACCGCTTTGATACTGGCGCTGATCCTTTGGACAAAAGCTGCGCGTGCTTTGCAGGATGTGACGGTGCTGCCTGCGTTGGGTCTGATCTGGTTTGTTCTGCTGCACGGGTTGGACGGTGGCTCCGTGTGGCGCGGCTTTGCCGACACATACGTGGAAACGGCCGAGGCCGATTATCCTTGGGTAGTCACGCTATTGGTTGCCCTCGGGGCCTTGATCAGCGTGCTCGCTGCGTGGCGGTCCTTCCACGCCGGGCGCTACGCTGTGGTCTGGGCCGGTGGTGCAGCCCTATATGCCCCGACGCTGGCGATCGCGCTTGAAGTCGGATGGCAGCCTGCAAACGTGATCGGAGCTTATGCGTGGGCCTTACACGCAATCGCATTAGGCGCGATGATGGTGGTTTTGGCCGAACGGTTTGCGCGGGCCGATGGTGAGAAACGGATGCGGCCTGCACTGGCAACTCTGTCTGCGCTATCGTGCCTTAGCTTTGCTTGCATCATCGTACTCAGCTCTGCCGCTTTGACCGTAGCACTTGTCGCCATGATTGTTGTGGCCGCGGCGCTGGACCGGCGATTTGTTCTGGCTCCGATGAGTTGGTTCATTTGGGCGGGTGTGTTCACGGTGACCGTACGGCTGGTGCTCGACCCGGGGCTCGATTGGGCCGAAACCGCGCCGTTGATCGAAATGACCTTGGTCTATGCGGTGGCGGTTGCCGGGTTCATCATGGGGTGGGCGTTGCTAAGGTCCTTGGACCGCCCGATTGCCTCATTGCTGCTTGAAAGCGCGGCCTGGGCAACGGCGGGAATACTGCTATCGCTCTTGTTGCTGCGCTGGCTGAAAAGCTTCGGAGAAGGCGGCGCGACAGACAGCCATTGGGGGCTGGGGCTGCTGGCGGTGATCTGGCTGCTGCTGGCTTTTGCACAAATACAGCGGTTCGAGCTTGGCGGTAAGCTGAACTACGCGCGTTACGCGCTCGCGGCGTTCTTTGCGGCACACGGCATGATGCGTCTGGTTCAGGCTTTGTCTGAGGCTAACCCGTTGCTCGACCCATTTGCCGATCCCGTGCTCGGCCCGCCGGTGCTGAACACGTTGGCGGTGGCCTATCTGTTGCCTGGGCTGGCCATCGGCTTCTCGGCTTGGCGCGTCGTGACGCAGCCCGTGCTACTGAAGCAGATCAGTTATTGGGTCGCCGGTGCCCTGATCGCTTTTTGGCTGGGGCTTACAATCCGTCATGTCTGGCAGGGGGCGGGTGGCATGTATGAAGGCAACTGCGTCACCCAGCCCGAGCTTTATTCATACACCATCACCTTGTTGGTGGTCGGCGCAGGGTTGTTCTACCAGTCGTTGGCCCGCCGGTCCGATTTGATGCGCAAGGCCGGTTTGGCCGTGATTGGCCTCGCGGTGGCCAAGGTGTTTCTGATCGATATTGCCGGATTGGGCGGGCTGATCCGGGTGTTTTCGCTGTTGGCGCTCGGTCTCGCACTGGCGGGTCTCGCATGGCTCAATCGCTGGGCCAAGCTGCGCCATTCGTCGCAAGACCCGGAACCTCTGGACCATTGAGAGCAGGCGTCCTATAAGCGCGGCCATGTTTGACCGGCTGGCCATCATTATTCGAATTATATCCCCGGCGCTCTGATATCGCGAGACGCCGGGCAAAGGTGCTTGAGTTATCGCACTGACCGCTTCGATCCATACACGACCAGAACATCCTGAGGACGCCCCAAATGTGCGCCGAAACACCTGACTACAAAGACACGCTGAACCTGCCGAAAACCGAATTCCCCATGCGTGCAGGCCTGCCCAAGCGCGAGCCAGCATGGCTCGACCGCTGGGAAAAGATCGGCGTCTATGACCGCCTTCGCGAGAAAGAGGGCCGCAAGCCTTTTACCCTGCATGACGGCCCTCCTTACGCGAACGGCCACCTGCATATCGGCCACGCACTGAACAAGACCATCAAGGACATGATCGTTCGGTCCCATCAGATGATGGGCTACGATTCACGCTATGTACCTGGCTGGGACTGCCACGGTCTGCCCATCGAATGGAAGATCGAGGAACAGTATCGCAAGAAGGGCAAGAACAAGGACGAGGTGAACATCGTCGACTTCCGTCAGGAATGCCGCAAGTTCGCCGAAGGCTGGATCGACATCCAACGTGAAGAGTTCAAGCGTCTGGGCATCACCGGCAATTGGCCCGATCCCTACATCACGATGGACTATCACGCCGAGGCCGTGATCGCGGATGAGTTCATGAAGTTCCTGATGAATGGGACGCTTTATCAAGGCTCGAAACCCGTGATGTGGTCGCCCATCGAGAAGACGGCTCTGGCCGAGGCCGAAGTCGAGTATCACGACAAGGAAAGCTTCACCATCTGGGTGAAGTTCAAGGTTGTGAACACCGGCGATGTGACGCTGGACAACGCTTATGTGGTGATCTGGACGACGACCCCATGGACGATGCCCTCGAATAAGGCCGTGGTCTATGGCGAGGATATCTCCTACGGTCTCTACGAAGTCATCGGCCGCCCCGAGGAGTGCTGGGCGCGGATCGGTGAACGCTATCTACTGGCCGATGACCGCGCGGCGGATGTGTTTGCCCGCGCGCGTCTGGACGATACGATGTACCGCCGCCTGTGTGATGTCACGCAGGAGGATCTTGCCAAGATCCAACTGGCACACCCGCTGGCCGGGGCCGAAGATGGCAATGGCGAATGGGACGACATCCGCGATTTCCGCGCCGCTGAGTTTGTGACCGACACCGAAGGCACCGGCTTTGTCCACTGCGCGCCGTCGCACGGGATGGAGGAATTCGAGCTTTACCGTGATCTGGGGATGTTGGAACAGGTCATCACTTACAACGTGATGGATGATGGCAGCTTCCGCGCCGATCTACCGTTCTTTGGCGGTAAATACATCCTGTCCCGCAAGGGCGGTGAAGGCGATGCGAACAAGGCCGTCATCGACAAGTTGGCCGAGGTTGGCGGGCTGCTGGCGCGTGGCAAAATCAAGCACAGCTATCCGCATTCGTGGCGCTCGAAGGCGCCGATCATCTACCGCAACACGCCGCAGTGGTTTGCCTCGGTTGACCGCAAGCTGGAGGACGGCATGGGCGAGATGGGCGACTCCATCCGTGAACGTGCCCTGCGCTCGATTGATGAACTGGTGAAATGGACGCCGCAGACCGGCCGCAACCGTCTGTATTCCATGATCGAAGCACGCCCGGACTGGGTTCTGTCGCGCCAACGCGCCTGGGGCGTGCCGCTGACCTGCTTCACCAAGAAGGGGGCATTGCCGACCGATGCGGACTACCTGCTGCGCAACGACGAACTTAATGCGCGTATCAAGGCGGCGTTTGAGAAGGATGGCGCAGACGTCTGGTACACGGACGGGTTCAAGGAGAAGATCCTCGACGGTATCGCGAACCCCGACGACTACGATCAGGTGTTCGACGTGCTGGATGTGTGGTTCGACTCTGGCTCGACCCACGCCTTTGTGCTGCGTGATCGTGAGGACGGGACCGCGGACGGTATCGCTGACGTCTATATGGAAGGCACCGACCAGCACCGCGGGTGGTTCCATTCGTCGATGCTGCAGGCTTGCGGCACCAAGGGGCGTGCACCATACCGCAACGTAGTGACCCACGGATTTACGCTGGATTCCAAGGGCAACAAGATGTCCAAATCGCTGGGCAACACCATCGTGCCGGAAGAGGTCGTTAAACAATACGGCGCCGATATCCTGCGCTTGTGGGTGGCTCAGACCGACTACACCGCCGACCAGCGGATCGGACCGGAGATCCTGAAAGGGACAGCCGACAGCTATCGCCGCCTGCGCAATACCATGCGGTTCATGCTGGGCTCGCTGGCGGACTTCACCGAAGCGGATCGGGTTGCGCCTGAAGATATGCCGCGCCTGGAGCGCTGGGTGTTAAGCCGACTGGCCGATCTGGATGAGCAGGTGCGCAAAGGTTATGCAGCATTTGACTTCCAGGGTGTATTCAGCGCCGTATTCACATTCGCCACGGTTGATCTGTCATCGTTCTATTTCGATGTCCGTAAAGACGCGCTTTATTGCGACGGTGACAGCCTACGCCGCCGTGCCGCGCGGACTGTGCTGGATATCCTATTCCACCGTCTGACCACATGGCTGGCCCCAGTTCTGGTCTTCACTATGGAAGAGGTCTGGCTGGAACGGTTCCCGGCCGATGATAGTTCGGTCCATTTAATGGATTTCCCTGAAACGCCCGCTGATTGGCGCCATGAAGAACTGGAAGCCAGCATGGCCAAAGTCCGCCGCGTGCGCCGCGCCGTGACCGCAGCGCTGGAAATTCAGCGGCAGGACAAGGTGATCGGATCCAGCCTTGAGGCCGCACCGATCGTGCATGTCGAAGATCAGGAAACCCGCGATCTGCTTGCGACCTTCGACGTGGATGACATGTGCATCACTTCTGGTCTGGCCGTCACAGGCGATCCGGCCCCGGCTGAGGCGTTCCGTGTGCCAGAAATCGAGGGCGTAGCTGTAGTGTTCGAAAAAGCCCAAGGTGACAAATGCCAGCGCTGCTGGAAAATCCTTCCTGATGTTGGGCTGCACGCCCATCCGGGCGTATGCGGGCGCTGTAACGAGGCGCTGAGCTGACATTCGAACGGAGCGCGAGAGAGAGATCGATGATGCGAGGCTCTGCCTCGCGCTACGAGGTATTTTTGGCCAGATGAAGAGGCGGATAGTCAGGATTCGGGTTGCAGGTGTGGTGAAACATCTGCAACCGTTCTCTTATGCCGATGATCGCCGTAGAAACTCAGTTTGGTTGCCTTGGTGTCGAAGAGACCAGCGGCGCCATCACGCGTCTTGTCTGGAATGGCCGTGACGAAGGTCTAGCCACCCCGGTTCTGCGAGAAGCGGCGGCGCAGTTGCGTGCCTATGACGAAGGGCGTTTGCAGCAGTTCGAACTGCCCTACCGGATCAAGGGATCGGAATTTCAGCGTCAGGTGTGCGATGCCATGTATGCTATCCCATTTGGTGATACGCGCACCTATGGCGAGTTGGCTAACGACCTTGGCTACTCGGCGCAGGCGGTTGGGCGCGGATGCGGGGGAAATCCCATCCCCATCATTATTCCCTGTCACCGGGTTCTGGGTGCAGATGGGAAGATGGTTGGTTTTTCAGGCCACGGCGGTGTTGAGACCAAAGTGGCTCTGCTGCGTCACGAAGGTGCTGCCAGCCTGTTGATCTGATCGGTACTTATCTGTTGCAATCGGAGCGGCACGGCCCCAACCTATATCGAATAGTGAATTTGAAGGACCGAATTGAATGACCGGCCAGACAGACCCCGCCGCACGCAAGAAAGCCATCATCGATCATCTGATGTCTTTGGAAGAACAGGAACTGGCAACCGCACAGGCACATTATGATGCCTTCCTTAAGGACTCGCAGTTGGATGACCGAGAAGGGCATGACAAGGACGACATCGCTGCCTCGCGCGAGAATGCAGATCTGGCGGCCGCCTTTGATGCGCCTGTTCATGCGCATCACGCCAAGATTGACGTGATCGAGAACACCGATTTTGGCCTCACGGATACGGTGCAGCCCGGCGCCGTAATCAAGTTCAACAATCGCCGCTTCGTCGTATGTGTCTCAACGACTCGGTTTGAGGTGGACGGCAAAACCTACATGGGCATTTCGACCCAAAGCCCGATCTATCTGGCTATGGTTGGCCTGCAAGAGGGTGACGTGTTCACCCATAACGGGACTGAGTTCGAGGTTCAGGAAGTCTTGTAATCCCGGGCCTTGCGCGGCGGAATGATCTGCTGCGCAATACCGGCCGAGACCAAATACAAGCTGGTGATCACCAGCCCCCAATGGGCCCAGCTTTCGGGGTGAAAGTCGACCCAGGCGGCCCAGCCTGCAAAGAATGTCCACGCAAAAGCCATAGGCAATGACAGGGTGCGCCAACGCTCGGTCCGGACTGGGTGAATGAATTTCAGCGGCAGGAACATTGCGACAGACAGCAAGGTGACCAGCAGCAGGATGACCCAGAAGTTGGGCTCCAGGGCGAAGATCACAATGACGAACATGTTCCAGCAGCCTGGAAAGCCAGAGAAGGAATTATCCTTTGTTTTCATGCGGGTATCCGCAAAGTACATCGCGCTTGCAAAGGTGATGACGATGATTGCAAACCAGCCGGTCCAACCGTCCATCAGACCCGATTTGAACAGGGCAAAGGCAGGGATGAAAACATAGGTCAGATAGTCGATGATCAGGTCCAGCAAGACTCCGTCAAACTCGGGTGCGTTCTTCTTAACGTGATAGTGCCGCGCCAGCGGGCCATCGATGCCATCGACGATGAACGAGACAACGAGCCAGAGATACATCAGGCTCCATTTCTCTTCGACTGCTGCCAACATGGCGAGCATTGCGAAAACGGCACCTGTGGCGGTGAAGAGATGAACGGAAAGCGCTTTGAATCTGAGTGTCATGGTGGTGTCATGACGGAAGCAAGGCGCAGATGCAAAGCAAAAAGGGTCTTTGCTTCAGGCTTTTGGGTGCGTGCGGTTATAGACTTCCATCAACCGGGCCGTATCGACTGCGGTATAGGTCTGCGTGGTTGAAAGCGAGGCGTGACCCAAAAGCTCTTGGATCGCGCGCAGGTCGCCGCCCGCAGACAGCAGATGGGTGGCAAAGCTGTGGCGCATCGCGTGCGGGGTGGCTGTTGCGGGAAGGCCAAGTTGCATCCGTGCCTTGGCGACCACAGCCTGAATGATTCCGGGGTTGAGCGGGCCGCCCCTGACACCTCGGAACAACGCCTTATCAGGGGATTGCGGATGTGGGCAGAGGTGAAGATAGCGATCCACCGAAGCCCGAGCGGCAGGCAAGACCGGTACGATTCTTTCCTTATCGCCCTTACCCGATATGCGCAGCGTTTCTGGCAGAGGAGCGTCCACACCGGTCAAAGACAACGCCTCGGAAATCCGCAACCCGCACCCGTAGAGGAGCGTCACAACTGCAACATCCCGTGCAGCGACCCAGTCCGATGAGGATTGTAGCTCGACCGTGTCGATCATTGCGCGCGCGGCATCTTCGGCCAGAGGTCGGGGCAGTTTCTTGGTAAATTTGGGCGCTCGGGTGGACAGCACCGCAGTAGGTTCGAACCCTTCGCGTTCGGCCAACCAGCGATAGAAGGTTTTGACGGCAGAAAGCTTGCGCGCCAGAGATCGCGCGCCGACATCAGAATTTCGCTGCTCTGCCATCCAGGCCCGCATGTCAGAAACGCTGATGCGTTCCAGCGCGGCCAGCCCTTGGCGCTCGCTGTGATGCAAGGTCATGAAGGACAGGAATTCTGTCACGTCGCCGCGATAGGCGTTGAGCGTATTTTCAGACCGCCCCGCCAGCGCCCCCAGACTGTCCAGCCAATGCTGCAGAGCATCGCGGCAGGCTGGGGAAATCAGGCTCACGACAGCCAGTGGCGCATAGAGCGTTCGAACACGCCGGCAAAGAAGGCAAGAAGATCAGTGCCAAGCTGAGGTGAGAAATGCCTCGGATCGCGCGCGCCCATGACAATCATGCCGGGTAGGCGGCCAGTGCCAAGATCGAGTTTCAGGCAGGCCTCGGATCGTAGCTGATCGGCTTGTTTACCGTAAACTTGCGGATTGGGATGGCGGATTTCGCGCAAGGTAACCTCGCGCGGCTGACCGTTGCGGTCAGCGGTCAGATAGCTATCGATAAAGCCGGGCTCAGCCACAGTCAGCACGCCGCCGAGCTGGTTCACCACCGGATCATCACGTACGACGGTTGTTTCGAGGACCAGAGTGATGTGATCGACTCGCAGGATTTCGGCCACGTCATTGCCTAGCGCGCGCAGGAAATCCTCGAACACGGTGGGCTCCAACAGGCGAAGAATGGCGCGATGCACCTGATTTGTGCCCGCCAAGTTCTCATACGCCGCCGCGATGACTGAGCGATGAGTGTCCTCAAGGCGGTCAAGACGCGCCTCAAGCCGCTGCATGGCGATACCGCGCAGGTCGATAACGTTGTCACCACGCGCCTGCTCATTTGCAGCCACCAAGGCCTGCATCAGGTCTTTGTCATCCAGCACGGCGTCAGGCTCAGCCAGAATTGCGGCGCGGAGATTGTCCTTGAGTTTAGGATCGCTGCTCATGTCCCGTCCGGTCGTTTTTTTTGTTTGGCGGGCTTATAACATGGGTTGCTGGATTTGCCTTGGGAAAAATGCACGCGAAAGGCGAATTTCATCGCTGCTGTGGCGGGCGCTCCCGCCTGCCCGGCGCTGATCAAAGATCAGCTTTTGCCGTTGGGCCGGGCGCGGTGCCTGATGGTACCGCGCGGCAATGCTTGGGATCAGAGGATTTTCTGACCTGTCTTGGCCCAGTCGGCAAGGAAAGTTTCAAGGCCTTTGTCGGTCAGCGGGTGGTCGGCCAGTTTTTTGATCACGCCCGGAGGTGCGGTAATCACGTCAGCCCCGATGCGGGCACTGTCGGTCACGTGGTTTACGGTGCGGATCGAGGCGGCGAGGATTTCGGTCTCGAACCCGTAATTGTCATAAACTTGGCGAATATCTGCGATCAGGTCCATGCCATCGAGGTTGATATCATCCAGACGTCCGATGAAGGGCGAGATGAAGGTCGCGCCCGCCTTGGCGGCCAGAATGGCCTGATTGGTCGAGAAGCACAGGGTCACGTTGACCATCTGGCCTTCGTCGGTCAGTGTTTTACAGGTTTTCAAACCAGCCCATGTCAGCGGTACTTTGACTGCGATGTTGGGCGCGATCTTGGCCAGCTTACGGCCTTCGGCGATCATGTCTTCGGCCTCGGTGGCGACAACTTCGGCCGAGACGGGGCCGTCGACCAGATCACAGATCTCTTTGGTGACTTCCAGAATGTCGCGGCCCGATTTCAGGATCAGCGAGGGATTGGTGGTTACGCCGTCCACCATGCCCAGATCGTTCAGTTCGGCGATGGCATCGATCTCGGCGGTGTCTACGAAGAATTTCATGAGGGCAGTCCTTTGATGGGTTGGCCTTGGTCGCGGATGGCTTTACCTCAAAGAGACCCATGCTGGAACCCCCTGCGAAGGATATACCGTGAGCGCTAACGGATTTTTCGACGAAGGAGAGCTGGTTGCGGTGCTGACCACGCAGCCGCTGGACCGGACGTTGGATTACAAAGCGCCCGAGGGCGGGTGCTTTCTTGGGGCGTTTGTCGAGGTGCCTTTGGGCCCGCGCAAAGTCTTGGGTGTGGTTTGGGGGCCGGGGCAGGGTGGTTTTGATCTGGCCAAGGCGCGATCGGTGAACCGGGTGCTTGAGGTCGCGCCGATGCGTGAAGAAATGCGGGTGTTTCTGGGGAAAGTGGCTGACTACACCCTGACGCCGATGCCTGCGATGCTGCGGCTAGCAACGCGCGCGCCGGGGTTGGGCGATCCGCCCTCAATGCGCAAGGTTTATCGTTTGGGCGGTGGTCAACCGGACCGAATGACCGACGCACGAATGCGGGTACTTGAAGTTTTGCGAGACTATGGCGGCTTGGCCTTTACGCTGAAGGAACTGGCCGAGCAAGCGGGGGTCACATCTTCGGTCATCAAGGGGTTGGTCAAACAGAACGCTGTGCGTGAAGAGGACAGCCCGCGTGATCTTCCCTATCCTCATCTTGATCCAGAATTGCCGGGAAAGGACCTGACCGAAGATCAGGCGGAGGCCGTGATGCGGCTTCAGACCGGGCAACGGACGGGAGATTATGGAACGACTCTTCTGAAAGGGGTGACGGGCTCGGGCAAGACCGAGGTTTATCTTGAGGCGGTCGCCGAGGCCCTGCGCGTGGGGCGGCAAGCACTGGTCTTGCTGCCCGAGATCGCGCTGACGGCTGAATTTCTGACCCGTGTCGAGGCGCGATTTGGTGCGCGTCCGGCTGAGTGGCATTCGGGCGCGACCATGACCGAACGTCGCCGGGTTTGGCGGATGGTCGGTCAGGGTGATGCGCAACTGGTCGTTGGGGCCCGGTCAGCACTGTTTCTTCCATTTCGCGATCTTGGTCTCGTAGTTGTCGATGAAGAACACGACACCTCGTACAAACAAGAAGATGGGGTGCATTATAGTGCGCGGGATATGGCCGTTCTGCGTTCGGCCATCTGCGGAGCGCGGGTGATTCTGGCCAGCGCGACGCCTTCACTGGAAAGCTGGGCCAATGCCGAGGCGGGTAAATACGAACGGCTGGACCTGACCTCGCGTTTTGGTGCAGCAGTCCTGCCCGAAATGAAGCCGATCGACATGCGCGCCGAGCAGATGCAGGCCGGGACTTGGATTTCCCCCTCGCTGCGGCAGTCGGTGCAACAGCGTATCGAACGCGAAGAGCAGTCACTGCTGTTCATCAACCGCCGTGGCTATGCGCCCGTGACACTATGCCGGGCGTGCGGGGAGCAGATTGCCTGCGATCATTGCGACGCGCGAATGGTTGAACATCGGTTCCTCAAGCGTCTGATGTGCCATCAATGTGGTGAGACCAAGCCAATGCCAGAGGCCTGCCCATCCTGCGGGGTCGAGGGTAAACTGGCACCGGTCGGACCCGGGATTGAACGGCTGGCAGAAGAAGCCGAGGCGGCGTTCCCTGAAGCCAAAATCGCTATGCTCAGCTCTGATCTGTTTGGTTCGGCTCGTGCCCTGAAGGCCAAGATCGAAGAGATTGCCGAAGGCGATGCGGATATCGTTATCGGGACGCAACTCGTGGCCAAAGGACATAATTTTCCAAAGCTGACACTGGTTGGGGTGATCGATGCGGACCTTAGCCTGCATGGTGCTGACCTGCGCGCGGCGGAACGAACTTTTCAATTGATGCGGCAGGTGGCGGGCCGGGCAGGTCGTGCGGAAAAACCGGGGCAGGCGTTGTTGCAGACATTCCAGCCGGAACATCCGGTGATCCGGGCGATTCTATCGGGCGATGAAGAAGGGTTCTGGAAGGCTGAAGCCGCCGGGCGTCAGGCCGCCGGGGTGCCGCCTTATGGTCGAATGGCCGGGATTGTCCTGTCTGGCCCCGAGGTCGGGCCGGTCTTCGACATCGGCAACGCCATGGCGCGCAACGATGCGCCGTTGCGCGATGTTGGTGCTCAGGTATTTGGCCCTGCTCCAGCCCCGATCGCGCGCATACGCGGGCGTCACCGCGTCCGGCTGTTAGTCAGAGCCCCGAAAGGTGCGCCTATTCAGGACGCCATCGCCCGCTGGATCGCCCCGTTGAAGTTGAAAGGCGATATCCGCCTGACCGTGGATATCGATCCGCAAAGCTTCTACTGACCCCTGCATCAGTGCAGAGCCGCTGTGCGCCGGCCGCTTTCCCCTCGCCAAAAAGTACAAATGGGCGTAGAGCATCCTCATGCTGAAACCCATGCCCTTGTCTGAGGCGCAGAGTCTTCCGCTCTGGCGCCGCCCTATGACGCTCTTGTTCGTGATGGCGTTGACCATGCCGATCGCGTTTAACGCGTGGAGTGCATTGCTGAACAATTTCGTCATCGAGGCGGCGAACTTCGACGGGGCGGATATCGGGCTTTTGCACACGGTACGCGAGATTCCGGGCTTTCTGGCCGTTGGCGTGATCGCGGTGATCATTTTCATCCGCGAACAGGTACTGGCCATGATCTCATTGATGATGTTGGGCGTGGCGACGGCGGTGACGGCCTGGTTTCCCAGCCTTGGCGGGCTGCTGTTTGTGACGCTGTTCAGCTCGATCGGGTTTCACTACTATGAGACGGTGAACCAGTCACTGCAGCTGCAATGGCTGCCTAAAGACCGTGCGCCGCAGGTGCTTGGCTGGCTGGTGGCTATGGGCTCGGCTGCGACGGCTGTGGTCTATGGGTTGATCGTTCTGACATGGGACCGCTTCGACCTGTCCTATAACTTCGTGTTCATGGCGGCGGGCGGCGTGACGGCCTTGCTGGCATTGTTTTGCCTGATCGCTTACCCGCAATTCGACGCGCCGACGCCGCAGACCAAGAAGCTGATCCTACGCCGCCGCTACTGGCTGTATTATGCATTACAGTTCATGGCGGGCGCGCGGCGGCAGATTTTTGTCGTGTTCGCCGGTTTCATGATGGTCGAGAAATTCGGCTTTGAAGTGCACGAACTGACCAGCCTGTACTTGATCAATCTGATGATCAACATGATGGCGGCTCCGCTGCTGGGCAAGGCAGTCGCGCGGTTTGGCGAACGCCGCACGCTGATCTTTGAATATGCCGGGCTCGCGATCGTTTTCGCAGCCTATGGCGGCATCTACTGGTTTAGCTGGGGCGTGCTGCTGGCGGCGATTCTCTATGTGATCGACCATGTGCTGTTTGCTCTGGCGTTGGCTTTGAAAACTTATTTCCAGAAGATCGCCGACCCGGCGGATATTGCGCCCACTGCGGCGGTGGCATTTACCATAAATCATATCGCCGCTGTTTTCCTGCCAGCACTTTTAGGTCTGCTATGGGTCGTTTCGCCCGGCGCAGTGTTTGGTTTGGCCGCTGCAATGGCGATCATCTCGCTTCTGCTGTCACTACTGATCCCGCGTCATCCGGAACCGGGCAACGAAACCATCCTGTCGAAATACGCCCCCGCGCCCGCCGAATAAGCGACTCCGCTTGACCTTGGCGGTCGGTGCCCCTAGGCGCTGTTTCGATCGAAACAGGAGGCCCCCATGCCAACATTCACTGCTCTGACCACTTTGACCGGCAAGAAAGCCGCCGAAGGATTGGGCGAGGCGATGGAACGGCTGGACCCGGAACCAACCGGCGTCGGCGTGTTCGAGGTCGAGGATGGCTCGGGCCTGTGGGAAGTCGGCGGCTATTTTACCGAAACCCCGGATGAAACCGCGCTGGCGGTTCTGGCCGCCGCGTTCGTGGCCAAGCCCTTTGTGGTCTCGGAACTGCCCGAAACGGATTGGGTCGCCCATGTCCGCCGCGAACTAGCCCCGGTCGAGGCCGGTCGGTTTTTTGTTTATGGAAGCCATGATGCCGACAAACTGCCCGAAGGCCGCATTCCGCTGCTGATCGAAGCTGCGATGGCCTTTGGCACAGGGCACCATGGGACAACGCTTGGTTGCCTCACGGCTTTGGACCATCTTCTGGATGATGGGTTTACGGCCAGCAAGGTTGCCGACATCGGCTGTGGCACCGCCGTATTGGCGATGGCCGCAGCGCGGGTCTGGGAGGGCGATATTGTCGCCAGCGACATTGATGAGGTTGCCGTCGACGTGGCCGAGGCCAACCTTCGGGCGAACGGTATGGCGGGTGCGGTTAAATGCGTTGAAGCGGCAGGTTTCGATCACCCGGATCTGAAGGCGCGTGCGCCTTACGATCTGATATTCGCCAATATCCTAAAAGGTCCGCTCGTGGCCCTTTCGCCTGAAATTTCGGCGAACCTGCGGGGGGGTGGACAAGCGATTCTATCGGGAATCCTCAATGAACAGGCCGATGACGTGATCTCGGTTTATCTCCAAAACGGCTTCAATCTGGTTCGCCAGGATCGGATTGGTGAGTGGGCGACGCTAATCTTAAGCAAACAGGGCTGAATTTAGGCCATTTACGGGAGTTTTGTGGATTTTTGCCACGTTTTTGTCGCATTCTCTAATTACCGTCTTTCAATGCACTCGGGGGGCGGTTTTCGGAGGCTGCCATGACAGGAAAACAACTCGAATTCGATCAACGCATCTCGCGTTTGAACAAAAAGCACCAGAAACTCAGCCGCGGCTATCGCGCCACGTTGCGCTCAGACGGGCTGGTGGTGATGAAACCACAGCGTATGCGTTCAGCAGTTCCAGCGAGGGTTTTGTTGCTGTGTTTGGTTGGCTTCTTTGCCTTCAAGGCCTTTTTACTGTCTCATCTTGGCCCGACTGCGTACGAAACGCGTGTTGAAAGCCTGAATCAGGGCACGCCGGTTGAGAAAGCTGGCGCCTGGATCATGCAGGCCGATCCGGTGACCGCGTTTTTCTCGAGCCAACTGAACAAGGTATGGTTCTAACCGGATATCTTGCACCCTCCTAATAAAAACACCGCATGCCTCACGGCGTGCGGTGTTTCTGTTTGCCCCACAGGGAGGAGGAAGGGGCGTATGCGGTAGTCCGTTATCTCAGTAACGGCGGCCTTCGGCGACAACGTCGATGTCGCCGCGGCATAGTCCGATATCGTCCAGTTCGCGGTCAGAAAGACCGTTCAGCGCGTTACGGGTTGCGCGGGCGTCATTCCATTCAACAACGGCGTTTACAACCGATGCAAAAAGTGCGCCGATACGGCCGACGAGGCCGAATGAGCCAGTGGTGGTGCGGGTGGTATCCAGTGCAGCCATATCCTGTTTCCTTCTGGTTTGTGTTAAACTCTGATCTTGCGATCTGAGCGGCATCTAGTGATGAGTTTCGCCGTGCGCAAGCGCAGAAATTGCATGTGTCCTATGCATTTTTTGCAACGCTCGAAATTGATGAAAACCCCTTAAATCATTGGTTAAAGTTCGATCGGATAAGCGTCGAAAACGAACCTAACCCGGTCGCAAACAGGCCGCGAGGAACCGGAGGCGACATGAATGTCGGTTTTGGACCCTGAGTTGATTTCCTTGGAAAATGTTCACGCTTCGTGCTAGTCGATGAAAAAAGATCACACAAACCCGAGCAGGCCGAGACAAAACATGCGAATTCTGGGCATTGATCCAGGGCTTAGAACCTTGGGATGGGGCGTCATCGAATCGCATGGCAGCCGCCTGAGCCACGTTGCGAATGGATTGTGCAAATCCGATGGTGATGATCTGGGGGAAAGGCTGCTGTCGCTACACAATCAAATCGTCGAAGTCATCGCCGAGCACAATCCAGATCAGGCGGCAATTGAACAGACCTTCGTCAACAAAGATGGGGCCGGTACACTGAAACTGGGTCAGGCGCGTGGTGTTGCGCTTCTGACACTTGCACAGGCGGGTTTGCCGGTTGGCGAGTACGCCCCCAACCGCGTCAAGAAAACGGTGGTGGGCGTCGGCCACGCCGAAAAAGAGCAGGTTCTGCATATGGTCAAACTTCAACTACCCGGTTGTTCCCCCAAAGGGGCCGATGCTGCGGATGCTTTGGCGATTGCAATCTGCCATTCCTACTATGGCGCCGCACCACAGGCACGGATGAAAGAGGTACGCGCATGATCGGCAAGCTTACTGGACGGTTGGATTACCGCGCCGCGGATCACGTACTGATCGACGTGCGGGGGGTCGGCTATATCGTCTATTGCTCTGACCGGACCATGGCGGCCCTGCCGGGGGTGGGTGAGGCAATGTCGATCTACACCGATATGGTCGTGCGCGAAGACCTGATGCAGCTTTATGGTTTTCTGTCCTTGGTCGAGAAGGAATGGCACCGTCTGCTGTGCTCGGTTCAGGGTGTGGGTGCGAAGGTATCGCTGGCCATTCTTAGTGCGCTGGGGCCCGATGGTGTCAGCCGCGCGATTGCCTTGGGCGACTGGGGGGCCGTGAAGGCCGCAAAGGGTGTCGGCCCCAAGACCGCGCAGCGGATCGTGCTTGACCTCAAGGACAAGGCCCCGGGTGTGATGGCGATGGGCGGCACGGTGACCGAAGCGATGGATGGCCCGGCACTTGAAGTGGTTGAGACGACCGAGCCTGCGCCTGTACCGAAACGGGTGGCGAAACCGGCCTCGGGCGCTTCCGCTGCTTCTGCCGATGCGCTGTCGGCGTTGGGCAATCTGGGCTATGGACCGTCCGAGGCGGCATCGGCCGTGGCCGAGGCAGCGGCCAATATGCCAGATGCGGGCGAGGCCGATCTGATACGCGCCGCGCTGAAGCTACTGGCCCCCAAAGGCTGAGTGAAAGGGTAACTGAATGGTAGACGCCGATCCCGCCCTGCGCCCCGAGCCGATGCCCGAGGACAATGATCGCGCCCTGCGCCCGCAGGGCCTGGATGAGTTCATTGGTCAGGCCGAGGCGCGCGCCAACCTGCGCATCTTCATCCAATCGGCCCGCCAGCGCGGTGAGGCGATGGACCACACGCTGTTCCATGGCCCTCCGGGGCTGGGTAAGACAACGCTGGCGCAGATCATGGCGCGCGAATTGGGAGTGAATTTCCGCATGACGTCGGGGCCGGTTCTGGCCAAGGCAGGGGATTTGGCGGCGATCCTGACCAATCTGGAATCGCGGGATGTCTTGTTCATCGACGAGATTCACCGTCTGAACCCGGCGGTCGAAGAGGTGCTGTACCCCGCGATGGAGGATTTCGAGCTGGATCTTGTCATTGGTGAAGGTCCGGCGGCGCGGACTGTACGGATCGAGCTGCAGCCATTTACGCTGGTCGGGGCGACAACGCGGATGGGGTTGCTGACCACGCCGTTGCGCGATCGGTTTGGCATCCCGACCCGGCTGCAGTTCTATACGGTCGACGAGTTGCACGAGATCGTCACCCGCAATGCCCGCAAACTGGGCGCACCTGCGGATGACGAAGGCGCGCGTGAGATCGCGCGCAGGTCTCGTGGAACACCACGGATCGCCGGTCGTCTGCTGAGACGCGTGGTGGATTTTGCCATTGTTGAAGGCGATGGGCGGATTACGCGCGACTTGGCGGATGGGTCACTGACCCGGCTGGGGGTCGATAACCTTGGTCTGGACGGGGCCGACCGCCGGTATTTGAAGCTGATTGCCGAAAACTATGCGGGCGGGCCAGTGGGGATTGAAACACTCTCGGCGGCGTTGTCCGAAAGCCGGGATTCGCTGGAAGAGGTGATCGAGCCTTATCTCCTGCAGCAAGGCCTGATCCAGCGCACTCCGCGCGGACGGATGCTGGCGCAAAAGGCATGGACGCATCTGGGGATGGCTGCACCCAAAGGACAGAGCGATCTGTTTGGTTGAAGTGGGGCGCATTAGATTTTAAGCCTCAGGCGGTCGTATCTAAATCGAGAAGAAGGACTGGGGCGTGACACCCGATGAGATTGAGGCGCTGTTCACACGCGATAGCGGTGAGTTTCTGTTTGCGCGCTGGGGCAGACCCATCGTGCCCATCGTGTTTGGTGTCGAGGATGAAACGCTGTCGACCGTAAAAGGTGCGTTCGAGGCGGTTGTCACTCTGGCAAATCACAAGATGGCCGAGACGGATCCCGAACTGGGTGCCAATTGCATGGTGTTCTTCTTCCGTGAGTGGCAGGAATTGTTGGACGTGCCCGATCTGGATCGCCTGATCCCGGATCTGGCCCCACTGGTTGACCGGCTGGTGGCTGCCGATGCCAATCAGTATCGCATATTTCGGTTCGAGGATGACGGCGCTATCCGCGCGGCATTTGTGTTTTTGCGCATGGACAAAGAGCTGTCGAAAGTGCCGGCAGAAACGCTGGCGTTAAGCCAGGTTGTACAAACGATCCTGCTTTGGTCCGACACAGCTTTTCGCAGCGCCTCACCTCTGGCGATTGCTGGTGACGCGACGATCTTGCGGCCTGATATTGCCGCCTTGATCCGCGCCGCCTACGATCCGATTTTGCCCGGTGCGGCGCAGGATGCCTCTCATGCGTTGCGCTTGTTTGCCAGATTGGAGCCGCCGCAATGAAACACCTCTTCCCGGTTCGCGTGTATTACGAAGACACCGACATGGGCGGGGTGGTGTATCACGCGAATTATCTGAAGTTCATCGAACGCGCCCGGTCAGACTGGGTGCTGAAGCTGGGCAATGATCAGAACGCGATGCGGGACGCAGGCATTGTCTGGGTCGTGCGGCGGATCGAGGCGGATTATCTCGCCGCCGCTAGGTTTGAAGACGAGCTGATGGTCGAGACCGAGATGGTTTCGCTATCGGGCGCTCGGTTGACAATGTCGCAATTGGTCAAGCGTGGCGAGACCGAGATTTTCCGCGCCGAGGTAACGGCTGTCTGCATGAATGCGCAAGGTAAGCCCGTTCGTCTTCCGGCAGAGATTCGCGCATTGATGTAACATTTTCAGCCTCCGGGGTGGTTCTGTTGGCTTTTCATCTCCATCTGCGTTAGCGTTTGGCAAAACAAGGCCAAATGGCCATCAGGCAAAACAAAGAGCAGGTTCATGGAAGCTGAAACGCTGGCGCTGGCGCAGGAGATCGATTTCTCCATGTGGGGGCTGTATGCCCGCGCGACCTTTATCGTCAAACTGGTGATGTTGATGCTGATCGGTGCATCCATCTGGTCCTGGGGCATTATCATTCAGAAACTGATCAACTACCGAGCCGCGCGGCGCGAGGCGCAGGTATTCGATGAAAGCTTCTGGTCTGGCAATCCGCTGGATGAGCTGTTCGAACGGATCGGAACCCAGCCCGATGGCAGTTCCGAGAAGATTTTCGCGGCGGGGATGATCGAGTGGCGACGCTCGCACCGCACCGATGGCGGCTTGATCGCAGGGGCGACGGCGCGGATCGATCGCTCGATGGACGTGGCGATCGCGAAAGAGGCTGAGGGGCTGCAAAAAGGGTTGCCCATTCTGGCCACTGTCGGATCGACAGCGCCGTTTATCGGCCTGTTTGGCACCGTTTGGGGCATCATGAATGCCTTTATCGAGATTGCCGAGCAGCAGAACACAAACCTCGCCGTTGTGGCCCCGGGTATTGCCGAGGCGTTGCTGGCCACCGGTCTTGGCTTGCTGGCCGCGATCCCGGCGGTGATATTCTATAATAAACTCAGCGCAGACAGTGACCGCATCGTCGGCGGCTACGAGGCCTTTGCCGATGAATTCGCCACTATCCTGTCGCGTCAGTTGGATAGCTGACGATGGGTGCGGCAGTTCAGCAGAACTCGGGCGGGAACGGACGCAGGCGCGGACGGCGGCGCGGGCGCGCCCAACCGATGGCCGAGATCAACGTGACGCCCTTTGTTGATGTCATGCTGGTGTTGCTGATCATCTTTATGGTGGCGGCCCCATTGTTGACCGTCGGCGTACCTGTCGATCTGCCCAAGACTGCCGCAAGTGCCTTACCCGGTGACAACGAAGAGCCGCTGACCGTGACCCTGACCGCAGATGGGCGCGTGCAGATCCAGACCACGGATGTGCTGCGCGAAGAACTGATCGGTAAGCTGCGCGCGATCGCAGCTGAGCGCAGCAGCGACCGTGTGTTCTTGCGTGCTGACGGCGCGATTCCCTACGCGCAAGTGATGCAGGTCATGGGCGCTTTGAACGCGGGTGGGTTTTCCAACGTAGGCCTTGTGACCGATACCGGCGGGCCAACGCTGGACGAAGGGTGAGAGTGAGGCTGCGCGGTGGATACCGGCACCAAGATTTCGGCAATTGCGCATGTCAGCCTGATTGGCTGGGCGCTGATCGGCGGGACCTTCCGGTCCGAGCCGCTGCCGATGGCTGTACAGGATGTCTCGGTGATCTCGGCTGAGCAGTTTGCGGCCATGACCGCGCAACGCGAGGCACCCGAGGTGCCGACTGACCCGGCTGAACTGCAACAGCCTGCAGAACCTGATGAGATCGAAATACTGGACCCGACGCCGGAAGATACGCCCGAACCTGAGCAGGTTGCTCAACCCGAACCGGATCCGGAACCGGAACCAGAACCAGAAACAGAAACAGTGGAAATCCCACCTGAACCCGAACTGATAGAACAGCCTCCAACGCTTGAAGAGCCCGAGCCTGAGCTGGCGGCGCTTCCTGCGCCTCCGGGCCCAGAGGCAGAACCAAGCCCTGCGGATAAGATCGCGCCCGAGCAGATTGCTCCTCCTCCGCCTGAGGCCAAGCCGGATGACATTGAAACCCCTCCGGTTTCGCTGGATGAAGGGGCGGAAATCCAACAAGAACAGCAGGATCAAACGGCTCCAGAAGAGGCCGCGCCCGAGATCGTGACCGAGGCGGAAGAAGTCGAAGATCCGGCCCCGCGAACCTCTCCTCGTCCGCGCGTGCGCCCGAACCGACCGGCACCCCAGCCAGAGCCTGAGGTTGCAGAAACGCCCGAGCCCGCGCCGACTGAACCCGCGCAAAACGAGCAAGCGATAAATGACGCCTTGGCCGAAGCATTGGGCAATGGCACCGAACCTTCGGGCCCCCCACTGACTAGCGGTGAAAAAGACGCGATGCGGGTTGCGGTGTCGCGGTGTTGGAATGTCGGGTCCCTGTCGACGGATGCGCTGGAAACTGTGGTTGTTGTCGGGTTTTCGTTAACCCGAGATGGCAAAGTGGTTGGCGGCAGTTTGCAGCTACTCGACAGTACAGGCGGCTCGGCCGCATCAGCAAAACAAGCCTACGAAGCTGCGCGCCGCGCAATTTTGCGCTGTGGGTCTAAAGGATATGACCTACCTGCTGACAAATACGATCAATGGCAGGATATTGAGATTACATTCAATCCCGAGAGGATGCGGATCAAATGATGAAACTTCTGACCAGCCTCTTAATTGGCCTGACCCTTCTTTCGACCTCGGCCTACGCCCAAAGTGGCCCGCTGCGTCTGGAAATCGATGAAGGGATCATCGAACCTATGCCGTTTGCCGTGCCAAGCTTTGTGCCTGACGGTCCCTCGGCGGCACAATATGCACAAGATATCTCGCGGGTGGTCGTGTCTGACCTGACCGGAACGGGCCTGTTTCGTGAAATCTCGTCGGATGCATATATCAGCCGCGTCAGCAGTTTTGACGCGCCGGTACAGTTCGCTGATTGGAAGGCGATCAACGCTCAAGCACTGGTGACAGGGGCGGTCAACGTGTCGGGCAAGCGCCTGACGGTCCGGTTCCGGGTCTGGGATGTCTTCTCGGGGCAGGAACTCGGCAACGGTTTGCAGTTTGCAGGAACAACCGACGGTTGGAGGCGCATGGCGCATAAGGTCGCGGATCAGGTTTATACCCGGATCACGGGAGAGGGCGCCTATTTCGACAGCCGTGTCGCGTTCGTGTCGGAGAGCGGCCCAAAGGATCAACGGCGCAAACGGTTGGCCATAATGGATTACGACGGCGCTAATGTGCAGTATCTGACCGACAGCGCAGCGATTGTTCTGGCGCCTCGGTTCTCACCGACGGGCGACCAGTTGCTCTATACCAGCTACGAGACCGGTCAGCCGCGTATTTACGTTCTGGATGTCGGCCGCGTGAAGCGGCAGGAGTTGAAAACGCAGGAAGGCACCATGAGTTTCTCACCGCGCTTCTCTCCGGATGGTCGTTCAATTGTTTATTCGTTGACCCAAGGCGGAAACACGGATTTGTGGAAAATGGATCTGGCCTCGGGCCAAAGCGTGCGACTGACCAATACGCCCGCGATTGAAACTGCACCAAGCTATGCGCCAGATGGCAGTCGGATCGTGTTTGAAAGCGACCGGTCGGGCACTCCGCAGCTTTACATCATGCCCGCCAACGGAGGCGAGGAAACGCGGATCAGTTTTGGGCAAGGCCGCTATGGCACGCCGGTCTGGTCTCCTCGCGGGGACTTGATTGCCTTTACCAAGCAGAACAAAGGTCGCTTCCACATCGGTGTTATGCGCACGGATGGCAGCGAAGAGCGCCTTTTGACCGCCTCGTTCCTGGACGAAGGTCCCACATGGTCGCCAAACGGGCGGGTCATCATGTTCACCCGCGAAACGCAGGGGGCAAGCGGTCGATCGACGCTTTACTCTGTGGATATTTCGGGCCGTAACTTGCGTCCTGTTAGAACGCCGGATGGCGGTAGCGACCCGTCTTGGGGGCCACTGCAGAATTGATCGGAACAGACAGCAGGTAAAGTTCACAACAAACCCGCAATGTGGTAGAAGCGCGGCAATAAACAACGAAACACGAGGCACTTGAGATGAAACTGTTGAGCAAAGTCGCGGCAATTGGGGCGCTGACCCTGATTGCGGCCTGTTCCAATAATGATCCGTCGGCTCTGGGTGGCGGCGCTGGTGGCAGCGGCGCGCTGGTTCCGGGCTCACCCAGTGATCCGCGCTCACCGGCTTATTTCCAGCAGACAGTTGGTGACCGGGTTCTGTTCGCGGTCGATCAGTCCACGCTCAGCCCGCAGGCGCAAACGATTCTGCAAGGGCAGGCCGATTGGCTGCTCGCCAACCCGGACTTTGTCGCCAATATCGAAGGCCATGCAGACGAGCAGGGCACGCGCGAATACAACCTTGCGCTTGGAGCTCGTCGGGCCAATGCAGCGCGGGAGTATCTGATCTCACGCGGGGTGGCAGGCAACCGGTTGACCACCGTAAGCTATGGCAAGGAACGCCCGATCGAAATTTGCAGCACCGAGGATTGCTATTCGAAAAACCGCCGCGCGGTGACGGTGCTGACCGGTTCAACCTTGGGGTAAGATGATGCGAATTGCAGGATTGGTTCTGGCGGCGGTTGTGGCCGTCGCTGGTGTGGCACAGGCTCAGGATCAGCAGACGCTGGCGGATATCCGTCAGGAATTAACCGTGCTGCATGTGGAAATTCAGCGTCTCAAGCGCGAGTTTTCAACCACTGGGTCCCCCGCGCCAAACCTGTCCGGCAGTTCCGTGCTTGAGCGCGTTGATGCGATCGAGGCAGAATTGCAGCGCCTGACACGCCAGACCGAGCAGTTGAACCAAAGGGTGCAGAATGTCGTGACCGATGGCACCAATCGTATAGGTGATTTGGAGTTTCGTCTGGTTGAACTTGAAGGCGGTGATCTGAGCGCGCTGGGCGAAACCTCAACGCTGGGTGGTGAGACATCGACCGATGTGGCTGTGGCACCCACCCCCAACCCTACGCAACCCACGGTCACTGATCAGGGGGAGCTTGCAGTCGGTGAACAAGCGGATTTTGATGCCGCTTCGCAGGCCCTGGTGGATGGAGATTTCCAGACCGCGGCCGATCTGTTTGCGCAATTCGACCAGTCCTATCCGGGCAGCCCGCTGGCGAGCCAAGCCAACCTGCGGCGCGGGCAGGCGCTGAAAGGGGTAGGCGATACACGCGAAGCGGCGCGCGCCTTTCTGGCCAGCTTCACGGGCGACTCCGAAGGGCCTCTGGCACCCGAGGCGTTGTTTGAGTTGGGCGCAGCGCTTGGACAGCTGGGCCAAACCGATCAGGCTTGCATCACCCTCGGCGAAGTTGGCGTACGGTTCCCGACCTCGGCACCAGCTGCTTCGGCCACACAAGAAATGGCAACACTGGGCTGTTCTTGACCTCTGACACCGATACGCTTCGGGCCAATTTGCGGGCAGGTCTGCCCGATCCACTGCCGCGCCGTCTGGGGGTGGCGGTATCAGGGGGCAGTGATTCGACTGCCCTGTTGCGATTACTTGTTGATATCGCGCGACAAGAGCAGATCGAGCTGTTTGCGGCGACCGTTGATCACGGTCTGCGAGCTGAATCTGCCTCAGAGGCCTTGGCCGTCGCGACACTGGCGCAGCGCTTAGGCATTCCTCATGAAACGCTGAAATGGCAGGGGTGGGATGGATCCGGAAATCTGCAGGATCAGGCGCGGCGTGCGAGATACCGGTTGCTGGTCGCGTGGGCCGAATCGAAGGGCCTAGAGGCAGTTGCGCTGGGCCACACGGAGGATGATCAGGCTGAAACGGTACTGATGCGGCTGGCCCGTGCTTCGGGCGTTTCGGGGCTTTCGGCCATGGCTGTATCGCGAAAAGAAGGTCTGGTCACATTGCTGCGCCCATTGCTGTCCACGACACGCTCCGATCTTCGGGAATATCTGACTGTGCAAGGTATTTCGTGGATTGATGATCCGTCGAATCAGGACCCTCGTTTTGACCGGATCAAAGCCCGCCAGGCACTTTCCGGATTAAATCAAATCGGGATCACGGCAGAGTCATTATCACGGGTCGCTGAAAATATGGCGCAAGCGCGTGAAGCATTGGCGCAATACGCGCAAGAATCCGCTTTACGGTGCATGACGGTGACGGATGGCGATCTTTGCATTGATCGCGAAGGTTTCGAAACTCTGCCCGAAGAAATCCGTCGTCGGCTTGTGACCGCGTCTGTTTCATGGATCGCAGGGGGAGAGTATCCGCCACGACACAAAGCGGTGGATCAAGTGTTGGATGCGATTTCGTCTGCTCAGACGGCCACCCTGGGGGGATGCATTTTAATCCCGGAAGGCAAAAAAACTTGGATTTGCAGAGAGCTAAACGCCGTCAGCAATCAGCACGCGCGCCCCTCAGAACCTTGGGACAGGCGTTGGATTATATCCGGGCCAAAAACTGAAGATGCGGAAATCCGGGCGCTTGGTGAGGATGGTATATTGCAGCTGGAAAACTGGCGCTCTGTGGGCAAACCTCGCGCTGCAGTGTTGTCGACGCCCTCGGTCTGGGCCGAAGGCACGCTATTGGCTGCACCCCTGGTCGGTTTTGCAAACGAATGGCGGGCTGAACTACTTCCAGAAAGGTCCGACTTCGATGCGGTGATTTTATCTCATTGAACCTGCCACAATCCTCTCTATTTTAAGGAACAACCCCGGCAGGTCCCCACCTGCCGAAACCTTTCGGGAGATTTTCCTTGGGCAACGCTCGCAACATCGCCTTCTGGGTCGTTCTGTTTCTGCTGATCCTGGCACTGTTCAACCTGTTCAGTGGACCCAGCGGGTCGCTTCAGAACAATGAACGCACCTATTCCGAATTCGTCAGCGCCGTGGACGCCGGAGACGTCACCAGCGTGACGCTGGATGGCGAACAGATCCGCTATCGCACGAATGAGAATCAGGACTTTGTCACCATCAAACCCACCGATGCCGAGGTGACGAAGCTGCTGATCGACAAGAACATCCCCGTACGTGCTGAAAAACAGCAGCAATCGGGTTTCCAGTCGTTCCTGATCACGCTGCTGCCTTTCCTGCTGCTGATCGGTGTCTGGGTCTATTTTATGAACCGGATGCAGGGTGGCGGCAAAGGTGGTGCGATGGGTTTTGGCAAGTCCAAGGCCAAGATGCTGACCGAAAAGCATGGCCGGGTGACGTTCGACGACGTTGCGGGCATCGACGAGGCCAAGGAAGAGCTGGAAGAGATCGTGGAATTCCTGCGCAACCCGCAGAAATTTTCGCGTTTGGGCGGTAAGATTCCCAAAGGCGCGCTGCTGGTTGGCCCTCCGGGCACTGGTAAGACGCTGCTTGCCCGTGCGATTGCGGGCGAGGCGGGTGTGCCGTTCTTTACGATCTCGGGTTCCGATTTCGTTGAAATGTTCGTTGGTGTTGGTGCATCGCGTGTGCGTGACATGTTCGAGCAAGCCAAGAAGAACGCGCCTTGTATCGTCTTCATCGACGAAATTGACGCCGTGGGGCGCCATCGTGGTGCTGGCTATGGCGGCGGTAACGACGAACGCGAACAGACTCTCAACCAGCTGCTGGTTGAGATGGACGGTTTCGAGGCCAATGAAGGCGTGATCATTCTGGCGGCCACCAACCGGAAGGACGTTCTGGACCCTGCGCTGCTGCGTCCGGGCCGGTTTGACCGCAACGTGACTGTTGGCAACCCCGACATCAAAGGCCGCGAAAAGATTCTGGGCGTGCACGCGCGCAAGACGCCTCTGGGTCCCGATGTCGACCTGCGCATTATCGCGCGCGGCACGCCGGGCTTTTCGGGTGCTGATCTGGCGAACCTCGTGAACGAGGCCGCATTGATGGCCGCCCGCGTCGGTCGTCGCTTTGTCACCATGGAGGACTTTGAGAACGCCAAAGACAAGGTGATGATGGGGGCCGAGCGCCGTTCGATGGTGCTGACGCAGGACCAGAAGGAAAAAACCGCCTATCACGAGGCCGGCCATGCCGTTGTGGGTCTGGAACTGCCGCTGTGCGATCCGGTCTATAAAGCGACCATCATTCCGCGCGGTGGAGCGCTGGGTATGGTTGTGTCGCTGCCCGAAATGGATCGTCTGAACTATCATCGCGATGAGTGTGAGCAGAAGCTGGCCATGACCATGGCCGGTAAAGCCGCTGAAGTGATCAAGTATGGTGAGGACCACGTCTCGAATGGCCCTGCGGGCGATATCATGCAGGCCAGCCAGTTGGCGCGCGCCATGGTGATGCGCTGGGGCATGTCCGACAAGGTCGGCAACATCGACTATGCCGAGGCGCATGAAGGCTATCAGGGCAACACCGCCGGGTTCTCGGTATCGGCCCATACCAAAGAGCTGATCGAAGAAGAGGTAAAGCGCCTGATCCAGCAAGGCTATGAACGCGCGCACAAGATCCTGACCGACAAGAACGAGGAATGGGAGCGACTGGCGCAAGGCCTGCTTGAGTATGAGACCCTGACCGGCGAGGAGATCAAGCGCGTCATGAATGGCGAACCGCCCACCGAAAGCGATGATGAGGGTGACAGCCCCGATGAGGGCAACGCCCCCAGCGTAACTGCCATCCCGAAGACCAAGTCCAAGAAATCGCCGCCAGATGGCGGGATGGAACCAGAACCCACTGCATAATTGCAAAACCCGGAGCCAGCCTCCGGGTTTTCTCTTTTCATCAGGGCTTTGCTAGGCATTATGCCTGCTAACCTGTGATTGAAGGGGGGCGCCTCATGCCATTCTTGCGTGAAACAGAATATTCAGCCGAGGTGGTATGGCTGGGCCATGTTCCAGCAGGCCAGTCTTTGCGGGCCAAGCCTGTCAACGATTTGGACCTGAATTTTGATGGCGTTCAGGGGGAACGGCATCAGGGGCTCAATAGGGCGTCCTGTGTTCGAGTAGCGAATCTCTATCAAAAGGGCACCGAGATCCGGAATGTGCGGCAACTGTCAGTGCTGTCGGCAGAGGAATTGGGTGATATTGCGGCTGAGATGGAGTTGGCAACGCTTGATCCGTCTTACCTTGGGGCTTCGATTGTCCTGAAGGGCATTCCCGATTTCTCTCATATCCCTCCATCTTCGCGGTTGCAGGCCGAGAGCGGTTTAACGATCACTGTGGACATGGAAAACGCCCCCTGCGTTCTTCCGGGCCGTGAGATCGAGGCGGATCACACTGGTTACGGGGCGGCATTCAAACCTGCGGCCAAAGGGCGACGCGGGATAACGGCTTGGGTCGAACGTCCGGGGGCTCTGAAACGCGGCGACAAGATGCAATTGTTTGTGCCGGATCAGCCCCTTTGGAACCCTTAGGTTCAATCCGTTTCCGATTTGCGCATTACGATTTCTCGCAACGCCGTTTCGCGGCATGAAAATGTCGGAATCCTTAGCCATCAGAGTTGTGTACGTCAGTATATGTTGCGCAGCGCCGACGCCCGTGCGTCGGTTTTGCACGGAATTCAATCAGGGACCCTGCCCAATGAGCTACAAATCCGACATTGAGATTGCCCGCGAGGCGAACAAAAAGCCGATTCAGGAAATCGGCGCGAAGCTGGGTATCTCCAGCGATGATCTGCTGCCTTACGGCCATGACAAGGCCAAAGTCAGCCAGGACTTCATCAACTCGGTACAGGACCGCGAAGACGGCAAACTGATCCTGGTGACCGCGATCAACCCAACTCCCGCAGGTGAAGGCAAGACCACCACCACCGTAGGTCTGGGCGACGGCTTGAACCGCATCGGCAAAAACGCGATGATCTGTATCCGCGAAGCTTCGCTTGGCCCGAACTTCGGCATGAAGGGCGGCGCCGCAGGTGGCGGTTACGCGCAGGTTGTTCCGATGGAAGAAATGAACCTGCACTTCACAGGTGACTTCCACGCCATCACCTCGGCCCACTCGCTGCTGTCGGCGATGATCGACAACCACATTTACTGGGGTAACGAGCAGGAAATCGACACACGCCGCGTTGCATGGCGCCGCGTCGTCGACATGAATGACCGTGCTCTGCGTCAGATCACGGCGTCTCTGGGCGGCGTGTCGAATGGTTTCCCGCGTGAAGCAGGCTTTGACATCACCGTGGCGTCCGAAGTCATGGCGATCCTCTGCTTGGCAAACGACTTGAAAGATCTGGAGAAGCGTCTGGGCGACATTATTGTTGCTTACCGCCGCGACAAGACCCCGGTTTACTGCCGCGATATCAAGGCAGAAGGTGCAATGACCGTTCTGCTGAAAGACGCGATGCAGCCGAACCTGGTGCAGACGCTGGAAAACAACCCGGCCTTCGTCCACGGCGGCCCGTTCGCGAACATCGCGCACGGCTGTAACTCAGTCATCGCAACCAAGACCGCGCTTAAAGTGGCCGACTATGTTGTCACCGAAGCGGGCTTTGGTGCTGACCTCGGTGCCGAGAAGTTCATGAACATTAAGTGCCGCAAGGCGGGTATTGCTCCTTCGGCAGTGGTACTGGTTGCCACCGTGCGCGCGATGAAAATGAATGGCGGCGTGGCCAAGGCTGACTTGGGTGCGGAAAACGTTGACGCTGTGAAGTCAGGTTGTGCCAACCTGGGTCGCCACATCGAAAACGTCAAATCCTTCGGTGTTCCGGTTGTCGTCGCGATCAACCACTTCGTCACCGACACCGATGACGAAGTTCAGGCGGTCAAGGACTACTGCGGCGAGCATGGTGTTGAGGCAATCCTGTCGCGTCACTGGGAGCTGGGTTCGGATGGCTCTGCGCCTCTGGCCGAAAAAGTTGTCGAAATCGTCGAAAATGGTGCCGCGAACTTCTCACCGATCTACCCAGACGACATGCCGCTGTTCGAGAAGATCGAAACTATCGCCAAGCGTATCTATCGCGCCGACGAAGTTCTGGCCGACAACAAGATCCGCAACCAGCTGCGCGAATGGGAAGAAGCAGGCTATGGCAACCTGCCGGTCTGCATGGCGAAAACCCAGTATTCGTTCTCGACCGATCCGTCGCTGCGCGGCGCGCCCACCGGCCATTCGGTTCCGGTGCGTGAGGTTCGCCTGAGCGCCGGAGCTGGTTTCATCGTCGTTGTCTGCGGTGAGATCATGACCATGCCCGGTCTGCCGCGCAAACCGGCCGCCGAAACCATCTGCCTTAACGACGCAGGTGAGATCGAGGGCTTGTTCTAAGCGCTCAAATAAGACATCTCGTGGTCCGGGGATATCCCCGGGCCGCAGGAGACCAAAATGCCCACTCTGATACCTCCGCAAGACTGTCATTCGATGAAGGAATTGCGGCCTCAGATCGACAAGCTGGACCGCCAATTGATTGGGTTGCTGGTAAAGCGCGCAACCTATATCGACCGCGCGTCGCAGCTGAAACCCGGCGAGGGCCTGCCAGCCCGCATCCCGGAACGTGTCGAAGATGTGGTGCAGCGCGTCCGCAAGAGCTCGGATGAGTTGGGTATGGACCCCGATCTTGCCGAAAAGCTCTGGCGTATACTGATTGATTGGTCGATTGCCCGCGAAGAACGCGTGCTCGGCCCAGACTGAAGAAACGGGCGCCTAGTGCGCCCGATCCGTTTTGTGAAAGAAGGGATCAAAGAATGGTAGCGCAGGTTATCGACGGAAAGGCCTTTGCCGCCAAAGTGCGCGCGCAGGTGGCTGACCAGGTTGCAAAGCTGAAAGAAGAGAACGGCATCACCCCCGGTCTGGCGGTGGTTCTGGTGGGCGAAGACCCGGCCAGCCAGGTCTATGTCCGTTCTAAGGGCAAGATGACCGTCGAGGTCGGCATGAACTCGTACGAGCACAAGCTGGATGTGGACACGTCCGAGGCGGACCTGCTGGCGCTGATTGACAAACTGAACAATGACCCTGCGGTGCACGGCATTCTGGTGCAACTGCCGCTGCCCAAGCATCTGAACGAAGATCTGGTGATCAACTCGATCGATCCGGCAAAGGATGTGGACGGGTTCCACATCTCGAATGTGGGCCTGCTGGGAACAGGTCAGAAGTCAATGGTGCCGTGCACTCCGCTGGGCTGTCTGATGATGTTGCGCGATCACCACGGCTCTTTGTCCGGCATGGATGCTGTAGTGATCGGTCGGTCGAACATCGTGGGTAAGCCGATGGCGCAGTTGCTTCTGGGCGACAGTTGCACCGTGACCATCGCGCATAGCCGCACCAAAGACCTTCCCGATGTTGTGCGCCGTGCTGATATTGTGGTCGCCGCAGTTGGTCGCCCCGAGATGGTTCCGGGTGACTGGATCAAGGAAGGCGCAACCGTGATCGATGTCGGCATCAACCGGATCGAACGCGACGGCAAGAACAAGCTGGTTGGCGACGTTGACTACGCCACTGCGGCAGAACGCGCTGGTGCGATTACCCCTGTTCCCGGCGGAGTTGGCCCTATGACGATCGCCTGCCTCCTTGCGAACACGCTCACCGCGGCTTGCCGCGCAAACGGCTTGCCTGAACCTGAAGGTCTGACTGCTTAATAGCAGCCTCGGTGTTCAATCCGGGAGCAACGTCCATGATTGAATTGGCCGGAGAGCGAAAAGCTCTCCGGCCTTTTTCATTAGATTAGGATATTTATATAACTACATCTTGACTTGACCTAGCGTCGGTCGGTGATAATCCTTCTATTCCAGCCGTTTAAGGGGTTATAATCCTGTCTGTTCGTGTTTCATGGTTTTACCTTTGGCGGGGTGCGTTACCTGGTATGATGAAGCTGAGTCCGATCTTCTCGTTAATAAGCCTTCAACGGGTAGTGGCGGGCCTCGTTTTTATTCCTTTATTGGCGTATTCCTTTGCCCCCTTTCGGGATATGACACTGCCATTCAGTCAGCGGATGGTGTTCTGGACAGGTGTTATGCTGCTCGCGCTTGCAGCGACTTGGTCGGCTGGAAAGCTAGTACGCGAACGGCTGAATCGATCCGGATTGCTGGTCCGTGATTTTGCCTTCGTCCTGTTGATCCTGACATTGTTTGCCCCATCGCTGTGGTTGCTGACCTGGATTCTGTTCACGCTAAATGGATTGATGGCACCGGGCATATTGAAAGTCGCCCCTTATGGTCTTCTCTTCGCCACCGGACTTTTGCTTGTGCGTCGGCGGGAAGAAACTGCAGCACCGGTATTCGAACCCAGACCACGTCTTTTCAATCGTTTGTCTGCCAAGTTTGAGGGTCAGGTTTATCGGTTGACCGTGCGCGATCACTATGTCGATGTGGTCACGTCCGATGGCACGTTTACAATCCGCTCGCGCTTTACCGACGCGATTGCCGAGATGGAGCCGGTACAAGGCCATTGTACGCACCGTTCACACTGGGTCGTGGATTCGGCGATTGTTGGGGTCGAAAAAGAAAAGGGAAAATCCTTTTTGCACCTCAGCAACGGCGATCAGGTTCCTGTCAGCAGGAAATACAAGCAACAGCTCGTGGACGACGGGTTGCTCTAGAACCTATCTGGGCATCGGGATGAGTTGAGGCTGCGCGCCGGTCAGAATTGCCCGCGCATCCGGTGCCATGATGCCGCTCAGAGCCTCTGCTGAACTGCGCAACCCCCCAGTGTAAGCGCCATAAGCTGGAAGGATCAGACGTGATTGATCCAACAAAAAAGCCGGGCGGGTGATCGAGCGCCCTCGGGCATTCAGGTTAACTTTGGGGTGGTAGTGGCCCGAGACTTCACCTGCACTGTTTTGCTGGGCGATATGGCGAAAAATTAGATCGTGGCAAGCCCACTCGGACAGATGTGTGCCGCCCATTTCTACCGGGCCGGGGTCATGGTTCCCCTCGATCCAGATCCAACGTCGACCAGCCTGCATTGCGGTGATCTGTTGCCTATCCTCGGCAGCCAACGCGCCCGAGGCATCGAGATCGTCAAAGCTGTCCCCCAAACAGATGACCGTCGTGGCACCGGTACGGGCAAGATCACTTGCCAATCGGGTCAATGTTTCGCGGCTGTCATACGGCGGCAAGGTCGGGCCGCCTCTGCGGGCGATCCGTTCGGATTTGCCTAAATGCAGATCGGAAACACAGAGCAAGCCCTGTTCCGGCCACCATAGTGCGCCCGACCCAAGCGCAGTCAGGTCTTGGCCGTAAAATGAAAACGCGATCTTGTTCATGATCCGTTCTTCATACGATTTTGCGGATTGCGCAAGTGGTTTATGCCGGTTGCAATCCGGCCGCCTGCAGTAAACGGGAACTTTCTTCCGCAAGCAGGCGTTCCTCGGCTTCACCCTTGACGGGGACTTTGCCAACTTCGAGGAACAGAGGCGCCGCCAGGGGTGAGACGCGGTCTAGCCGCAGCAGGTCAATCCGGTCTCCGATCCGGGCGACCATGGCTTCGATCCGTCCGAAATCGACCAACCCGCGCATGGCCTCTTCGCGGGTGATTTGCATCAGCAGATGTTCAGGATCGTATTTCAGCAAGGTGTCATAGAGGATATCTGACGAAAATGTCGCCTGCCGACCACTCTTGCGCTGCCCACCAGTGTTGCGTTCGATCAAGCCCGCGATTGTGGCCGAAGCACGAAATGTGCGTTTCATCACGGCGTTACCCGCCAGCCAAGTCTCCAATCCTTCTCGTAGCGCGTCCAACTGAAATAGTGGGCGCGGATCGGTCACCGCATCCAGCCCCCAGATTAAGGTGGCATAGTCAGTGGCTACAAATCCCAGCGGCGCAAGGCCGGTTTCCTCCATGCGTTTGGTCAACAGCAAGCCCAGCGTCTGTTGCGCATTGCGGCCGGCAAATCCGTAGACGCATAGATGCTCGCGCCCCCTGTCAGGGAAGCTCTCAATCAACAGGCGGTCACTTTGCGGCAGGCGTGATATCTCGCGCTGAAGACCCAGCCATTCGGCAGTATGTCCGGGCAGTTGAGGCCAATCCGGCTGTGCGAACATCCGTAGGATTCGGTCGCTCAGCTGGGTGGACGTGGCGAACTTAGTACCCGAAAAGGTCGCGATCTTGGGCTTGCGGTCAGCGCGGCGGCTGACCTCGACCACCATCTCTCGCAGACCCTCATAGCGGACGATCTGACCACCGATCAGGAAGGTATCACCAGGGGTTAGCGAGGCCGCGAATCCCTCCTCAACCTCACCCAGAGGCTTGCCCCCGCGATTACGCTTAAGCCGAACCTTCAGCGTGTCGGTGTCCTGAATCGTGCCAAGATTCATGCGGATACGCTGTGCCGCCCTCGGGTCGCGCAATTGCCAGGCTCCATCCGGGCGCTGCTGTAGCCTCTGCCACCGATCATAGGCTCGCAGGGCATATCCACCGGTGGCGCAGAATTCCAAACAGGCATCGAATTCAGCACGGGTGATCTGCGCATAAGGCCCGGCAGCCGTCATTTCGGCGTAGAGTGCATCTGCATCAAAGGGTCCCGCTGCGGCGGCGATCAGAATATGCTGGCACAAAACGTCCCTAGGTCCTGGCCCGCGGGGGTCGCCATCCAGATCATGTTCTTGCACAGCTTCCAGCGCAGCAACACATTCGACCACTTCGAACCGGTTGGCTGGGACGAGAATAGCTTTGGAAGGGGCATTGTAGCGGTGATTTGCGCGCCCGATCCGCTGCACCAGCCGCTTGACGTTCTTCGGCGCGCCGATCTGGATCACCAGATCCACATCGCCCCAGTCGATCCCCAGATCGAGGCTGCCGGTGCAGACAATTGCCCTCAGATCACCCCTGACCATCGCGGCCTCGACCCGTTCGCGTTGTTGCCGATCCAGGCTGCCGTGATGAATGCCAATGGGCAGAGCGTCGTCGTTGGCGAGCCAGAGGTTGTGAAAGAAAATCTCGGCCTGCGCCCGAGTATTGTGAAAGATAAGTGTCGTCTTGTGCTTTTTGATCTGCTCCATCACAGCGGGGATGGAATAGGCTGCGCCACCGCCCGACCATGGCGGCATCTCTTGTGTTTGCAGCATCGAGATATCGGGGTCAGGGCCGGGATCAGCCTGAATAACTCGGCAAGGATCGGGATTGCGGGCTAGAAATCGTGCGATGCCTTCGGGGTCTTCAACCGTGGCGGACAAGCCTACGCGGCACAGATCGGGGCAGAGTGTCTGCAATCGTGCCAGCGCCAGCATCAGTTGATCCCCCCGTTTGCTTTCTGCCAGTGCATGTATTTCGTCGACAACAATGCGCTGGACCCCAGCAAACATGCGCGGAGCATCTTCGTATGAAGTAAGTAACGCCAGACTTTCGGGCGTGGTCAGCAGGATATGTGGAGGATCGGCGCGCTGGCGTTTCTTCTGCGTGGCCGATGTGTCGCCGGTGCGATCTTCGATCCGAATTGGTAGGCCGATTTCCTCGACGGGAACGCGCAGATTGCGCCTGATATCCGCTGCCAGCGCCTTGAGAGGAGACACATAAAGCGTGTGCAATCCGTCATGCTGCCCCAGCGCCAACTCGGCCAGGGAAGGCAGAAACCCGGCCATGGTTTTCCCGCCACCAGTTGGAGCGATAAGAAGGGTCGCGGGATCATTCGCCCGCTCAAACATTTCTTGCTGATGTGGATGAATCGACCAGCCTTTGTTCGAAAACCAGTTTTGGATTGCCGGGGGAATCTGCACCATCCGGCAAACCTAGCGCAGCCCTCAGGCCATGGAAACCAGGACAAGGGGATCAGTGAATGATCTTTTCTTCCTTCACGAACATGTTGGCCCAGGCTCGGTCGATCAGGTCCGGACTCATCTGATAAGGGATACCCTCAAACTCGCAGATTGAGATCATCTGGTCGATCAGGAAGATCGGCTGATAGTTTGCGTAGATGTTGTTGATGGTCGGGTATTTGACCTTCAGCAAATGCACCAACGCCGCCTCGTCTAGTGGCATACCGCGCTTGCGGGCGACCATGGCAAAGATCTTCAGGAAGTTCTCTTGGTTCGGGCCGTCGATTTTGATCTTGAAGAAAATCCGGCGCAGGGCCGCTTGGTCGAAAATCTCATTCGGGTGGAAGTTGGTCGAAAATATAACCAGCGTGTCGAATGGTACTTCGAACTTCTCACCCGATTGCAGGCCAAGGATATCCTTGCTTTCTTCAAGCGGAACAATCCAGCGGTTGATCAGGGCCTGAGGGGGCTCTGCCTGACGTCCAAGGTCGTCCACGATGAAGATGCCGCCGGTGGATTTCAGCTGCAAAGGCGCCTGATAGGTACGCGCGGTGGGGTTGTAGACCAAATCCAGCATGCTCAGTGACAGTTCACCACCAGTCACAACGGTGGGACGTTCACATTGAACATAGCGAGTGTCGAACCGCTTGCGACGGCGCAGACTGTTGGGATCGTCCTCTTCTTGCTCGATCGCGGTGTGCACGATCGGGTCGTAGACCGTAATCACCTGACCAGCATATTCGATTGCGCGCGGAACATAGACGTTGTCCCCCAAAGCATCACGAATGCCGTTCGAGATCGAGGATTTACCATTGCCCGGAGGGCCATACATCAGAATTGAGCGACCGGCGCTGACCGCCGGGCCCAGATGATCCAGCAGGCTGTCGGGCAGAACAAGATGGCCCATCGCGCCGGTTAGCTGGTCGCGGGTGACTTGAATGTTGCGGATCGACTGGCGCTTGACCTGCTCGCGGTAAACATCGAGCGGCACGGGCATCGCGCCGAAATACTCAGACTGGCTCAACGCGTCCAGCGCCCGGGCCTTGCCTGCATCGGTCAGCTGATAGCCCATTTCATTGCCGGAGTTGGCGTTCAGAGTCCCGGTCGCTTCAAGCAGTTTCTGCTCGCGTGCGATATCAACTAGTTCCTGTGTCACGGACCCGGGCAGACAGATGGCACCCGCAATTTCGCTGACCGTATCCACGTTCTTGCGAAAGACGGTCTTCAACAGAATGTCCCGCATCATCACCAGCGGAAGTTGCATTTCTCCCAGGCCTTTAGGGGCAGGGGGGGCAATCACAGAGGAGGTCTGCATATTCATGAGCGGGGCTCGTCCATCCAAAAATCACGCAAAAGGCCCTTGCGGGGCCGCTTTGGAAGAATTTGGCGCGGATTTGTGGCAGGACAAAGGCGCGGGCAAGGCGCGCTGATGATTGTTCACGATCCGTGGATTATGCCCAAAATCAAATAAACAACGAGGCTGCCAGCCAGCGTCAGACCCATAGGGAACTGTTTGCCGCGATCCCAGCTTTCCCAATGTGGTGCGATCTGGCGCAGCCGGGTGTATTTCGCCAACCGGTGGGCAAAGAACGCTCCCAGCAGAGTTGCCGTCAGAATCACCATGACCCACATCAGGTCACCGACCCAGACAAACGCTGCGGCTGCGGCACAGAACTTCGCGTCTCCGGCCCCCATCACACCAGCTGCATTTAGCACGATGCCGATAACAAGAACGACAACCATGTGAAGCAGCTGCCATCCGTAGACAGGCAGGGTCAGGGTTAACGGCCCGATGTTGCCGGGGATCCACGGACCGGACCACGGTGGCAATGCGATAAGCCCGACGATGAGATAAACAACCGCCAGCGCGACGACAGCGTGGTTCTTGATCCGCATCTCACGCATATCCGTAAAGGCAACGTAGAAACAGATCGGCAGAACAAAAGGTAGAAACCAGGCCGCCGCTGCCGCTGGTATGATCATGGATCAGGCGTCCTCAAGGGCCCGAAGCGAGCGGACCGCCTCGTCATAATGCTGCGGGTGGGTGGAAATCGCCTCGCGATAGAGGTTCTTGGCCAGGTTGATATTCCCCTGTTTCACGGCTGAAATGGCCATGGTGTTCAACAGTTTCGCCCGTTCGGTCTGCGTCATTGGGACAACAGGGACGCTGTAGTTGCCTTGCGCGCTGCGCGCCAGAACAAGGTTGTTCTTGGCGGTGAACATAGAATTGTCCTGCCTAATGGCGTCGGTAAACAGCCGCTCGGCTTCCGCATATTGCCCGCGCGTCAGTTTGGAATAGCCCCAGTTGTTCATGACTCCGGCAGGGCGGGTCGTCAGGCCCACCGCGGTTTCGTAGTAATGGTCGGCGCGATTCCAGTCTTTTTTGGCATCTGCCACCAGCGCTTCAAGCCGATACCGTTTAAAGGTTTCATATGTAGGGGGGATCTTGTCCAATGTCGCCTTTGCGCCATCCCAGTTGCCGCTGCGAATCTGAGCATCAGCGTATTCGACACGGTCGGCGTTGTTGGCCCCTTTCATGCTCAGCACACGTTTCCACGCGGCGGAAGCTTCAGTGCTGCGCTTGGCACGGGTCAGCGTGATCGCTAGTCCTCGTTGCAGGTCGATGCGGTCGGGGTTCTTGGCGGCCGCACTTTGGAAATAGGTCACCGCCTCATTGGGATCGGCCGCATTCAGCATCACGTCATTCAGGTTGGTCTCGTCGATAACGTTCACTTCCTGAAAAGTACGTTCAACCTTTTCCTCTTCGGTTTCCTTTGCGCAGGCGGCCAAAACCAGCCCGCACGCCAGCATCGTCGGAATCAAGAAGGGTTGGCGCATTTTTGTGCGTCCTTTACTGCTCTGCCTCTATTACTGGATTTTACGCAGAACAAATTGCCCGTTGCCGCGCTGCTCCAGTTCAAATTCTTGTTCTTGTGGGGTATTATTAACAGGATTTTCCATTTTTGCGAGTGCTAACCGCAGATTGTCGCGGATTGCGTCACTTTCGCCATTGTCCAGCGCATAGGCTCTGCGGAACATCTGCGCGGCTTCGGCATATTCGCCCGTTTCCACCAAGAAGACACCCAGGTTGTTCCATGCCACAGGCCACTCGGGATCGTCCTCGACAGCACGACGCAATAGCGGTTCAGCTTGGCCAATCCGGCGCAATCCCAAATTAGCTGTCCCAAGCGAAGTCAGGATTTGCGGGGTCATACCCTGTTGCAACGCTGCACGGGTGAAGGATTCAAGTGCAAGCTCATATTCGCCCGCCGCCATCAATCGGTTTCCGACGGTCACCTCATCTACCGCAGGCCCATCTGGGTCGACGCCAGGGGCAAACGGATCGTCTGTCGCGCCTGTTTCAGTGCAAGAGGCCACCATGGTGAAAACCATGGCGGCCTGAATTGTCATACGAAGGTGCCAACAACCTGATTTGGCAACCCAGCGAAGAAGCGGGAAGGCGTTATCGGTTTCCAAACTCCATAATACCTTTTGCCGAAGGTCCAACAAGGATGACCAGTAGAGGAGGGACGGTCAACATCATTGTCGCAAGCGTCATTTTGGTTGGCAACTTATTCGCTGCCTCTTCGGCGCGCATCACGCGTTTGTCACGCATTTCATCGGCATAAACCCGCAACGCTTCGGCAATGGATGTCCCGAATGTCGCTGATTGGATCATCACGGTGACGAACGCACTGACGTCCTGAACGCCGCATCGCGTCGCGAAGTCGCGCAAAACGGTGTCCTTTTCTTTACCGGCTTTCATTTCGTAGGCGACAACCTCGAACTCAAGCGCGATGTCTGGGTAAGATGCTTTCATCTCAGACGCGACCCGTACAATGGCCTGATCCAAGGACTGCCCGGCCTCGACGCATACCAACATCAGATCGAGCGTATCAGGGAAACCATTTACGATCGCTTCCTTGCGTTCCTCTACGCGCCGCGTGATCCAGTATTTGGGCACGAAGTAACCCGCAATACCTGGCCCCAGAACGCGAATGAGGATTTGTGTCGAGTCAAATTCCTGATCGCCAGCAAATACGGTAACCAGCGAGACGCCGATCAGGATCCCGATTATGCCCAATGCGAACTGAGCGAAGTGATAGAAACGAACCGCGTCCTTGGACTGATAGCCGGCTTGTCTCAGCTTGAGTTGAACGGCGGTATACTCTTCTTCGTTCTTTGGTTCGAGAAAGTTGGCGAATTTCTCAAGCTGTTCGTTCCGGCTGGCTGTTCTGAGACGCTCTTTCTTTTCTTTCTTGTTGTTTTTTGGCGGTGAATTTGACCGCTGCAACTTCTTTAGTGGGTCTTCCGGCTGGTTCAGCATCAGCGGGATCGTGACCAGGATCATGAACAATCCCAAAACGCCCACGACAATCAGCGGACCGAATTCACCCAAGTTCTGCTTCAACAGCTCATTGATCTGGTTCAAAAATTCCATCTTTGGGCCTCTTAAACCTTAATGTCGGTCAGGATACGCATGACGATCAGGTTCAGGGTCAGCGTGATACCGACAAAGAAACATGCCGGAATGAAAAGCGGATCGTCGATTACGGCGTCGTAGTAGTTCGGGTCCTTAACCATGATGAACAGAAGACAGGCGACCGGGAAACCCGACAGGAATTTGCCCGACCATTTGGCTTCGGCGGTGATAGCGTTCACCCGGCGGAACAGTCGGAAACGTGCGCGGATCACCTTGGCCAATCCGGCCAAAATATCGGCAAGGTTACCCCCCGATTGTTGCTGGATCGAAACGGCGACGGCCAAAAACCGTAAATCCTGCATATCCAGCCGCTCTGCCATATCCTTGAGTGCTTCACCGACATCCCGGCCATAAGCGGATTCATCCGAGATAACACCGAACTCTGTCGCAAGGGGGTCCTCGACCTCGTTAGCAACGATTTGGATCGAGGAAACAAATGGGTTTCCGACGCGAAGTGACCGAACCATCAGTTCCACCGCGTCGGGCAATTGTTCTTCAATCAAGGCCATACGTTTATTGGCTTTGTTATTGACCCAAGCGTACACCGCTCCGACCCCGATCGCGACCGATAGAGCCGCCCGAAGCGTCGGTTCGGTCGCTGTTCCTACGCTCAAACCTACAAAAGCCAGCCCTGAAACCAGTGCCATGATCACAATCAACTGCCGAGGAGAGAAGGCGATCGCCGCCTTCTGCGCCTTGTCTGCCAATAGCGAGTAGAGCGGTATGCTCTGCGATTTCATGTGCTGCTGCATTTCCTTGCGCAGCTGCTCCAGTACTTGCTCGCGCCCGACGCCCTTATCGATCATGTCCAGCCTGCGATTGACGCGGCTGTTCAGGCTGATCGATTTTCCGAATGCGACGAGATAGATACCTTCGACCAGGGCAAAGACCCCGACGAAAATCACGATGTAGATGAGCGCCTCGACAGGCAGTTGCATATCTTGGTTCTCCTACATCGTGGTTGGATCGTAGATCGAGGCGGGCAGATCGAAGCCCCACAGACGGAAGCGCTCGGAATAGTGGCTGCGCACACCTGTGGCGGTGAAATGACCGATGATCTTGTTGTCGGGGGTCAGGCCAACACGTTGAAATTTAAATATTTCCTGCATCGAGATGACGTCACCTTCCATGCCGGTAATTTCGGTGATTGATGTCATCCTGCGCGAACCATCCTGCAGACGGCTGGCCTGAACGATCAGATTCACAGCCGACGAGATCTGGCTGCGGACCGCTTTGATCGGCATTTCGATCCCCGCCATGGCGATCATGTTTTCAAGACGCGAGATACCGTCACGGGCCGAGTTCGCGTGGATCGTGGTCATTGATCCGTCGTGGCCGGTATTCATGGCCTGCAGCATATCGATCACTTCGGCGCCACGGGTCTCGCCCACGATGATGCGGTCGGGGCGCATCCTCAGGGCGTTTTTCAAACAATCGCGTGGACTGACCTCGCCTTTGCCTTCAACGTTGGGCGGACGGCTTTCCATCCGACCCACATGGGTCTGCTGCAGCTGAAGTTCCGCGGTATCCTCAATGGTCAGAATGCGCTCGGCGTCGTCGATAAAGCTCGACAGCGCGTTCAGCGTTGTCGTTTTACCGGAACCGGTACCGCCCGAAACAATGATATTCAGACGAGTCGACACGGCGGCTTGCAGATAGGCTGCCATTTCTTCGGTAAACGCACCGAAATTGACCAGATCGTCGATGCCGAGCTTGTCTTTCTTAAACTTACGAATGGAAACAAGCGAACCATCCACCGCGATCGGCGGCACCATCGCATTGAAACGTGAGCCATCAGCCAAGCGGGCGTCAACATACGGGTTGGATTCATCGACACGGCGACCAACGGCAGAAACGATCTTGTCGATGATCCGCATCAGGTGCTTTTCGTCTTTGAACGTGATGTCGCTGATCTCAAGCTTACCGGCCCGTTCGACAAAAATCTGCTGGGGGCCGTTGACCAGAATATCGTTGACCGAGTCGTCTTGTAGCAGCGCTTCCAGCGGCCCGAGACCGGTGACCTCGTCATAAAGCTCTTTGTTTAGCTGGCTGCGGTCTTCACGGTTCAGAACGATGTTGCGGGCTTCCAGAACTTCGCTGGCAATCGCGCTGATTTCTGTCCGCAGTTCTGATTCTTCAGCTTTTTCAAGGGCTGCGAGGTTCAGGTTTTCAAGAAGCTCGCGGTGCAGCTCAAGCTTGATTTCGCCCAGCCGTTCCTTGCGCTTGCGTTCCTTGTCGTTTCCAACAACTTCTGCCGCCTTTTTCTTGACCGGCTTGCGCGCAATTGCGTTGGCAGCTGGTGCCGCAGCTGCTGCTGCCGGGGCCTCGACTTTCGACGCCTGGGTTTCAACCGGCTGTGCCGAAGGCTGTTTTTTGTATCTTGAAAACACGGCAGCTCCCCTTTGAGTTATGCGGCTTCGGCGTCACTACTGCCAAGGCTATGAAGCGATTGAGCCAATTTGGCGATTTCCCGGCGCAGCGGGTTCTTGGCCGCTGAATTTGCCAGCGGTAAACCGTGGTCGCCGCTTTGCATGACGGGTTTGCCGCCATCGGGCAGAAGCAGATCAATGGAAATACCCAGACTTTCACCCATACGTTTAACCCGGCTTTTACCGTTGAGATCGGTAAATTTAGGAGCCCGGTTCATAGCAAACCGCAGTTTGTTGAAGGGTAATTCTTCGGCCTGCAGTGCCCGTTTCAGACGCAATGCGTTCTGGGCCGAGCGCATATCCAGCTCAAGCAACGCAAAATAGACATGGGCGGCCTGCAGAACCGTTTCTGACCAGTGAACAAGTGTTTTTGGCATGTCTATGACGACATAATCAAAATTCGCGCGTGCGGTGTCGATCACACGCTGAATGTCCTCAGGCGTGATGATGTCCAGCGGCACCATGTCAGATGGTGCCGTTAGAACTTGCAGCTTCTCTTCAAACGTCTGGAGCGCTTGTCCAAAGGAGTCTTCGTCCATCGAATCCGTGTCTGAGAGCATTTCGAACACGGCTTCATGACGAGGCAGATCCAAATAGGTCGAAACAGTGCCGTATTGCAGATCCAGGTCGATCAGGCACACTTTCGGGGCTTCTTTGGCTGAAACCGTTACAAGTTCCCATGCCAGATTGACCGCCATGGTTGTAGAACCGACACCACCTGCCAGACCCTGTACGACAAAAAGCGCCCCTTCTTTCGAGGAGCCGTTCGTCGCAGTAGGCGCTGCTTGTGGTGCCACAACCGGATCGGGTTGTTGCATACGATCGATTGCTTCCTGAAGTTCATTTTCGGGAAGCGGGTAGGGGACAAACTCGTCCGCACCTCTGCGTAGCAGCTGATGCAATGCGGCAGGGGTGACATCCTCGGCGATCAAGACAACTTTGATGCCTTTTTCCTTGGCCTGAGTGATGATCTCACCCATCAGTGTCAGGTTGTCTTCATCATCGCCGTCCAGCGCCAGCGCTACAAATTGAAGCGTCTTGGCTTCGGGTTGGCTAAAGAACGCAAGCGCTTCGGCAAATCCAAGATCACCCCAGCGTTCGCCCAGCGCAGCTTCCATATCCTCGATCAAAAGGTCGAAGTTCTGGACATCACGGCTGATGGTACAGGCCAAAATGGCGTTATTATCGTCTTGCGGCGTCGCGCTCGTCATTAACACAATCCTCATCGAGAGGGCTGAGCAAACCATTTGAACGCGAGAAGATTCAGTTCTGGTATGCTGTCGCCCGATGCGGTCGATTTTGGCCGCAGGTCACCCAATTGTTCACAAACTGGCTTGGAAGTTAGGCAAGAATTGGGCGCAAAAGAACCAATTGTAGGGAAATGGGCGACAATGCCGCCCATTTCCTATTTATTAGTCGCTGGTACCACCGGCGTCTTCTTGCCGTTGGATATCGCTTATCGGGATCGCGCTTGAGATGTATTCGCGATAGATCACGTCCGCATATTTTCCATCTAGAATATTTGGATGCCGGTCGAAGAAGCCGGATACCTCGGTCACTGTCCGCCGATTGCGTCGATCCCGATCTTGGGTGGCAACCAACGGCCTGGATTTGCCAAAGGAAACAACGGCTTCCAACCGTGAACGCGATATTCCTTGTCGTGTCAGGAATGCAACGGCGGCATTGGCGCGGCGCTGGCCCAATCGCTTGTTATATGCCTCAGAGCCAACGGCATCCGTGTGCCCATAGACACGGAACCGCGCCTCGGGGAACTGTTTGATCCAGGCCGCCTGCTGCAACAGGATTCGTTGCGCCGAAGCGTCCAATTGTGCGCTATCGAAGGCAAAGTTGATCTGTGTAGGCACCTCGGCAGCGAAACGCCGCGCGAGGATTTGGCCATACGTCAACTCACCATTCATGACCTGAATGTTGTTCAGTGTAGCGTTACCAAACGTGCCCTGATCGATTTCGTACCCGGCCTCGCGTGTACAACCGGCGACAGCAACCGAAAGACCCAGTGTGATGATCCACTTTTCCATTGGTTCTATCCTCTCTATCAGTCCAGCACGTAGCCGTAAGAGGTGCCAAAATCCTGATTGGCAACTTCAGAGGCTGCACCATTTCCGGCGCGTTCAGTCCGAGAGATCTTGCCGTTTACGAACAGATCGAACTCGCTGGGCGGTTTCACGCGATCGGTCGGCAGGGCAAGCGCCTCGCCACGAGTGGGCGACACCAGATGCGCGGTAATGATGATGATCAATTCACTCTGCTCACGCTGATACTGAGCGCTCCTGAACAACGCGCCCAATACAGGCACATCGCCAAGCCAGGGAACCTGGCTGTTCAGATCCGTGAAATCATCCTGGATTAGGCCTGCAATGGCAAAGCTCTCACCGTCGCGCAACTCGATGGTTGTCCGTGTTTGACGCGTGATGAAGCTAGGAACATTGTCGCCGTTGATCGTGAAGTTCGCACTCTGGTCGATGCTCGATACTGATGCACCCAGTTCCAGGTTGATCAGGTTGCCATCGACGACGCGCGGAACAAACAGCAGCTGTACGCCAAACTGACGATACTCGATCGCAACGACACCGTCGCCTTGGGGTACTGGGATTGGCACCTCACCACCGGCAAGGAACTCCGCCTCTTGGCCAGACAGTGCAGAAAGATTCGGTTCTGCCAAGCTGCGAACCAAACCCTTGGTTTCAAGGGCTTCCAAAAGCAGTCTAACCTGCGTTGAACCCGCGCCGAAACCGAACAGAATGGCACCGGAATTTGTCTGAACAAACGGGATGTTGTTCGCCAGTGCGTTGTTCAGTGCGCCCTGGTTATTCAAGGAATTGAAGCCCGCAGTGGTGTCGCCACCGCCAAAGCCCAACGATGCCGACAAGTTTTTGGCTACAGAGCGGTTCATTTCCGCAAAGCGCACTTTCAGCATGACCTGCTGCACGCCGCCGACATTCATCAGGTTCGATACACGTTCAGGGGCATACCGTTCTGCCAACTCAAGCGCACGCGCCAGTTTGGCACTGCTGGAAACTGTTCCCGACAAGACGATCCCATCATTGGCGGTCCGAACCTCGATTCGCTCACTGGGAAGAATCTGACGTAAGCGTTCTTTGAATTCCGAAACATCAGGGGAAACACGCACACGCACGTTGGTAATCAGATTACCCGCGCCGTCGAACATTGTCAGGGTGGTTGTACCCGGTGCCCGACCGAGAACATAGATAGTGCGGTCCGACAGGGTCGAAATATCCGCTATGCCTGCATTGGCAATGCTGATGTCTGCGAACGGTTGTTCGCTTTCCACCACGATTGCGCGATTTACGGGGACATCCAGCGTTTCCGCTGTACCCTTTTTAACCACGCGAAGATTTTGGGCCCAAGCGGCATCGCCGATTGGGCTCACAACTAGCGACAACCCCAGCAGGGTTGCGCTGATCCAGGAACGTATTGTCATGTGACCTGCCTCTCCGATCACCACTCGATTTTTTTTGGGTCTTATGCCCTATGCTATGAAACCCTGCGACAGAACCAGATTTATTGCAATAATCAATGGTTTCTGGAAAGTTCCTTATGTGGATTATGCGCAACAACACAAAGAAAGAGACCGCGCAAAATGCGCGGTCTTTGTCTCGTAAAGGTCTGAAACTTAGTTAGTTTGTGCAGGGAATTGGGGTCTCTACCGTCTCGCCGCCACGACGGGTGCGGATTGTGCAGACCTTCTCCGGAGCCGCGACGGGGGCCGGGGCCCTCTCTTCAATGCCAAGCAAAGACTGCTGATCGACTTCAACCACCTCTGCCACCTTGTCATCTTGAGCGCCAACCAGTGCCAGCGACATGCGACCCGTGTTCTGAGCCTGCGCCAAAGCGGCGATCTGTTGTGGCGTCGCTGCAACTGTGACCGTGCGAGCAATGGTTGTGCCGGTTACATCCAGTCCCGCCGATTGATCAACAGCGACCAATTCGATGTTCGTCAGTACCAAACGAGTAATCTCACCGCGGCCAGAATCACTGGTGCCACGCAATGAGCCGGTCCAATACACATCCACCGTATCGCCTGGGCGCAAGAAGCCTGATACGCCAGATGCCACATCAACGCTTATCGCAAATGCGCGCATTCCCTTGGGCAATTGTGATCTGAGGCCCGCAGTCTCGCCTGGATTGGTGACTTTGACTTCCATAATCGCTTCGTCTTTCTCCATCGCGCGGAGAACGAATCGTTCATTGTTTTTGATTTCCGGGAATAGGGTTGTCATGTCCACAAAGGCACCCTCGGGAATCGCATCCTCTGGCCACTGAACGACGCGGATATCTTCCTGGTTCAAACGTTCGCCGTATTTGAAGGAGCGATTCGAAACCAAAACGCCTACTGTCGGGACAATGCCCGCCTGCGCATTGGCAAGCGCCTCTTCGCGCAACTTGCGTTCCTGAGCAAGTTTGGCCTGATTGTCCGTGATGTATTCGCGTGCCATATAGACAGCACCACCGGCCAACGCGACCCCGATGATAAGAACAAGTCCAAAAACAGCTCGCATTTGTCCCTCTTTATTTTCCGTAGACCGCGACTCTTGAAGTCACATCGATTCAGGATCCAAGATATTTTTCAATTGTGTCGAAAAAGCGGACAATCCCGGTAATTTTTGGCAGAAAATTCGCTTATTCGCACGGTTGCCGTTTCGCTAGTAAATGGGAACGGGCCCGCGCTACTCAAAGACCATCTCTTCTACTTCTACATTTGCGATCGGCTGTCCCGCTGTTAGAAGTCCTTGGCTCAGGATGAAGTAGATTATTGCGGCGAGACCTGCGATTGCAGCAGTTAAAACCACCCAGTCTACGGTTATCGCGCCGGTCTCATCGGTTCGGAAACTATGTACTCTTTTTAACATTGGACTATACCGGGTCGCTTTCTTCTGAAAACAAAGGGGCCACGCCTTTGAGTAAAGACATGGCCCCAAATTGTTATGCTAGACCGATAACAGATTAGTCGGTATCCGGAACTGTCACAGTTACCGAACCCAGAGCGTCATCGATGTTGCCTGCCAGGCTGCTGGCACCATTATGGATCTGGTTGTAAGCAACGGCTGCCAGGCCAACAACAGCTGCGGTCAGAACGACCCAGTCTACAGTTACGGCGCCGTCTTCGTCTTTGCGGAAGTTCTTGATGAACTTGATCATGTTATGTCCCTCCTAAAGGATCAAAAATTAATTAACCTCGGCGTCTTTCAGAGCTTTCTCTCTCAGTCCGCTCCCGATCGTCTCGGTATGGATATATGTTTGACCCCTGTGCGTGGCAGGAATTGGGCCAAACCAATATTTTTTTGCTCAAAGCTTAATTTTTTGTTGGTGAATTTAGTAACTAATTGAAAATAAATAGAAAAAATCACACCTTTTTTGTACTTCCGTTGTGTGGGCGATGCAAAATGGCGGCAATTGAGGCGAAATTGCCCCAATTCGCTTGGTTTTTCTGGTGTTGCGGGCCGTTATGATGTTCAAAATGCTTCAAAAGATAAGAAATCGAGGCAGGCAAATGTATTTCCGGGACGCAGTATTATGCGCCGGTGCAGCGGTGTTTCTGATGGCGGGTGCGATTCCTGTCACTGCAACCGAAACCGAGCCGCGCGGCGTCTATAAGCGCATAAAGGCCCCGAAACCGGGGACACGTCCGCGCGTGACGATTCAGATCACGCCCGAACAACATGCAGCATCACCATCAGCCCCCAGCACTGGCGCCAAGCTGGACGTGCCTGAGATTGCCGCTATCGCAAAGCCGCCCCCATCGGTTCCTCAGAAGATTGCGGGAGCGACCAAGCCAGTTGGCTCTTATAAAGCATTCTGGAGCCGGGTATCCCCCGATCTGGCGCAGGCCAGCGCAGGTAGGCTGAGAGAGGCCGTTCAAGCGCTTACTGCCACGGGTGTCGCGGCGCCGCGTCTGCAGACCTTGCAAGACATCGCAGAAAAGCGAGGTGTGGATATTCTACGTTCGACCGTAGGGACGAATGTCTCACCCGCACTTGTCCTAGCCGTTATCTCGGTAGAATCTGCGGGCCGCACACAGGCTGTCAGTTCTGCCGGGGCGCAGGGCTTGATGCAATTGATGCCTGCTACCGCCGAACGTTTTGGGGTAGAGGACAGCCTGAAACCTGAACAGAATATCGAAGGTGGAGTCAAATACCTGCATTGGCTCATGAACGAGTTCGACAATGACCCGATTCTCGTATTGGCAGGTTACAATGCCGGCGAAGGGGCCGTGCGCAAGCATAGTGGTGTGCCACCTTATGCCGAGACCAGAGACTACGTGCCCAAGGTTCTGGCCGCGTTTCAGGTCGCGAGTGCTCTTTGTACAACAACACCGCAGTTCGTTTCGGACCCCTGCATTTTTCAGACTTCGAACTAAAAAAGGCCCGCGTCGCAGCGGGCCTTATGTTTCATTGGCCTGAGGTCAATCTACGATTGTTGCCTGAGTCGCTCCTCGCATCTCGTCCTCGCTGACGCCATCGGCCAGTTCGACGATCTTCAGGCCGCCTTCGACGACATCCAGAACACCCAGATTGGTGATGATGCGATCCACCACGCCTTGGCCAGTCAGAGGCAGCGTGCATTCCTTCAGCACTTTTGAATCACCGTGCTTGTTGGTGTGATCCATCACTACGATCACGCGACCAACGCCAGCGACCAGATCCATCGCACCGCCCATACCTTTGACCAGCTTGCCGGGAATCATCCAGTTGGCCAGGTCTCCTTTCTCGTCCACTTCCATCGCACCCAAAATCGCAGCGGCAATCTTGCCGCCTCGGATCATGGCGAACGAGGTCGCGCTATCGAAGTAAGAGGTGCGGGACAGTTCGGTAATCGTCTGCTTGCCAGCGTTGATCAGGTCAGCGTCTTCCTCGCCCTCAAACGGGAAAGGCCCCATGCCCAGCATACCGTTTTCGGACTGTAGGGTGATGTCCTTGTCCCCTACATAGTTCGCTACCAGCGTCGGAATACCGATGCCGAGGTTCACATACATGCCGTCTTCCAGCTCTTCTGCCGCACGTGCGGCCATCTGATTGCGATCCCAGGGCATTATGCGTCCTCCTTCTTGCGGGTGGTGCGCTGTTCGATGCGCTTTTCGTGGCTGCCTTGGATAATGCGATGCACATAGATGCCGGGCAGGTGTATCGAATCCGGGTCAAGTGAACCGCGCGGGACGATTTCTTCAACCTCAGCCACACAAATCTTGCCGCAGGTTGCAGCGGGCACGTTGAAGTTGCGGGCGGTCTTGCGGAACACGAGGTTCCCGGTGTCATCGGCTTTCCACGCCTTTACGATCGCGAGGTCGGCAAAGATGCCTTCCTCCATGATATAGGTCTCGCCGTTGAAGTCCTTGTGCTCTTTGCCTTCCGCGATCACCGTTCCCACGCCCGTCTTGGTGTAAAACCCGGGGATGCCAGCGCCACCGGCCCGCATCCGCTCGGCCAGTGTGCCTTGTGGATTGAATTCCAGCTCCAGTTCTCCACTGAGATACTGGCGCATGAATTCGGCGTTTTCCCCGACGTAAGAGCTGATCATCTTTTTGACCTGCTTAGTCTGCAGCAGGATGCCGATGCCAAAATCATCCACACCTGCGTTATTCGAGGCAAATGTCAGATCCTTCGCGCCTGAGGCCTTGATTGCTTCAAGCAGCATTTCCGGGATACCGCACAGCCCAAAGCCGCCCGCAGCGATCAGCATGCCGTCCGATATCACCCCATCGAGCGCCTCATCGGCATTGTCATAGATTTTCTTCATGGAAAACTCCCCCAATGACATGATGTTGGGCCGATTTGTGCCGCCACGTCACGGGGAAGTCAACGAATCCAAGGGGCAGGTGGTATTTCTACCTAACTTGCTTTCTTGGTGGTCTTCTTGGCAGCAGCTTTCTTCTTGGGGGCTGCCTTTTTCTTTGTGCCTTTCTTGGCCGCGCGTTCATTGACCAGTTCGATGGCCATTTCCTGGGTCACATCCTCGGGCTTGATGTCTTTGGGGATCGTCGCGTTGACCTTTTCCCATTTCACATACGGTCCATAGCGCCCGTCCAGTACCTGCATCGCGCCGCCATCGGGATGGTCGCCCAGCTCTTTCAGCGGCTTCGCGGCCGCCCGACGTCCGCGACCTGGATTGGCGCGTTTTTCGGCCAACAGTTCGACGGCGCGGTTCATACCGATCTCAAACACATCGTTCGGGTCTTTGAGGTTGGCGTAGACAGGCTTTGCCTCGTCGGCCAACTGATGCATTAGATAAGGTCCAAAGCGACCAAAGTTCGAACTGATCATGCCGCCTTCGGGGTGCTCGCCGATCTGACGGGGCAAGGACAGAAGAGTCAGCGCTTTCTCCAGATCCATGTCGTCTTTGCTCCAGCCACGGGGCAGGGACGCACGAGGAGGCTTCTTGTTCTCAGGCGTGGGCTCTCCGCGCTGGACATATGGCCCAAATCGACCGGATTTCAGCCAGATCTCATCGCCCCCATCTTCGCCCAGCAAACGCTCGTCACCTTCCGCGCCCTCACCAGCGATCGGACGGGTATAAGTGCACTCAGGATAGTTGCCACAACCGACAAACCCGCCGGTGCGCGAAGTTTTCAGATGTAACTGGCCAACACCGCATTTCGGGCAAATGCGCGGGTCCGAGCCATCTTCACGCGGCGGATACAGCTGCGGTGCCAGCGCTTCGTCCAGCTTGTCCAGCACTTCCGAGATACGCAGCTCCGATGTCTCACCAATCGCGGCAGAGAAATCGCGCCAGAACTTGCCCAGCAGATCCTTGTAGTCGCGTTCACCTGCGCTGACGTCGTCAAGCTCTTCTTCCAGATTGGCGGTGAACTCGTAGCCCACATACTGGCGAAAGAAATTCAGCAGGAAGATGGTGACGATCCGGCCCTTTTCTTCGGGGATCAGCCGATTCTTGTCTTTACGTACATATTCACGATCCTGAATCGTGGTGACAATCGAGGCATAGGTCGACGGACGCCCGATCCCCAGCTCTTCCATCCGTTTGACCAGCGTCGCCTCTGTATAGCGCGGCGGCGGTTGGGTGTGGTGCTGCAGCGCCAGAACGGATTCGTTCTCGGCCAGAATGGCGGCCTTTTCCGAGTCGGCGGTGGCCTTGGCAAACTGATCACGCAGCGAGGTCTTGGCAAAACGTGCGGGATCGCCCTGCATGATCTGTGGCAAGCGCTTGTCGTCATCGTCGACCACGTCATCGCGGCCTTCTTCGTAAACGCGCATGAAGCCATCGAACAGCACCACCTGACCAGTGGCGCGCAGGCCAACCTGACCGTCCGTGCTGGTAATCTCAACAGTCGTCCGTTCAAGCCGTGCGGCAGCCATCTGACAGGCAATGGTGCGTTTCCAGATCAGATCATAAAGCTTGCGCTGATCCTCATCGGTCACCTTCAGCGCCTTGGCATCGCGCGACATATCTGTCGGGCGAATACACTCGTGTGCTTCCTGAGCGTTTTTGGCCTTGTTTTTGTACATGCGCGGGCTGTCTGGCACGTATTCCGCACCATAACGGTCGGCGATTACATCGCGCGCTGCCGCCACGGCCTCGGGGGCCATGTCGATGCCGTCGGTTCGCATGTAGGTAATGTATCCGGCCTCATACAGTCGCTGGGCCACCTGCATCGCATGGCGTGCACCCATGCCGAACTTGCGGCTGGCTTCTTGCTGCAAGGTCGACGTCATGAACGGGGCAGAGGGGTTGCGCGCGGCAGGCTTGGCCTCGACCGATGTCACGCTCAGATCACGGCTGGTGATCGCCTGAACCGCCAGTTCGGCTTGCGTTGCGTTGGCCAGATCGTGCTTGTCCAGTTTCTTGCCTGCCAGCGTGACCAGACGCGCCTCGTAGGTCTGGCCCCGAGGCGTCTCGAACACAGCTTTGACCGACCAGTATTCGACCGGCTTGAAGGCTTCGATCTCCATCTCGCGTTCAACGATGAGGCGCAGGCAGACCGATTGCACGCGCCCCGCTGAACGGGCACCCGGCAACTTGCGCCACAGAACGGGTGACAGGTTGAACCCTACCAGATAGTCCAACGCGCGGCGGGCCAGGTAAGCCTCGACCAGCGGCATATCGACCTCACGCGGGTTCTGCATCGCCTCGGTCACGGCGTCCTTGGTGATCGCGTTGAACGTCACACGGCTGACTGGCGTGTCCTTCTTGATCGAACGCCGCTTGGTCAGCGCTTCTTGGAGGTGCCAGCTGATTGCCTCGCCTTCTCGATCAGGGTCGGTCGCGAGGATCAGTGCGTTGTCTTCTTTCAGAGCGTCGGCGATCGCCTTGACATGCTTACGGCTGTCATTGCCGACCTCCCATTTCATTGAAAATTCATGCTCGGGATCGACCGACCCATCCTTCGGCGGCAGGTCCCGCACATGGCCATATGAGGCCAAAACGGTGTAGTCGGGGCCAAGATATTTATTGATCGTTTTTGCTTTGGCCGGAGATTCTACAACAACTACGGGCATTTAAGAGGAATCCTCGCTCGACGGATTTTGCGCTTTGTATGACCGTGCAAAATGTGTGGGGCAAGATCGAATTGTCAATGCGTTCGTTTTCACTACTAAAAATACTCTGAATTCAAGCCGGTTCTGGCCGCACCGCTCGCGGAATCCGGTGTCGAATCCGTTCGATAGCTTAGGCGCAAAGTGACAGCAGGCCGCCTGGTTGCCGCTGAATCTTGCCCTCAAGCTCCAGATCGACCAACACAGGGCCGACTTCGCCCGCAGATGCAGCGATGTCCCGGATCAACTGGTCTTCCGCGATCGGAGATGGGCCAAGTCGAGTCAGAATCGCCTCGTGCAAGGCTTGGGGCGTGAATTCGGCTGAGTCTGCGTCGGTTCCAAGGGGTAGGATTTGTTGGGCAGAAGATTGTAGCTGTTGCTTGGGCAAAGCATCAATCACGTCTTCTGCATTGCGGACGAGTATAGCCCCGTCTCGGATCAGCAGATTGCATCCTGCGGCACGAGCGTCAAAGGGATGGCCGGGCACGGCCAGAACCTCGCGCCCTTGGTCCAGGGCGTCCCGCGCGGTGATCAAGCTGCCGGATTTCGCCGCGGCCTCGACAACGACTACTGCCTGCGCCAGACCCGAGATGATGCGATTGCGGCGTGGAAAATGTCTTGCCTGAGGCGTTGTGCCCATCGGTTGTTCAGACAGGCGAAGACCGGTTTCTGCGATATCTCGCGCAAGATCGGCATTTTCGGCCGGATAAATCACATCTACCCCACCTGCTAACACTGCCACAGTACCGGTCGCCAACGTGGCGAGGTGCGCCGAGGTGTCAATGCCGCGGGCAAGCCCCGAGACCACGACATAGTCTTGCTTACCCAGATCCGTCGCCAACGCCCGCGCCATGCGCGCGCCCAGCGAAGAACAGTTCCGTGCCCCGACCATGGCAATTGCCCGGCGTTTCAAGATCGACGGATCGCCGATTGCCCAAAGCATCGGGGGCGCATCCGAAAGGTCACATAACGCGTAAGGGTAATCGGCGGCCCCAAGGCACAAAAGCCGCGCTTTGGCGACCTTTGCGGCCTTGAGCTCCGCCTCAATTACGCCGGACGGGCAGATTTCATAATCCTCGATCCCGGCAGCGCGCGCCATTTCCGGCAACGCGGCCAGCGCGTTCTGCGCCGAGCCATGTTCGCGCAATAAGCGCCGGAATGTTGCCGGCCCTACTTTGCGTGAGCGCAACAGACGGAGCCAGGAAAACCGGTCCTCTTCCGTGGTGGGTGGGAGTGGGGGGTGATTGGAAGAAAGCTGCTCTTCGGTCATCCGATGCTCCGCCTGATTGCAAAACTGGTTTACAGTGCAGCGGGTTAACAGCCTGTGAATCTTAGAAAATTAGATCAGTATTTTTCGAACCCATCCCTCGGAGAGATGATTATGTCATTGAAAGAAAGAAAGAAAATTCGTGCGAATTATCTTGGCTCACATATCCATGGATGAGTTTTTGATTTCACGCGAAGGGTAGTGTGTTAACCCTTCGCGCCTCGATTCTCATTTTGGGCCGACTCAGGTGGCAGAGCCGCCCACAGTCAGCCCATCCATCAAAACGGTAGGTTGGCCGACACCGACCGGCACCCATTGCCCATCCTTGCCACATGTGCCCATGCCGGGATCCAGCGCCATGTCATTGCCCAGTCCCCGAATGCGTTTTAGCGCCGAGGGGCCGTCGCCAATCAGCGTCGCGCCTTTGACCGGAGCGCCGATCTTGCCGTTCTCGACACGATATGCCTCGGTGCAGGAGAACACGAACTTGCCGTTGGTGATGTCGACCTGGCCACCGCCGAAGCCCACAGCCCAGATGCCGTCTTTGATATCTGCCACCAACGAGGCCGGATCGGCATCGCCACCCAACATGATCGTGTTGGTCATGCGCGGCATCGGTTTATGGGCATAGCTTTGACGCCGGCCGTTCCCGGTTGGAGCAACGCCCATCAGGCGTGCGTTCTGGCGGTCCTGCATATATCCGGTGAGGATTCCATCCTCGATCAGAACTGTACGCGAACTGGGTGTACCCTCGTCATCCACTGATATCGAACCGCGTCGGTCTGCAATCGTCCCATCATCCACGACTGTTACACCTTTCGAAGCGATCTGCTGCCCCATCAGCCCGGCAAAAGCGGAACTGCCCTTGCGGTTGAAATCACCTTCAAGCCCGTGGCCGATGGCCTCGTGCAACAGAATACCGGGCCATCCGGGGCCCAACGCGACTTCCATCACGCCGGCAGGTGCAGGGACGGCATCCAGATTGACCATCGCGATCCGCAGAGCCTCACGCGCCTTATCTTGCCAGTCTGAGGGATCGATCAAGCCATCCAGCCCCACGCGACCGCCACCTCCGGCAGAGCCGCTTTCGCGCCTGCCGTTCTGTTCTACGATAACCGAGATGTTCAGGCGGGTCATCGGGCGTATATCGCGCACCTGCACACCATCGGGGCGAAGAATCTCGACCTCCTGCACTGCAGCGGCAATCGTGGCGCTGACTTGCACAACCCGGGAATCCAGACCACGGGTAAAAGCGTCTATCTCGCGCAGTGTCTCGATTTTGACCGGGAAGGCGGCGGATTCGATCGGGTCTTCATCGGTATATAACCTGGTATTGGTGGCACGTGGTGGCCCGGCCAGCGTCCCACCACCATCGCCGACCGCCAACCGCGCGGTTTCGGCTGCACGCTTCAGAGAGGGAATCGAAACATCCGTTGAATGCGCGTATCCAGCCACTTCACCCTGCACCGCGCGAAGACCGAATCCCTCGGAAGCGTCGTAAGAGGCCGTGCGCAATCGGCCGTCATCAAACACCAAAGATTCGGATTTGCGCCGTTCTACGAACAGTTCCCCATCCTCGGCGCCATCAGTTGCAGCCTTCAGTACAGCAAGCGCTTCATCCTCGGGAAGAACGCTTTCAAACGGGCGAAACGGGGCCTGAGTCATCAGTTGTGACCTTTCGGGTTTGATCCAGATCAAAAATAGCGTCTGTTTGACGCAAGCATTTTGCTTTATCTACCCGACGGAATATGGTTTTTAACGCGGCCAAAGACAACGGGAGAGGTGCGACCGATTCACACCTTTTCGCGAGAGACGCAAAGATCAAACGATCAGGACAGAAAATGAAGAATGCTTTGATGCTTTCCGGGCTTGCTACGGCCCTCTCCAGCCTTCCCGCCATGGCTCAGGAGCTTGAGATTATTGGCAAGCCGGTTGACGGCGGTATGGGGTTCCAGCCTGCTGCCACCAGCCTTGCCGAAGGGATTCAGTCGCTGGACAACATGATTCTGGTGATCATCACCGCGATCTGTGTGTTTGTTGCGGGTCTGCTGGTTTACTGCATCGTACGCTACAACCAGCGCGTAAACCCGAACCCGGCTCGGTTCTCGCATTACACTCCGGTTGAGATTGCCTGGACTTTGGGCCCGATCCTGATTCTGGTCTTCATCGGGGCTTTCTCGCTGCCGGTTCTTTTCAAGCAACAAGAGATTCCCGAAGGCGACATCACCATCAAAGTCGTGGGGAACCAGTGGTACTGGACCTACGAATATGTCGATCATGACTTTGCCTTCGATAGCTATCTCCTGGGCCACCCGGCCACCTTGGACGAGGGCGCGCGCCCGGCGGATGCCGACGTAACCCCATTTGTTCTGGACGATGCGATGCGGGCGAAGCTGGCCGATGCAGGCTATGGCGAAGACGAATGGCTGCTCGCCACCGACACCGCGGTCGTTGTTCCGGTCGGCAAGATTGTCGTGATGCAGGTTACTGCATCGGACGTGATCCATTCCTGGACCATTCCTTCGTTCGGCGTGAAGCAGGACGGCGTTCCTGGTCGTCTGGCCGAACTGTGGTTCGAAGCAGACAAGGAAGGCGTCTATTTCGGACAGTGTTCTGAGCTGTGCGGTAAAGACCATGCCTATATGCCAATCACTGTCAAAGTGGTCAGCGAAGAGGCATATGAACAGTGGCTGCAGGGTGCGCTTGAAGAATATGCAGGTCAGCCTGCTTCCTACCAAGTGGCCTCGAACTAAGCCCTTTGCGGCCTAGGTAAACACATGCGGGCTGCGCGGAAATCGCGCAGCTTTTGCCCCGAAAAGGACCGGATATGAGCGACGCAAGCTTCAATGCCAGCACCGTCTCTGCGCAGACCCGCGCGGACGAGGCCAGCTTTGGCGATTATTTCGCCCTGCTGAAGCCGCGCGTGATGTCGCTGGTCGTATTCACGGCTTTGGTCGGACTGCTTGCGGCTCCGGTTCCGATACATCCGTTTGTTGGCTTCTGCGCCATCCTGTTCATCGCTATTGGTGGCGGTGCATCCGGCGCGCTGAACATGTGGTGGGACGCGGATATCGACCGCGTGATGAAGCGCACCAAAGGCCGTCCAATCCCCTCTGGCAAAGTCGAAGAAGGCGAGGCATTGGCGCTGGGTCTGGCTCTGTCTGGCCTGTCCGTGATTATGCTGGGTTTGGCAACCAACTGGTTTGCAGGGGCGTTTCTGGCCTTCACAATTTTCTTCTATGTCGTCGTCTACACGATGTGGCTGAAACGCTCGACTCCGCAGAACATCGTCATTGGTGGTGCCGCGGGGGCGTTCCCGCCGGTCATCGGATGGGTCGCGGCCACTGGCTCGATGACTCTCGAACCGTGGTTGATGTTTGCCCTGACATTCATGTGGACACCTCCGCATTTCTGGGCTTTGGCTTTGTTCATGCGCTCGGACTATGACGATGCCGGGGTGCCGATGTTGACCGTCACCCATGGTCGACGCGCGACGCGCTGGCATATTCTGGTTTATACCGCGTTGCTGGCGTTGCTGGCGGTGGGGACTGCGTTCTCGGATATCGGAGGCCCGATTTATCTAGTTGTTGCGCTGGTTCTGAATGGCTTGTTTCTGCGGGGGGCCTGGCAGATTTCTCGTCGAAACGAAGACGATTCGGAGGCCGACAACTTCAAGGTCGAACGCAGTTTTTTCAAACTGTCGCTGCTGTACTTGTTTCTGCATTTCGGCGCGATTCTCGTCGAGGCCCTGTTGAAACCTTACGGATTAGGAGGCTGGTCATGAGCCTGCGCAAAACTCACGAACTTCACCAAAGACGGTTCAGCCGCAATCTGGGCGTCGGCCTGACACTGGCCGCGTTCATCGTGATCATCTTCGGCCTGACAGTCGTCAAGGTCTCGAACACAGATTTTAGTCTGGCGACGCAGCAGGTGCAGAACTGATGAAGTTGACGGGGCCACAGAAAACGGTCGCGCAACTGGTCGGCGTCGTCGTCCTTATGGGCGGTTTGGCATGGGCAGCGGTGCCGTTTTATAATTGGTTCTGCCGGGTCACGGGGTATGGAGGGACCACGGGGGTTGCCGAGAAAGCCCCTGATGACATTCTCGACCAAGTGGTGACAGTCCGATTTGATGCCTCCAAGGCCAAGGGTATGCCGTGGGAATTCAATCCCGTCGAACGCGAGATGAAAATACGTATCGGTGAGACAGGTCTGGCGTTCTACGAAGCGTACAATCCAACCGACAAGCCCGTCGCAGGGCAGGCGTCCTACAACGTGGCGCCCTATTCCGCCGGGGGGTATTTTCAGAAAATCGCCTGTTTCTGCTTCGATGAACAGGTGTTGGAGCCGGGCGAGCGAGTCGAGATGCCCGTTACGTTCTTCGTCGATCCCGAACTGATCGAAGATCCCGAAGCAAAATATGTGCATACGATCACGCTGTCGTATACATTCTATGAGATTGATCTGCCCGAGGGCTATGCCGCCCTTGACGTGCAGGCTGAGACAAACAAGAACTAACGCCTGTAGGTGAGGGACGCTGATGGCACACGCAAAAGACCATGATTACCACATTCTGAACCCGTCAATCTGGCCACTGATCGGCGCGGTAAGCGGATTTGTGATGCTGTTCGGGGCCGTTCTTTGGATGCACGGGATCACCCCGTGGATCTTCTGGATGGGGCTGGTCGGGGTTCTTTATACCATGTTTGCATGGTGGTCCGAAGTCGTGGTTGAAAGCCGTCAGGGCGATCATACGCCGGTCGTGCGTATCGGCCTGCGCTATGGCTTTATCCTGTTCGTGATGTCCGAGGTGATGTTCTTCTTCGCCTGGTTCTGGTCGTTCTTCAAACATCGCATGTATCCGATGTACGACTATGCCGGTACTGAATACATCCAGCCGGATATCCACGCCGTTGATCCGTTCCACCTGCCACTGATCAACACTTTGGTCCTGTTGCTGTCAGGTTGTGCGATTACTTGGGCCCACCACGCGCTTGTTCATGACAATGACCGCAAGGCGCTGATCAATGGTCTGGCCATTGGTATCGTTCTGGGCATCGCCTTTACTGCGCTTCAGGCGTTTGAATACTATGAGTTACTGGCCCATGAGGGTTGGGAGTTCGGTGGCGATCAGTTCTATTCGAACTTCTTCATGGCAACCGGTTTCCACGGCGCGCATGTGATTATCGGCACCATCTTCCTGTCGGTCTGTCTGATCCGCGCCCTGAAGGGGGACTTTACGCCCGAGAAACACGTCGGTTTCGAGGCTGCCGCTTGGTACTGGCACTTCGTTGACGTCGTCTGGCTGTTCCTGTTTTTCGCCGTCTACATCTGGGGTCAGGCCCCGCTGATGTAACGCCACGCAGGTGATCCAATTGCAAAAGCCGCCCCACGGGGCGGCTTTTTCTCAATCAGGGGCGCAAGATTGCGCCCCATACAATTACATGGTTGCACTTCGGTTCACGTGCCCCTTAACAAGGCGCCGGTTCACGCAACAAGGTCTGATCCCAATATGCGTCGCATTCTGTTTCTGCTGATCTTCGGCTTTGCCGGTCTGGGCCTGCTGCTGTCGCTGGGCACTTGGCAACTGCAGCGGCTGACCTGGAAACAGGAGGTGCTGGCCGAGATCGAAAGCCGCATCGCTGCCGATCCTGTCGCCTTGCCATTGCAGGTGTCCGAAGATGCGGACAAATACCTGCCGGTGACGGTCACAGGCGAGATCGAACCGGGCGAGATCCACGTTTTGGTTTCGGTCAAGCAGGTGGGGCCGGGGTATCGGATCATCCAGTCCTTTGCCACCGACGACCGGACTATTCTGGTGGATCGCGGCTTTGTGCCGACCACAGCCAAGCAGGCTGTTCGCCTGACTGGCCCGATGGAAATCACCGGCAACCTGCACTGGCCCGATGAAGTTGATGGCTACACGCCTGACGCAGATATTGACGGCAACATCTGGTTCGCCCGTGATGTGCCCAGTCTGGCCGCCGCGCTGGGGGCTGAGCCGGTGTTGCTAATTGCCCGCTCGGAAACCGATCCGAATGTAACGCCAATGCCGGTGGATACGGCGGGCATCCCCAACGATCATTTGCAATATGCAATCATCTGGTTTGGTCTTGCTCTGGTCTGGGCCGCAATGACCGGATACTTCCTGTGGCGTAGCCGTGCCAATTCCGAAAGTGACGCGACATGAAATACATCTCGACCCGCGGGCAGGCGCCCGAACTGACCTTTGAAGAGGCGATGCTGACCGGACTGGCCCGTGATGGTGGTCTGTACTTGCCCGCTGAAATTCCGGTGATGTCGCAGGACGAAATTGCTGCGTTGGCTGGCCTGTCCTATGAAGAAATCGCATTCCGCGTGATGTGGCCTTATGTGAGCGGCTCGTTCTCTGATGATGAGTTCAAAAAGATCATAGCGCGCGCTTATGAGGGCTTCGGCCATGACGCCCGCGCGCCCTTGAAGCAGCTGAACGAGAACCATTTTCTGCTGGAGCTGTTTCACGGCCCCACGCTGGCCTTCAAAGATTTCGCCATGCAGCTAATCGGCCAGCTGTTCCAGGTCGCGCTCAAACGGCGCGAAGATCGCGTGACCATTGTCGGCGCGACGAGCGGGGACACCGGTTCTGCCGCCATCGAGGCGTTCCGTGGGCTGGATGCGGTGGATGTGTTCATCCTGTTCCCACATGGCCGTGTTTCAGAAGTGCAGCGCCGTCAGATGACTACGCCTGCAGACAGTAATGTGCACGCTTTGGCGGTAGACGGCGATTTCGATGACTGTCAGGCAGCGCTCAAAGACATGTTCAACGACTTTGATTTCCGCGACGGTGTGAAACTTGCAGGCGTCAATTCGATCAACTTCGCCCGCGTGTTGGCACAGATCGTTTACTATTTCTCCGCCGCCGTCAGCCTCGGCGCGCCACATCGCAAGGTCAGCTTCACCGTGCCGACAGGGAATTTCGGCGATATCTTCGCAGGCTATCTGGCCAAACGCATGGGGCTGCCCATCGATCGTCTGGTGGTGGCGACCAACCAGAACGACATTCTGCATCGCTGTCTCTCGGGCGAGGGATATTTCAAGGGCGATACGATCCCCTCAATCAGCCCTTCGATGGATATTCAGGTTAGCTCGAACTTTGAGCGCGCACTGTACTACGCCTATGGCGAAGATGGCGGCGCAGTCGCTCAGTTGATGGATGAACTCAAGAGCGGAGGCTTCAATGTCAGCCAAGGCGCGATGGAGGCTCTGCGAGAAAGCTTTGACTCGGGCCGCGTTTCTGAGGACGAGACGCTTGAGACGATCAGGCGCACGATGGTCCACAGCGCCGAGTTGGTTTGTCCGCACACCGCCGTTGGGATCAAAGTGGCTGAAGACCACCGCGCTGCCGATGCGCCCATGATCACGCTCGCAACCGCGCATCCCGCGAAGTTCCCGGCGGCGGTCGAGAAGGCAAGCGGCGAACATCCGCCTCTTCCATCCCGCATGTCTGATCTGTATGAACGTCCGGAACGGGTGACCCGCGTTGCGAACGATCTGGGTGCCCTTGAGGATCATATCAGAAGGCATATTGCTGAGTGACAGTCAGACAGGACCAACTGAAGAACGGATTTCGTATCGTCAGTGAACATATGCCGGGGCTGCAATCTGCGGCCATCGGCATCTGGGTAACCGCCGGTGGGCGGCACGAGCGGATCGAGCAGAACGGTATCGCGCATTTCCTTGAGCATATGGCGTTCAAGGGAACCCAGCGGCGTTCTGCGCTGCAAATCGCCGAAGCGATCGAGGATGTGGGCGGGTACATCAACGCCTATACCTCGCGCGAAGTTACGGCCTATTATGCACGCGTACTGAAGGACGATGTGGCGCTGGCCATGGACGTGATCGGCGACATCGTCCTGAACCCGGTATTCGACCCGCGCGAGATCGAGGTCGAGCGCGGCGTGATCCTGCAAGAGATTGGTCAGGCCTATGATACGCCGGACGATGTAATCTTTGACTGGCTGCAAGAGCAGAGCTATCACGACCAACCCCTTGGCCGCACCATTCTGGGCCCGACCGAGCGCGTCAGTGCGTTTTCGCGTGACGATCTGTCGGGTTTCGTGGCGGAACATTACGGGCCAGAGCAGATGATATTGTCTGCCGCAGGAGCCGTAGATCATGACGCGCTGATGAAACTGGCCGAAAAGATGTTCGGCCACCTGAAACCGCGCACGGGACTGATCCCTGAGGCGGCGCGGTTCACCGGCGGAGAGGCGCGGCAGGAGAAAGAGTTGGAGCAAGCGCATTTCGCACTGGCGCTGGAAAGCCCCGGTTATCGCGATGATGCGATCTATACGGCCCAGATTTATTCCACCGCTTTGGGCGGCGGCATGTCCTCGCGCCTGTTTCAGGAAGTGCGCGAGACGCGCGGGCTTTGCTATACGATCTTTGCCCAGACCGGCGCTTATGCGGATACAGGTACAACCACGATCTATGCCGGAACTTCCGCCGATCAGGTCGCGGAACTGGCAGGTATCACGATCGATGAGATGAAGCGCGCGGCTGATGACATGAGCGCCGAAGAGGTTGCGCGTGCGCGTGCCCAGATGAAGGCCGGGATGCTGATGGGGCTGGAAAGCCCGTCGAACCGGGCCGAACGTCTGGCGCGGCTGGTGCAGATCTGGGGACGTGTGCCCTCGCTTGTGGACACCGTGGCCAAGATCGATGCGGTCAGCACCGAGGACGTCCGTGCCTTTGCCGAAGACATGGCAGTCAAAGCCCCTGCAGCGCTGGCGCTATATGGGCCGGTCTCGGGCGCACCGACGCTGGTGGATCTGCAGGAGAGGCGTGCGGCGTGATGCTGTTAGGCAGACGCAAGCTGAAACTCGAAACCGAGCGCTTGACGCTGCGCCCGCCCATGCATTCCGACTTCAACGACTGGACCGCCCTGCGGCGTGCTTCAAAGGACTATCTGGTGCCGTGGGAGCCGGTTTGGGCCAAGGACCATCTGAGCCGCAAGTCGTTTACCAACCGGGTCTATTGGGCCCAGCGCTCAGTCGCGAGTGGAACGGCGATACCTCTGTTCCTGTTTCGTCGCACAGACAATATTCTGCTGGGGGCGATCACGTTGGACAATGTTCGCCGTGGTCCGGCGCAGGCTGGCACCTTGGGCTATTGGACCGGGCAGGCCTTTGCGCGTCAGGGGTTCATGCGCGAAGCAATTGGCGCCGTTGTTCATCACGCCTTCACCCGTCTGGATTTAAGCCGGATCGAGGCCGCGTGTTTGCCTGAGAACAAGGCCTCTCGCGGTCTGCTGGAAAGCTCAGGCTTCAAATACGAAGGCGTGGCGCAGTCTTATCTGCAGATCAATGGGCGCTGGCGAACACATGTTCTGTATGCCAGCCTAAGGTCCGATCGTCGGGGCAAGACTGAGGCAGGCTAGAGGGCTCTGCCGCCAGGCATGGCAAGCCTCCTGTCCTGGAGATATCCGTGGCCAGATCAACAAGGGCATGACTTGTTGGCCCATTGCGCTACACTTGCCCTATGTGGCGGTTTGTTGCGGGACTGATGATGATTGCAGGCGGGGCTGTGGCGCAGGAGCGGCGGCCTAGTCACTGCATCGCCATCGCAGATGCGGCACCGGGGATTGAATATCTTCACAAAGCGGCGTGGCAGGATCCCGTGCCCGAGTTTTCGGTTCGTATCAGCTATGTCGCGCATGCATCGTTTCTGATCCAGACACAGGGCGGGCTGAACGCGGTGACCGATTTCACCGGTTTTATCGGCGGCGCTGCGCTAGTTCCTGACGTGGTCACAATGAACCATGCGCACAGCACCCACTGGACCGCCCATCCCGATCCGGCCATCCCGTATGTCTTGCCGGGCTGGGGCGAGTTCGGCGAAGGCATCGAGCACCATCTTGATCTGGGTGAGATGCTGATTCGCAATGTGTCGACCGATATCCGTTCGGCCTATGGCGGTATTGAAGATCGCGGAAACTCGATCTTTGTGTTCGAGGTCGAGGGGTTGTGCATCGGCCATCTGGGGCATCTGCATCACATTCCGTCGGATGAACAATTCGCTGCACTGGGTCGGCTGGATGTGGTCATGGCGGCGGTGGACGGAGGCACCACGATGCCCTTGCCCGAGATGGTTCAGGTTCTGAAACGCCTCAAAAGCTCGGTCATTATCCCGATGCATTGGTTCTCGGACTTTTCGCTCCAGCGGTTTTTGGTGGATATTCGGGATGAATTCCCGGTTGAACGGGATGGGGTCTCCGAGATTGTCGTCTCGTTGCGCACGCTGCCCGACAGGCCGACGGTTGTGGTGCTGGAGCCTCAGTACCTGATAGAGCTGGAATAGGGCTTGTCGCGGCCCGTGGCCTTTGGCAGGGAAGAGCCATGAAACTGAACCCTGCAGACAGCCGCCTTGCCGAAGCAATCAGAGCCCGATTGGGTGCTGACGTTTTGCGCCCGATTGCAGATCGTTACCTTGAAGAGCCGCGTCAGCGGTTTGTCGGGCAGCCCGGTTTGCTTGCCTTGCCGCGCACCGTGGAAGATGTGTCGGCTTTGGTGCAATTGGCCGCAGACGCTCGGGTGCCTGTTGTCCCTTATGGCGGCGGCACCGGCCTGGTAGGAGGGCAGGTTGTTCCGGATGGTCCTGTCCCTTTGATCGTTTCCCTGGAACGGATGACGGCGATACGGGCGACTTACCCCACCGAGAACATACTTGTGGCCGAGGCCGGTGCCATTCTGGCCGACGTCCAGACTGCCGCTGAAGACGCGGACCGTCTATTTCCCCTGTCGCTGGCTGCGCAGGGTTCTTGCCGGATTGGCGGCAATCTGGCCACCAATGCGGGTGGCGTGAATGTGCTGCGCTATGGCAATGCGCGCGATCTGTGCCTGGGGCTTGAGGTGGTATTGCCCAGTGGTGAGATCTGGCATGGGCTTAGCCGGTTGCGTAAGGACAACACCGGTTATGACCTGCGTAACCTGATGATCGGGTCCGAAGGGACACTTGGCATAATTACGGCGGCGGCGTTGAAGCTGTTCCCGCGACCCAGGGGCGTTGGAACCGCAATGTTTCAGGTCTCCTCACCCGAGGCTGCCATTGATCTGTTGTCAGTGGCGCGGGATCAAGTGGGGGAAGCGGTCAGTACGTTTGAGTTGATCCATGGGCAGGGACTCAAATTCCTGACCGAGGTTTTGCCCGACGTGCGGCAACCCTTTGCGGCAAAACCGGAATGGAGTGTGTTGATCGAGCTGGGCCTGTCTGTCGGCCAAGACCCTTCGGACATGCTTGAGGCGATTTATGTCGCCGCTGATGAGCGCGATCTGGTCCGCGATGCGGTCATCGCGCAGAGCGAAGCACAGCGGTCAGATCTCTGGGCCGTGCGCGAGCGCATCCCCGAGGCCAACCGGCTGATCGGGTCAGTTTCCAGCCATGATATCTCGGTCCCGATTTCCCGCATTCCAGAGTTCATTCGGCGTGGTGCGGATGTGGTGGCTGGGCAGGGGCCGTTTCGCGTGAACTGCTTTGGACATCTGGGCGACGGTAATCTGCACTATAACGTGTTTCCACCTGCCGGGCAGGATAAGGCGGAGTTTGTCGCACAGCGGGGCGCGGTCAAACGCGCGGTACATGATCTGGTTCAAGAATTTGGTGGATCGATGAGCGCCGAACACGGTGTCGGTCGGCTCAAGACAGATGATCTGGAACGCTATGGTGATCCGGTCAAGTTGCAGGCCATGAGGGCGATTAAAACAGCGCTTGATCCTCAGGGGATTATGAACCCCGGGGCGGTTCTGGCCTAATAGACGCGCCCCGGACGTATACCGGGGCGCTGCGGTTCTTTACGACGCGGGCAGAATGACCTTGTCGATCACATGGATCACGCCGTTCTCGGCTTCGATATCGGCTTGCACAACGTTGGCATCATTCACCATGACGCCATTGTCGAGATCGATGGTGATATCTCCGCCCTGCACGGTGGCGGCGGTCATGTCATCGGACAGATCACCCGACATCACTTTGCCCGGGACAACGTGATAGGTCAGCACTGCGACCAACTGGTCCTTGTTTTCGGGCTTCAGAAGATTTTCGACCGTGCCCTCGGGCAGCGCTGCAAAAGCCTCATCCGTTGGGGCGAAAACGGTGAACGGCCCTTCGCCTTTCAGCGTTTCAACCAGTTCGGCGGCCTGAACGGCAGCGACGAGCGTTTCAAAACTGCCCGCGCCCACCGCAGTATCGACGATATCCTTGGCGTGCCCATCTGCCAAAGCAGAGGTGGTCAACAGAAAACTGGCAACTCCAGCAACAGCGAATTTGCGCAACATGACATGATTTCCCTTGTTGAGAATGCCTTAGGTGGCATCATTCGGGGTACGCAGTCAGGTCGCGACAAGATCACAGAATCCAGAGGCAACTGTTTCTTGAATGTGACCCCAATCGCGCTAAGCCTGCGGCGCACGCGATTTCCAGTCACGAGTTTGTGAAGTTTGTGGAGATCAGAGCCCTTCGAACTCGCACAGAACGTGCACGTCCATGCCCAAATCTTCCAGCGCTTTGCGACCACCCAATTCGGGCAGATCGATGATGAACGCGCATGAGATGATCTCGCCGCCCAGCCGTTCGATCAGCTTGATCCCCGCGGCGGCGGTGCCTCCGGTAGCCAGAAGATCATCAACGACCAGGATCTTCTCACCCGGCTGGATGGCGTCATCGTGAATTTCGACGATCGCCTCGCCATATTCCAGCTTGTAGTCCTGGCTGATCGTGGTGCCGGGCAGTTTGCCCTTTTTGCGGATCGGCACGAATCCAACGCTCAGCTGGTGGGCAATCGCACCGCCCAGAATAAAGCCGCGCGCCTCAAGGCCCACAACTTTGTCGATTCGCTCACCGGCGTAAGGGTGCAACATCTGGTCGATTGCCATGCGGAACCCACGCGGGTCGGCAAACAGGGTGGTGACATCGCGGAACATGATCCCTTCATGCGGGAAATCGACGATGGTCCGAATGTAATCCTTGACCGTTTTGTTTCTGGACATGGGCCACCCCTTTGGCATCAAACACGCGCGGGGTATTTCGCCCATAAGGTGCGGTCATGCAAGAGAACTCTGGCCCCTGCGGCTACTTGCTGCGGCCGCGCATGGCGTTAGGCAGGCCGTAGTAGCGATACAGCGCGTTCGGAAGCCAGGACAGGTGCGGCTTGCGCCAGTTGCGTTGATCCCGAAGAAGAATGGCTTGCGCGACATGAAGGTTCATTGCTTTAATCTCACTTTTGCTGTTATGTGCGCGATATCTACATTTTATATTCTATGTATATACAATGCATCGCGCTTAGAATCAAGGGCAGGACGGGGACTGGACGTGTGACCAAGAAAGATGGAAAGAAATCTACCAAGAAAAACAGTCAGTTGATTTTGCGTCTCGACAAGGATGAGCGCGATGCATTCGTCGAGTTGTGCAGGGATCTGGACACCTCCGCCGCCCGCGAAATTCGCCGGTTTATCCGGGGGTTCATGAAGGAAAACGCTGAAAACTGAAATCACGCCGGGCGGCGCAGAACCGCTGTGGCGATGCCCATTCCGATCAGGGTCAACCCTCCGAACCGGGTCATGGTCGTGATGACATTCGCGCGTCCGATCATCCGGCGCAGCTTGTCTGCCAGCAGCGCGTAGGCCAGCGCGTTCAACCCCGCGAGACCCACAAATGTTGCGATCAGGATCGCGAATTGCGGACCCAAAGGCTCGGCTGGACGCAAGAATTGCGGTACGAAAGCGATGAAGAAGGCAATGGACTTCGGGTTCAGCGCGGTGACTGCAGCGGCATGGCCAAAAACACTGCGGGCGGTCACGTCACGTTCGGTTTCAATTGCTTGCAGCCCGCCCGACGGCGCGCTGCGCAGGAGTTTGACACCAAGCCAGACAAGATAGGCTGCCCCAACCCATTTCAGCACGGTAAACAGTGTGGCAGAGGCCAGCACCAGCGCCCCTAGCCCCAGCAGCGACGCGGTCATCGCCACCAAATCCCCCAATGCGACCCCAGTGGCCGAGGCAACCGCCACACTGCGTCCTTTCGACAGCGCATAGCTAAGCACCAGCAACACGGTCGGGCCTGGGATCAGCAGCAGCGCGGTCGAAGCGGCCACAAAGGCCAGCCAGATTTCAATGGACATGGAGTATCCTATTAGAGTGTTTCCCACAGCAAGCCTTGGCACGACGTATTGGTCAAGGCTTTGCGGGCACATTCTCGTGGTGAAACACCGTCTCCAACGGGTTGGCGTTCGGATTTGCGAAGCCGGGGTCGCCTAAATACCAAGGACATGGGGCGGGGAATTCAAGCGTGCAATGCGGTCTGGGATTGCCGCAACAGGTTTAAGATTGGATGAAGCTTGGCTTATGCATCTTGAAACGCCTCCAATGTACCCCACTCTCGCAATGCGACCCAAAGGAGGGAGCCATGGTACAAACCCAACACGCTGAGGCCGATACCGGCCGCGCCAGATCCGATGTCGAGCGCCTCAAAAGCATCTTGGTAGGACTGCTGTTGGCCGGGGCGATCTTGTATGCGGGCGTCCTCGGATACATGTTTTTCAACCAGCAATCTCTGCTGTACAAACCCGAAGGTACGTTACCGGATCCGGCTTCGGTGGGGTTGGCGGATGTTGATGCGCTGTCGCTGACAATGGCTGATGGTACTGCCCTGACGGTCTGGGCTGCACCCGCTGCAATCCCGGATGCACCGACCGTCCTATTCTTCCACGGCCAAAGCGGCAATCTGGGGGACCGTGCTGAACGGCTGCGCGAAATCCTCAACTCGGGCTACGGGCTGCTTGCCCCCAGCTATCGCGGCTTTCCGGGCAGCGAAGGCGAGCCCTCGGAACTGGCGCTGATCTCTGATGGAGTTCAGCTCTATGACAGGCTGGCGGGTCAGGGCAAAGCTGTGGTGCTGCACGGTCAGAGCCTCGGCACCGGCATTGCCGCCGCTGTGGCTGCCGAGCGTCCCGATGCAGAACTTCTGGTGCTTGAGGCCCCGTTCACTGCAACCGTTGATGTCGCGGCGGAACGCTATCCTTTCCTGCCGGTCTCAGCCTTGATGAGGGATCAGTTCGCCACACGTGACCTTATCGAACAGATCTCGGTGCCGACGTTGATTTTTCACGGCACCGAGGATGAAACTATTCCACTGCATCACGGAAAAGCTCTGGCCGAGATGTCCGATACCGCGCAGATTTACGTGATCCCCGACGGCACCCACAACGATTTGTGGTCGCGTGGCCTATGGGACGAGGTGCAAAAGAACCTGTCTCAGAACTGAGTTCATAACACCCGCCCAGCCACAGCATCCAGCTTGGCCAACAATTCCGGATCGCGCTTTTCAGGCGCGGTCAGGATGGCATACTCCAGCGCCCGGTCGCAGCCATGCGGGCAGGGCGCACGGTCGGTCCCCAGCATAGCGGGTAGACCTTTGACCAATGCCCGGCCTTTTTCCGCATTACCGGTCAGCGTGGCGATGATGGCGGCCACGTCGACTTCACCGTGATCAGGGTGCCAGCTGTCATAGTCGGTGACCATGGCAATTGAGGCATAACAAAGCTCGGCCTCGCGGGCGAGTTTCGCTTCGGGCATGTTGGTCATGCCGATCACGTCGCACCCCCATTGCTCGCGGTATAATTTGGATTCCGCCAATGACGAGAACTGCGGTCCTTCCATCGCCAGATAGGTTCCACCTCGGTGGATGGTGATGCCAGCCGTCTTGCCAGCAGTCTCACAAGCGTCCGACAGGCGCGGGCAGGTCGGATGCGCAACACTGACATGGGCGACGCAGCCAGTCCCGAAAAAGCTCTTTTCACGGGCAAATGTTCGATCGATGAACTGATCCACGATCACGAAATCACCCGGCGCCATATGTTCGCGGAACGACCCGCAGGCCGAGACCGAGATCACATCCGTTACGCCAAGCCGTTTCAACGCGTCGATATTGGCGCGATAGGGCACCTCGGTCGGCGAGTGCACGTGTCCGCGACCGTGACGCGGCAAGAAGGCCATTTCGACCCCATCGAGCGACCCGGTCAGGATCTGATCCGACGGATCGCCCCATGGCGTTTCTACTGTGACCCACTCGGCATTCTCCAGACCATCGATGTCATAAATGCCCGATCCTCCAATGACGGCGATTTTTGTTTGGGTCACGAGTGCTCTCCGTTGAAAATTCCTGCTGTGTGAGTTCTGCGGGCCACAGCTTCATTTGACAAGTGGGTTCAACGGTTTGTGTGCGCTTGGGTCAAGCTATGCGCACGGCGCATATCAGGGTCCCGCCTGGCGCGGTATCTCAAGACCGGTTTGACCGCTAGAAGGCCCCTTTCGCGCGAACAATACCGACCAACAGGACCGATCCATGCCCCGAGCCATGCTGGCAAGCTTTGCCAATCGTATAGCCAAACCCGATTTGCGCTGGGTCCCGGATGAGGGATTGACCTTTTCCCGCCTGCGGATCGAACTGCTGTCCGGTCTCACCGTCGCCCTGGCGCTGGTCCCCGAAGCCGTGGCCTTTGCCTTTGTCGCCGGGGTGCACCCTCTGGTCGGGCTTTACGCGGCGTTTCTGGTCGGTCTGATCACTGCGTTGATCGGTGGTCGCCCCGGCATGGTCTCGGGCGCGACCGGGGCGCTTGCGGTTGTCATGGTCGCACTGGTCGCACAACACGGGGTCGAATACCTGTTCGCAACGGTGGTGCTGATGGGGATTATGCAGATCATCGCAGGTGCGATGCATTGGGGCCGGTTCATCCGACTTGTGCCGCATCCGGTGATGCTGGGCTTTGTGAACGGTCTGGCGATCGTGATCTTTCTGGCGCAGCTGGGGCAGTTCAAAGTGCCCGGAACCATGGAAAACACCGGCCACGGCATGGGCGGTGGCGAGTGGCTTTCGGGCCTACAGCTCTACACAATGCTGGGTCTGGTCGCTCTTACCATGGCTGTGATCTGGATCATGCCCCGCATCACCCGCGTCATCCCAGCGCCTCTGGCCGGGATTTTTGTTGTCGCTGCTTTGGTCATTGGCATTGGGCTGGACGTCCCGCGTGTCGGTGATCTTGCTTCGATCGAAGGCGGCCTGCCCAGCTTCCATATACCTATGGTGCCGCTGAACTGGGAGACCTTTGAAATCATCCTGCCCTATGCCCTGATCCTTGCCGCCATCGGTCTGATTGAATCCCTGCTGACGCTAAACCTTGTGGGTGAGATCACCGGCAAGCGCGGTGGTGCTTCGCAGGAATGTATCGCGCAGGGCACAGCGAACGTAGTCACCGGTTTCTTTGGTGGTATGGGCGGTTGTGCGATGATCGGTCAGTCGATGATCAACGTGAAGTCAGGCGGGCGCACGCGTATCGCAGGTATCGCTGCAGCGCTGTTTCTGTTGCTCTTCATCCTTGTGGGTTCGCCTCTGATCGAGCAGATTCCACTGGCCGCACTTGTCGGTGTGATGTTCATGGTGGTGATCGGAACCTTCGCCTGGAATTCGCTGAAGATCATGCGCAAGGTGCCTTTGATGGATGCGTTCGTGATCGTACTGGTGACAGTCGTCACCGTGATGGAAGACCTTGCGGTGGCTGTTGTGGTCGGTGTGATTGTCTCTGCCCTGGCTTATGCATGGAATAACGCCAAACGCATCCACGCGGTTACGCGCGACTCGGAAACGGAAGAAGGGGCGAAGGTCTATGAAATTCAGGGCCCGCTGTTCTTTGGTTCGTCCGAGGGCTTCGTGGAGCTGTTCGACGTAACAAACGACCCCGAGACCGTCATCATCGACTTTGCAGCCAGCCGTGTGGTGGACCAATCCGCGCTGCAGGCTATCGAAAACATCGCCGCCAAATACGAAGCTGCTGGCAAACGCGTCATGCTGCGGCACCTGAGCCGTGACTGTCATACACTGCTGAACAAGGCCGGCCATCTGATGGTCGACAGCGATGATGACCCGGATTACGAACTGGCTGTGGATTATTCGGTCCGCACCGGTATTCTGGGCGGGCACTGAATACGCGAAAGGGCGGCCGGATTGGCCGCCTTATATCTCAGAAGCAATGCGCTCCAACGCATCGATATTGCCTGAAAGCAAGGCATCTTCGGCCCGAGTGATGGTTTCTGCGGGCCAATCCCACCATCGCAAGTCTTGCAGCCTTTCAATCACATCGCGATCAAAACGATAGCGCCGGACTTTTGCCGGATTTCCGGTAACGACTGCATAGGGTGGAACCTGACCCCGCACGACCGAGCCTGCGCCAACAATCGCGCCATTTCCGATCTGCGCTCCGGGTAAAATCAAAGCTCCGTAACCGATCCAGACATCGTGCCCGATAACGGTATCACGTGTATCAGGCTGGTAGCCTGACATGCGATCCGGATCGAAAATTGGAAATGGAAAGCAGGTCAAGCCATCGGTCGCGTGATTTGCGGAGGCAGTGATAAACCTTACTCCATGAGCGATTTGGCAGTACTTGCCCAGCATCAGCTTTTCTTCTGAAAAGGGAAACAGATACGGTGCAAGCCGCTGCGCCCAGTCCTTCGGTGCATCGAAATCCGACGCATAAGTGTAAGCTCCTGCCTCAAAGCGGGGATGATCGATGGCCTGAGACAGAAACACTGTTCCGTTGTGGCTAGAGCCGTCGGGCAGAACAATCGGATATCTGCATGTAGGATCAGGCAGTGGCATTAGTCATCCGGGCGTGAAAGGCTGAACAATTCTGTCACCACAGAATAGTCCCGATAACCCAACCGCGCGAGCGGGTTGAATGAGGTCACGTCAAATTTGCCGTCACGGATGTGGTCATCGTGCAGGTGCACACCAGTGACCTCTCCGAACACCACCCGATTGGACTCACCCGGCAGAGTAACGATCTGAGTAAGTTTGCATTCCAGCGCTGCGGGCGCTCCCTCGACCCGAGAGCAATTTATGGTTTCGCATTCAACGGGTGTCAGCCCAGCATGAGTGAACTCGTCGACGTGCTTTCCCAAACCCTCTGAGCTGGCATTCATTGCATCGCGATGCGCATGGGCCACCACGTTGACGCAGAATACCTTCGTGACCTCGATATTGGCGATGCTGTCCTTGCCGCCATCCTGATCGTGTTTGGAGCCGGTTGAGGCGAACATCACCTGGGGCGGTGTATAAGCGACACCATTGAAGAAGGAATACGGGGCCAGGTTGTTGATCCCGTCAGCATCGCGCGTCGAAATCCAGCCGATCGGGCGTGGGGTTATGATGGCGTTGAAGGGGTTGTGCGGCAGGCCGTGGCCGTCTTCGGGGCGATAGAACATATGGACTCCAAGCGTTTGCCCAAGGCCTATCGAAGTGCTAGGGCGATTTCCAGCAAGGATAAGAGGGCGCGCGTGCAGCAATTCAAGATCAGGCCGGAAGAGCCGGAAGACTGGTGGGAGGTCGAAGCGCTCTATGACCTGTGCTTTGCTCCGGGGCGCGAGGCGTTGTCGTCTTATCGTCTGCGCGATGACGTGCCGCCTGTCGCTGGCCTGTCGCAGGTCGCGCGCGATGGGCAGGGCATTCTGGCTGGTGCAATCCGGTTTTGGCCCGTGCATGTGGGTGAACATGACGCGCTGCTGCTAGGTCCAGTGGCGGTCCACCCGACCCATCAAGGCGAAGGGTTGGGCGGATATCTGATCCATCAGGGGGTAGAGGCCGGGCGCGCCAAAGGGTGGGATCGCGTCATGCTTGTGGGCGATGCGCCCTATTATGCCCGGTTCGGGTTCACCCCGCTGACGGGTGTCGAAATGCCCCCGCCCACCAACCCTGATCGCATACTGGGTTTGGAATTGACCCCCGGAGTTTGGTCCGAAATTCAGGGGCTTGTTAGTCGCTGGACCCGTTGACCCATTGAAAACCCGCTGCAAGGTCCCGATGTTTTCAGGACAGGAGGGCACAGATGCAGGACGTGGTTCTTGTCGAAAAACTCGATCCCGAGGCCGAGCTTGATCGGCTTGCGCAGCTGTACGGTGCGGCAGGTGGCGCAGGAGTGAATCTGCTGAACAAGCTTGGTGGTTCGGCGGAATCCTTATTGGATCAGTTACCTAAGCCGGTGCGAGAAGGTCTGACCGAAGCAACCGAACAGGCGCTTTGGCTTGCCATGCATGCGGCCGAAGGCTCTCGGCGTGCCGTGCCTGACCAGAAACCATGGGTCAACACAGCCTTGACCACTGCCATGGGCGCAGCCGGAGGTCTGGGTGGAGTGTCCACAGCACTTGTCGAGCTGCCCGCGACAACCGCCATGATGCTGCGCGCGATCCAAGGCGCAGCGATGCGGGAAGGATTTGATCCGACCGCCGAGAACGTGAAATTCGACTCGATCCGAGTGTTGTCAGCCGCAGGTCCTTTGGCCGAGGATGACGGGGCTGATCTGGGCTTTTTCTCAATGCGCATGACCCTGACCGGACCGACCATGCAACGCCTCATTGCGATGGTGGCGCCGCGCCTGTCCGTAGTGCTGGGCCAGAAGCTGGCGGCGCAGTCTGTACCGTTACTTGGGGCGCTTGCCGGGGGCGGTACAAATTTTGTCTATACCCGCTACTACCAGCAGATCGCGCATGTGCATTTTGGGCTGCGTCGATTGGCGATTGATGCCGACATCCCTCATGACGAACTGGTGCGGCGTTTGTCGGGGCGGATGGCTCTGAACAAGGGGGCTTTCCCGTAAAGCTTGGCAGACTCTGCCGGATATGATAAATATCACTTTATAAACCGCAACATAAGCGGAGCGAGCAGTGGATATGAACCGTGTTTGACGGGCGCAGTAATGGTGCTATCGCCGATCTTTCGGCCGAGAACCTCTCCCTTTCCGGGGCGCTGCCTGTTTATGCTCAATCCGCTGCGCTTTGCTATCGAACCAATGATGGCCTGCCAGAGATTTTGTTGATCACAACGCGCAGGGCGCGGCGCTGGATCATCCCGAAGGGGTGGTTGATCAACGGGCTGACCCCGTCTGAAACAGCCGCCCGCGAGGCCTGGGAAGAGGCTGGTGTTTTGGGGCAGTGCGGAAGCGAAAGCCTTGGTCGGTTTGCCTATATCAAGAACCGGCCTGGCAAGCCATCGGCGCTGTGTCTGGTTGATGTGTTTCCGCTGCATGTGCAGCGATCTGAGGCGCATTTTCCCGAAGCGGGTGAGCGCAGGCGCAGATGGGTTTCGCCCAAAAAGGCGTCATCGAAAGTGGCGTCGCCTGATCTCGCCGCGCTTTTGGGTGGATTCGGGCTGCACCGGCAGTAGCGCGACAAGATCAAGACTTGATATTGCCATGTTGGTCGGTATCTATTCGCCAACCGGATTTTGGATGTGATATGATTCAATACGCATTGAAATGCAGCAATGACCACAGCTTTGACAGTTGGTTTCAATCCGCAGCCGCCTTTGACAAACTGTCAGCGGCCGGGTTGGTAACCTGCGCGGTATGCGGCTGCGACAAGGTGGAAAAGGCGGTGATGACACCGCGTGTCCGGCCTGCGCGCAAGGCGGTGACCGAGGTTGCACCAGCGCAGCCCTCTGCGGATGAGATCAGCATGGCAACACCTTCGCCCGAGATCGCTGAGGTCCTCAGCGAACTGCGTCGAAAGGTCGAGGAAAACTCGGACTATGTGGGCAAGGATTTCGCCAAAGAAGCCCGCAAAATCCATCTGGGGGATGCGCCCGAGCGCGCGATCTATGGTGAGGCCAAGCCCGAAGAGGCGCAATCGCTGATTGAAGACGGCGTGCCGGTCGCACCGTTGCCGTTTGTTCCGAGCCGCAAAACCAACTAACCCATGCACATCGTTGTTACGGGCGCGAACCGAGGGATCGGGAAAACCATTGCGGATCAATACCGTGCAGAAGGTCATGAAGTGACCGGAACTGCCCGAGACGGTAGCGCAGATATCGTGCTGGATGTCACGGACCCTGAACAGCACGCTGCAATGGCCGAGCAACTGCGAGGCCGCCAGATTGACCTGCTGATCTGCAATGCGGGCGTTTATCTGGACAAAGGACACGACATTAGTGGCTATCCCGCCGAGATGTGGGCGCAAAGCTTTGCCGCCAACGTGACAGGCGTGTTTCTGACCATTCAGTCCTTGTTGCCGAACCTGCGAACCGCGCGGGGCCGGATCGCCATCGTTTCGTCTCAGATGGCGTCACATACGCGCGCGCCGGGTGGCAGCTATATCTACCGTGCGTCAAAGGCGGCGGCGCTGAATTTGGGCCGCAACCTAGCGACTGACCTACAGGCGGATGGCATTGCGGTGGGAATCTACCATCCGGGCTGGGTGCAGACGGACATGGGCGGAGCTGCGGCAGAGATCACGGTCGATCAGGCGGCAAACGGCTTGATCGAGCGATTTGCTGCTCTCTCGCTCGATACTACCGGTTGTTTTGAAACCTGGGATGGTCGGGCGCACCCTTACTGAGAGTTCAGGGCCGCCTTGGGGATTTCGTAGACTTCACCGGGATCAATGAAGATCACCATGATATCACCGCGTGTCTCGTAGGTCAGTTTCGATGTCGAACTGCTGGAATCCGGCACGCCTTTGGTGAAGTAAATCCGCCGAACCTCGCCAGTGTTCAACTGAACCGCCAACGTCGCCGTTCCATCTTCGCGCTTCCGCAATTCGGCCGGACAACTGGCCAGTGTATCACCTGCCAATGCAGCGCATGGAACGGTGCCTAATGAGTTCTCGCCATCCGTTCCCGATAGGGTGGCCACTTGGGCATTTGCGGCAGTCGAAACCAGGCTTAGGGCAAGGGCAAAGCGGAACATTGAAATCCTCGTGGAATAAGACTTTGACCGAACGCTTACACCACGCACGACCAAAGTAAAGCACTGCGGTGCAGACTTTGCCCACTTGCCCTTGCGCCCCCCCTCGCATAAGAGGCACGGGATCAGAAATTCAAGGCGCGGAGACACTAGCCCCCATGCCCGTACTCGTGATGAAATTCGGCGGCACATCGGTCGCCAATCTGGACCGGATCCGCCGTGCTGCCAAACGGGTTGGTGTCGAGGTAGCCAAAGGCTATGACGTCATCGTCATCGTTTCGGCGATGTCCGGCAAGACCAACGAGCTGGTGGGCTGGGTCGATGAAATCTCTCCGCTCTATGACGCGCGCGAATATGATGCCGTTGTCTCCTCTGGTGAAAACGTAACAGCTGGCCTGATGGCGCTGACCCTGCAGGAAATGGACATCCCGGCGCGCAGCTGGCAGGGTTGGCAGGTGCCGCTGATCACCAACGGTGCCCATTCAGCGGCCCGGATCGAAGAAATCCCGCCCGAGAATATCAACCAGAAATTCGGCGAAGGGATGCGCGTTGCGGTGGTCGCGGGCTTCCAGGGCATCAGCCCCGAAGGTCGCATCACCACGCTGGGTCGGGGCGGTTCAGACACCACTGCCGTGGCTTTTGCTGCCGCTTTCGAAGCCGAGCGCTGCGACATCTATACGGATGTGGACGGTGTCTATACGACCGACCCGCGCATCTGTGAAAAGGCGCGCAAGCTGGACAAAATCTCGTTCGAGGAAATGCTCGAACTGGCCTCGCTGGGGGCCAAAGTGCTTCAAACCCGCTCGGTCGAGCTGGCGATGCGCTACAAGGTGAAACTGCGCGTTCTTTCAAGCTTTGAGGAACAATCCGACGAGGCCGGTACACTGGTCTGCGACGAGGAGGATATCATGGAATCCAATGTTGTGGCCGGTGTGGCCTATTCCCGCGACGAAGCCAAGATGACCGTCGTTTCGGTGGCGGACCGTCCCGGCATCGCCTCGATCATCTTTACCGCGCTCAGCGACGAGGGCGTGAACGTGGACATGATCGTCCAGAATATCTCGGACGAAGGGCGCACCGACATGACCTTTTCCTGTCCGACCAATCAGGTCTCCCGCGCCGAAAAGGCATTGCTGGCGATCAAGGATCAGGGTGAGCTGAACTACGCCGAACTGGTTGCGGATGAGGACGTTTGCAAGGTCTCAGTTGTCGGGATCGGCATGCGCTCGCAATCCGGTGTTGCGGCCAAGATGTTCAAGATTCTCTCGGATGAGGGGATTAACATCAAGGTCATTACAACCTCCGAGATTAAAATTTCCGTCCTGATCGACAGGAAATACATGGAACTTGCGGTTCAGGCACTGCATGATGCCTTTGAACTGGACAAGGCGGCCTGAGCTTTCAGCCAAGTGTCCTGTCTGAAACCGTAACGTGGGTGGGCCATGGCGGAAGGCACGGAAACAGAATCTCGCAAGTTGCTGGGACGGCTGCGCGAAGAAATGGCGAGCGAAGCCGCCGGTCAGGAACGTCTTGACCGGATCACGCACCTGATCGCCGACAGTACCGGTCGCGAAGTTTGCTCGATCTACCTGTTTCGGGATGAGGATACGCTTGAACTGTGCGCCACCGAAGGTCTGTCCCCAGAAGCGGTGCACAAGACGCGGATGCGTATGGGCGAAGGGCTGGTCGGTCGCGTCGCCAAATCTGGCAAGGTGGTGAATACGGCGGACGCGCCCTCGGCCAAGGGCTTTCGGTACATGCCGGAAACTGGCGAGGAACGGTATTCGTCCTTTCTTGGTGTGCCGGTACAGCGTCTGGGTCAGAAACTGGGCGTGCTGGTGGTTCAGTCCCGGGACGCGCGCGAGTTTTCGGCGGATGAGGTTTATGCGCTGGAAGTTGTCGCGATGGTTCTGGCCGAAATGGCCGAACTGGGCGCGTTCGTCGGCGAAGGCGCGGCCTTGTCACCGCTGCACCAGCAATCGGTGCAACTTACCGGTGGCCCGGCGCAGGAGGGATCTGCTGAAGGCCATGTCTGGCTGCATGAACCTCGTGTTGTTGTCACCAATCCCATTGCCGAAGACCCGCATCGTGAGCGTGAGCGGCTGACCGAGGCCGTTGAAGAGCTACGCGTCGGCGTCGACAAGATGCTTGAGATTTCTCAGGGCGGCGACAAAGAGCAGTTGCAGGTTCTGGAAGCCTACCGGATGTTCGCCAACTCCAAGGGTTGGATGCGCCGGATGGAGGAGGACATCGCTCTTGGTCTCAGCGCAGAGGCGGCGGTCGAGAAAGAACAATCTCAGGCGCGGGCTCGCATGGGGCAGGTTACCGATCCGTATTTACGTGAACGGTTGGCCGATCTGGACGACCTCAGCAATCGGTTGCTGCGAATTTTGACTGGACAGGGTAACGGAAATGGGGCTGACCTGCCGCCCGATCCGATCCTAATTGCGCGAAATATCGGCCCCGGTGATCTGCTGGAATATGGCCGTTCTCTCAAAGGGATCGTGTTGGAAGAAGGCTCGGTCGGAAGCCATGCCACTATCGTGGCGCGCGCGTTGGCGATCCCACTGGTGGTGCATGTAGGCCGCATCACCACCGAAGCCCTGAACGGCGATCACATTCTGGTTGATGGCGATAGCGGTGTCGTTCATCTGCGCCCCGAAGACACCGTCGTTAGTGCGTTCCGTGACAAAATCGCGATGGAGGCCAAAGCGCAGGAACGCTACGCCTCGATCCGTGAAACGCCCACCGTCACGCAGGATGGTGCGCGAATCAACATGGTGATGAACGCGGGCCTGATGGCCGATTTGCCCTCGCTTAGTACCTCTGGCGCCGAAGGAGTGGGCCTGTTTCGCACCGAACTGCAGTTTCTGATCCGCAATCAGATGCCCAAGCGATCCGAGCTGGTGACGCAATACAAACGGGTTCTGGATGCTGCGGGCGAAAAGCGTGTGGTGTTCCGTACACTCGATATCGGGTCAGACAAAGTTCTGCCCTATATGAAGCATGTGGAAGAACCGAACCCTGCGCTGGGCTGGCGGGCGATCCGGGTGGGTCTGGACAAGCGCGGCGTGATGCGGATGCAGTTGCAGGCGCTGATCCGCGCCGCTGATGGCCGCCCCCTGACCATCATGTTCCCCTTTGTCGCGCAGGCTGACGAGTTTCGCGAGGCGCGCTGGGAGGTCAAGAAAACGATCGAGCGTGAACGGCGTCTGGGCCATGTTCTGCCTGAATCGCTCGAAGTGGGGGCGATGCTGGAAACGCCTTCACTTGCCTTTGCGCCGCAGAAGTTCTTTGACGAAGTCGGCTTTATCTCGATCGGTGGGAACGACCTGAAACAGTTTTTCTTCGCCGCCGATCGCGAAAATGAACTGGTTCGCCGTCGCTACGATACGCTGAATGTCAGCTTTCTGAGTTTCATTGAACGTATCGTTGAGAGATGCTCGATCTCGGACACACCGCTCAGCTTCTGTGGCGAAGATGCCGGTCGTCCCGTCGAGGCGCTGTGTCTCGCGGCCATGGGCATCCGTACCCTTTCGATGCGCCCCGCATCAATCGGGCCGGTCAAAAGCCTGTTGTTGCGGTCGAACCTTCAGGATGTGCGTAAAATTATCGCCGATGCCCGCCATCGTGGGGAACAATCCGTGCGTCCGGCGGTGATGGACTGGCTGCGGACGCAGTCCTGACTGATCTTCCGCGATGCCAGCTGCAAATCCGCGCTTGATTTTTGCGCTCAGGTTTTCTATTCAGCCGGTGAATGTTAGCGATAACATAGCTAATGACGCACATGCGTTTTAATCCCGGGCTGAAACCTCGCTTATGCTGGCGGGGAATTCGAAAGGAGCCTTGCAATGGTCTCACGCGTAATTCCGGTAGATCCGTTCGACCTTGTGTTGTTCGGCGCGACGGGCGATCTGGCGCAGCGTAAAATCCTGCCGGGCCTCTATCATCGCTTCGAAGTCGGCCAGATGCCTGAGGATGCGCGCATCATTGGAACCGCCCGATCCGACATGGACAGCGACGGGTTCCGTGAACAGCTGCGTGCGTCGATGCAAGAGTTTGCGCCGGGTTTCAATAAGGATACGCTTGATCGCTTTCTGTCCCGCGTCGAGTATGTTCCGGTAGATGCGCTTGGCGATGCGGGTTGGTCTGACCTAGCGAAAACGCTGCGACCGGATGTGGTACGCGCCTTCTATCTGTCAGTAGGCCCAAGCCTTTTCTCGGGCATCGCCCAACGTCTGAACGAGCACGGCCTGTCCACACCTGACAGTCGTATCGTGGTCGAGAAACCCTTTGGTCACGATCTGGCATCAGCCAAAGCGTTGAACGAAGGGCTACGGGCCTGTTTTGAAGAACATCAGATTTACCGGATCGATCATTATCTGGGCAAGGAAACCGTGCAGAACCTGATGGCGCTGCGCTTTGCCAACTCGCTTTTCGAACCGCTCTGGAACGCCACTCATGTTGATAACGTCCAGATCACCGTGGCCGAAACCGTGGGCGTCGAAGGGCGCGGTGCTTATTATGATCAGTCCGGCGCGATGCGGGACATGATCCAGAACCATCTGGTTCAATTGCTGTGCCTGACAGCGATGGAACCGCCTTCGAAATTCTCACCCAACGCGGTGCGCGATGAGAAAGTCAAAGTGATCGAAGCGCTGGAGCCGGTGGAACCCAAGGATATCGCTCGTGGTCAGTACCGCACCGAAAAAGGGGGCGATGGCTATCTGGATCACGTCGGCAACCCCGCCAGCCGTACCGAAAGCTTCATTGCGCTGAAGGCGCATATCGGCAACTGGCGCTGGGCCGGTGTCCCGTTTTATCTGCGGACCGGCAAGCGCCTGCGCGCACGTGAATCCGAGATTGCAGTGTTCTTTCGCGATCCGCCGCATACGATTTTTCCGAATGTCGGACCATTGCATGGCAACGTGCTGGTGATCCGCCTGCAACCGGACGAAGGCATCACGCTCCGCACCACCATCAAGGAACCGGGGCAGGGCGGGTTCCGCCTGTCCGACGTTGCACTCGATATGAGTTTCGCTGATGCGCTGGGCGATGACGGCCAATCCCCGGATGCCTATGAACGCCTGATCATGGATGTCATCCGCGGCGACCAGACTTTGTTCATGCGCGGCGATGAGGCCGAGGCCGCATGGGCCTGGGTCGATCCCATCATTCACGGCTGGGAAGAGCGTGGAGATAAGCCCGCGAAATACGATCAGGGCAGCTCGGGGCCTGAAGAAGCATTGATGCTGATGCATCGCGATGGACGCCGCTGGCGTCAAATCGGAGGGTAATCATGGTCAACACAGTTATATCCGACGTCACCAAACGCATCATCGACCGCAGCGCCGATCTGCGTGGCCCGCATCTTGAACGAATGGAGCAGGCCAAATCCAAGGGCCCTGCGCGTGCGCACCTGTCCTGCAGCGGGCAGGCCCACGCCTATGCCGGGGCGGGCGAAGATCAGGACTCCATGGCCACCGGCACGGCTGGCAATCTGGGGATCGTTACCGCCTATAACGATATGCTCTCGGCCCATCAGCCTTTCGAACGCTACCCGGCCCTGATCCGCGATGCGATCCGCGCAGCAGGCGGCACAGCGCAGGTTGCAGGCGGCGTGCCAGCCATGTGCGACGGCGTCACGCAAGGCGAGGCGGGGATGGAACTATCTCTGTTCTCGCGCGATGTGATCGCGCTGGCGACCGGAGTGGCGCTAAGCCACAACACTTATGACGCCGCTGTTTTCCTGGGCGTCTGTGACAAGATCGTGCCCGGCCTGATCATCGGCGCGCAAGCCTTTGGGCATCTTCCTGCCGTCTTCCTGCCTGCAGGTCCGATGACCAGTGGCCTGCCGAATGACGAAAAGGCCAAGGTCCGCCAGAAATTCGCCGCCGGAGAGGTGGGCCGCGAAGAGCTGATGAAGGCCGAAATGGCCGCATATCACGGCCCCGGCACCTGCACCTTTTATGGCACCGCCAACACCAATCAGATGCTGATGGAGTTCATGGGCTTGCACCTGCCGGGCTCCAGCTTCGTCAATCCCAACACGCCCCTGCGCGATGCGCTGACCGAAGAAGGTGCGGGCCGCGCCCTTTCCCTTAGTGCACTAGGCAATCACTACACACCGGTCTGCCAGATCCTTGATGAACGCGCTTTCGTCAATGGCATCGTCGGCCTGATGGCCACCGGCGGTTCCACCAACCTACTGATCCACCTGATCGCCATGGCGCGTGCCGGTGGTATCGTGCTGGACTGGGAGGATTTTTCCGACATCTCCGCTGTCGTGCCTTTGGTCGCGCGCGTCTATCCCAACGGTCTGGCAGACGTGAACCACTTCCACGCTGCGGGTGGCCTGGGCTTTGCCATCGGTACGCTGCTGGAAGATGGCTTGCTGCACCCCGATACGCTGACTGTCGCGGGGCAGGGCCTGCACAACTACACCAAAGAACCCAAGCTGAAAGACGGCGAGTTGGTCTGGGAAGAGGGCGCGGGCCACAGTCTGAACGAAAAGATCGTTCGCCCGGCCAAAGACCCGTTCCAACCCACGGGCGGGCTCTCTCGCTTGACAGGCAATCTGGGCACAGGGGTCATGAAGGTGTCGGCTGTAGCACCTGAACACCAAGTGGTCGAAGCGCCCGTGCGTGTATTCCACGACCAGAACGCCGTTAAAGCCGCTTTCAAAGCCGGAGAATTCACCGATGACGTCATCGTTGTTGTTCGCTTCCAAGGGCCAAAAGCCAACGGTATGCCTGAACTTCATTCGCTGACGCCGATCCTGTCGATCCTGCAGGGCAGGGGGCAGAAGGTGGCTCTGGTCACCGATGGCCGTATGTCGGGCGCATCCGGCAAAGTGCCCGCGGCCATCCATGTCTGCCCCGAGGCGCTGGATGGTGGACCGATCGCCTATCTGCAAGACGGCGACCAGTTGCGCGTTGATGCGGTCAAGGGCGAGTTGGAAATCCTGACCCCTGGTGTTCTCGACCGCAATCCGGCCACCGCCGACCTTACGGCAAACCAACACGGCGTTGGCCGTGACCTCTTCGGCGCCTTCCGTCAGAATGTCGGCTCAGCCGACACCGGCGCCAGCATTTTCGGAGTGTAACCCAATGTCCAAAACCCAACGCACCCGCGAGATCTGCGCGCTGGCCCCGATTGTTCCAGTCCTGGTCGTCGACGACGCGGCCCATGCGCGCCCGTTGGCCGAAGCTTTGGTCGCCGGTGGCCTCCCGGCGCTTGAAGTCACCTTGCGCACTCCCGCCGCGCTCGACGCGATCCGCGCCATGGCCGACGTCCCCGGCGGTGTTGTTGGGGCGGGTACACTGGTCACACCCGAAGATGTCCGCGCTGTCAAAGAGGCTGGCGCTCAGTTCGGCGTCTCGCCCGGTGCAACCGATGCCCTGATCGCCGCCTGCGAAGCCGAAGGTCTGCCCCTTCTCCCCGGTGCGGCTACTGCAAGCGAAGCCATGGCTCTGCTGGAAAAGGGCTATGACATGCTGAAATTCTTCCCCGCCGAGGCCTCAGGAGGGGCTCCCGCCCTAAAAGCGATCGGCGCACCGCTACCGCAGATCACCTTCTGCCCAACTGGTGGCGTATCGCCGTCAAATGCCCTCGATTACCTGTCACTGTCGAATGTTGTCTGCGCCGGCGGCAGCTGGGTCGCGCCGAAGCAGATGGTTCAAAACGGTGATTGGTCCGGGATCGAAACACTTGCCCGCGAGGCCGCCAGTCTGCTGGATTGACGCCGCAGGGCAAGACGCTAGGGTAGGCCTCAATTCAAACAGGTTGCCCTCATGACAAACCAAACCTCCCTCGCGCATGGGCGCGAGTATCTGGCCATCCCCGGCCCTTCGGTCATGCCCGATACGGTGCTGCAAGCGATGCACCGTCCGTCGCCCAATATCTATGACGGTGAATTGATCGAGATGATGCCCGCGCTCACCCGAGATCTGAAACGCGTTGCCGGAACTCAGCACAACGTCGCCATCTATATCGCTAATGGTCACGGTACATGGGAGGCTGCGCTTTCCAACGTCATTGCACCCGGTGAAACCGTGCTTGCCCCGGCCTCTGGCCGCTTCACCCACGGTTGGGCCGAGATGGCCGAAGGAATCGGCGCCAAGGTTGACCTGATCGATTTCGGCATGTCCTCGCCCTGGGATCTTGACCGCATCGCCGAGGCCCTGCGTAACGATACCAGCCACAAGATCAAAGCGGTCCTTGCAGTCCACGTCGATACGTCCACATCGATCCGCAACGATATCCCGGCCCTGCGAGCGTTGCTCGACGACCTTGACCACCCAGCCTTGCTGATGGCTGACTGCATCGCGTCGATGGGCTGCGACCGGTTCGAGATGGATGCCTGGGGTGTCGACGTCACTGTCACGGCTTGCCAGAAAGGGCTGATGACCCCGGCGGGCACCGGCTTTGTCTTCTTCAACGACAAGGCGCAAGCCAAGCGCGCCACAATGCCCCGCGTCTCGCATTATTGGGACTGGCAACCACGCGCCAATCCAGATCTGTTCTATCAGTATTTCAACGGCACCGCGCCAACCCACCACCTGTATGGCCTGCGCGCCGCGCTCGACCTGATCCATGGCGAAGGGATCGAACAGGTCTGGGCTCGCCACGAACACCTGGCAACGGCCATCTGGGCCGCCTGTGAAATCTGGGCGCAAGGTGGCGCGCTGGATTTCAACGTCGCCGACCCGGCCCATCGCAGCCACGCGGTCACTGCCCTCCGCCTGACCGAGGGGCGCGGCACGCCGCTGCGCAGCTATACCGAAACCCAACTGGGTCTGACGCTGGGCATCGGTCTGGGAATGGAGGATTGGGACGGCTGCTTCCGCCTTGGCCACATGGGGCACGTAAACGCTCAAATGGTCATGGCCATGCTGGGTGGCGTCGAAACCGCTATGGCTGCGCTCGATATCCCCCGTGGTCAGGGTGCGCTCGAAGCCGCCGCCGCGACGCTGGCCGGATAAGCCCGATCCGCCTCTTCATCTGGCCCGAAATACCTTCGGGGGAAATCGCGCATGTGCGCGATAGTGGGCAGACAGCCCCCTTTACGAGGCTCGGGCTTTTGCCAAGGCCGTGGGCAGAGCAGCTTCAAACGCCGCCATTTCCGCCTCACCTCCGCAGCTGACCCGAATGCACCGGTTCTGGGGCGCGGCAAATGGCATCCGCACGAACACGCCTTGTTCAACGAGCGTGTCCAACAAGGCCTTGGCAAACACCCCATCGCGCCCACAATCAATCGCGACAAAGTTTGTCGCAGACGGCAAAGGCACCAGACCATTCGACCGTGAAATCTCTTCGATGCGGTTCCGGGACCCAGCAATCCTTTGCTGCACATGCGTCAGCCAATCTTCATCTTTTAGCGCGGCCAACGCCCCTGCCTGCGCGGCTCGGTTCATGCCGAAATGGTTGCGCACTTTGTTGAAGCTCGCAATCAACTCGGGCGAGCCGATAGCGTAGCCTACCCGCGCCCCGGCCATGCCATAAACCTTGGAAAACGTTCGCATCCGGATCACACGTGAATCATCAGCAGCGACAGGTGCAGCGGTCCCCTCGGGCGCGCATTCGACATATGCCTCGTCAAGAACCACCAAACAGCCCTCTGGCAAAGCCTCCAGAGCGGACACGATATCCTCACCTGAATGCCATGTTCCCATCGGGTTGTCCGGGTTGGCCAGATAGACCAACTTGGCGTCTACCTCCGCCGCTTTGGCGAACAGTGCCGTCGGGTCCTCGTGATCGTCGCGGTAGGGGACCTTGTGCAATACCCCACCAAACCCGGCCACGTGGTAATTGAAAGTCGGATAAGCTCCATCCGAAGTCACAACTGCATCGCCGTGACCAACCAACAGGCGCACCAGATAGCCCAGCAACCCGTCAATGCCTTCGCCAACCACGATATTTTCAGGCGCAACCCCATGATGTACCGCCAGCGCATGGCGTAGTTCGTAATTCTCGGGATCGCCATACATCCATATCTCGCCTGCGGCCCGTTGCATTGCATCGATGGCGCGCGGGGACGGGCCAAACACGCTTTCATTCGCACCGATCCGGGCCACGAAGGGCGCGCCACGTTGGCGCTCCTGCGTTTCGGGGCCGACAAAAGGCACGGTCGCGGGCAGGGTGAGGGCAAGCGGGGTATAACGAGGACCAGTCATGGCCGCAGATAAGCGCAACCGATCAGGCGGGGCAAGCCTTGCCAGAAGTTCAAAGGAGGCTTCGGATGTGCGGTTTGCCCTGACGTCGCTGTGGCGCTGCTGGCGTCTTGCTGGCATGTTTACACAACAAAACACGCCCCGGAGGTCCCATGTCCCGCGTATCCATCGAATACAAAGACCACATCGCACGTGTCACGCTGACCCGTGGCGACAAGATGAACGCGCTGGACGATGCGATGATCAAGGCGATCCTTTCGGCCGGTCAAGAGGTCGCCGCAGCCGACATTCGCGCCGTGGTGCTATCGGGGGAAGGCAAAAGCTTTTGCGCTGGGCTCGATATGGCCAGCTTTGCCAGCATGGCGCACACAGACCCAAGCGAATGGCTGATGACCCGCAGCCACGAAGATGCCAACGAAATGCAGGAACTTGCCTTGATCTGGCGGCGCGTCCCGGTGCCGGTGATCTGCGCTATTCAAGGCGTCGCCTATGGCGGTGGGCTACAGATTGCGCTGGGTGCTGACATCCGCATCGCGCATCCCGAAGCCAAGCTGGCAGTGATGGAGATGAAATGGGGCATTATCCCCGACATGGGCGGCATGGTTCTGCTGCCAGAGCTCGTGCGCTCGGACGTGCTGCGCCTGCTGACCTATACCGCCCGCCCTATCGGAGCGCCTCAGGCGGCAGATTGGGGGCTTGTTACCAAACTGTCGGATGATCCCCTGACCGAAGCGCTGGCGCTGGCCGAGGACATCGCGGGTAAAAGCCCGTCCGCCATCCGCGCCGCCAAACGGTTGATTGGTGTGGCCGAAACCCGTGACCGTGCTGATGTGCTGTTGGCCGAATCTACCGAACAGGTCGACCTGATCGGTAAGTCGGATCAAATGGAAGTTGTCATGGCACAGATGCAGGGCCGAAAGCCCGAGTTCAAATGATCACCGCATGAATGCGCGCCGTGCATCGCGGGCCATGTTGTATCGCATCTCAAGATCAGCAATCTTTGCCATTGCGGCCCTGCGGTCCTGATTGTCAGTCAGCGCTGCAAACTCCTTGCGGGCGGCGTCGAGCTGTTTCTTGATGTCGAACTCCTCGGGTAGCACTCCGGCCTGCGCCATGATCCGATGACCCGCAGCAATGGCGGGATCGCCTTGTGCCTCGCCCGAGCGGTCGGGCAACGGGGCACCTTCGCCTTCAAGACCCTGCAGTTGGCCTTCGGCCTGCGCCTTTTTGATCTGGCGTTCAATCAGTTTTCCAAGCGATCCGAACATGCGCTCATTTTACCGCCTGAGGGGTTCTGATGAAAGGGCTCAGCGCACTCGGTTTGTTGCCAGATATGCGATACCCCCAGCCAACAGCCCCCAGACTGCCGCGCCCAATCCAAAAACCGTTATTCCAGAGGCTGTGATGGCCAGTGTCAAAATAGCCGCTTCGCGCTCGACAGGGACGTCCAGTGCGGCATGCATGGCATTGGCCAGGACCCCGATCAGGGCCACACCTGCCAGAGTGCCCATAAGCAGCGGGTCGGCATGGGCGGCAAAACTGGTGATCGCCACGGCAAAGATACCGAAGAGGCAGTAGAACACGCCACCCATGATTGCCGACCAATAACGCTGCGCCGGTTCGGGGTGGCTTTCCTCGTTGGAACACATCGCTGCGGTGATTGCGGCCAGGCAGGTTGCGGGCGCCCCGAAAGGGGCCGAAAGCATGCTTGCGCCACCGACGGATGAAAACAACCGGCCGGGAACAGGATCAAAGCCAAAGCTGCGCATCACCGCGACGCCGGGGATATTCTGTGTCGCCATCGTGACGATAAACAGCGGTACGCCGATCCCGATGGCCGACGCGACCGAGAATGATGGCATGGTCCAGATCGGAGCCGCGATCAAACGATCCGGCATCAATTGGGCATCTCCTGCGTTCAGCGACACAATGATAGCCGCCGTGACCACAGCTGCCGGAACTGCGATCAACCGATTGAAACGGCCCGCGACAAACCACGTCAGGATCACCGGCAACGCCTGCCATGGAATCTCGATCGCCGCCTTGAAGGGCACAAGGCATAGTGGCAAGAGCACACCTGCCAGCATTGCTTGCGCCAGTGTTGTGGGAATTGCTGCTGCCAATCGTCCCAGCGGCTTCCACAGCCCTGCCAGAACCGTTAATGCTCCGGCGCACAGGAACGCACCAATCGCGCCTGAAAATCCCTCGACCGGGGTGGCCGAGACTGCTAACAGAGCGGCCCCCGGGGTCGACCACGCAACGCTGATCGGCATTTTGTACCGCAGGCTGAGGACGATGGCTGCAAGCCCCATGGCAATCGCCGCACTCATCAGACCCGAGGCGGCTTCCTGCGATGAAGCTCCCATTGCGCCCAACCCTTGCAATACGATGGGAAACGAGCTGAAGAACCCGACAATGGCCACAACCAACCCGGTTGAGACGGTCTGCATTGGAGGGAAAGATCGCATCGTCAGTGCCTCGCCAGGTTGTGTCGTCGAAGTGCTAACAAGCGGGGCGTGGCGTGAACAAGGGGAAAGCTCTGAGGGTAAAGAAAAACCTCACCGCCGGTTGGGTGGTGAGGTTCGATTTCAATATGTCAGCAGCAGGAAAAAGATCAGGCGATTTCAGCCAAACGGGCGAGAGCTTCGTTTAGCTTGGCTTCTTCTTCTTCGCGGGCGGCAAGGTTAGCTTTGGCTTCCGCAACAACCTCTTCCGGGGCCGATGCCACGAATTTCGGGTTGTTCAGGCGCCCGCGCAGACCGCCGAGTTCCTTGGCCAACTTGCCTTTGGCTTTTTCCAGCCGTTCCTTTTCCGCACCAATGTCGATGATGTCCGCCAGTGGCAGGCCAAAGGAGGCACCGGGGGCGGCAATCGAGATCGTGCCCTTTGGCAGTTCATCCGCCTTGGTCAGGCTGTCGATCCGCGCCAGACGTTTGATCAGCGCTTCGTTGCGGTCCCATGCAGCTTGGCCGTGCGCGTCAATCTCAGTCACCAGCATCGGCACGTATAGGCCAGCAGGAACTCGCATCTGCGCGCGGGCCGAGCGGGTGTTTTCGATCACCGAGATCACCCAGTTCATCTCGCGATCCGCATCCGCGTCGATCAGGTTAGCCGCCGTATAGGTTGGCCAGTCTGCATGCACGACCATCTTGGGCCGCGTGCCGGTCAGGCCCCAGAGTTCTTCGGTGATGAAGGGCATGATCGGGTGCAGCAGAACCATGCACTGATCCAGAACCCAGCGCATGGTGGCGCGGGTTTCGGCCTGTGCCTCGGCGTTATCGCCTTGCAGCAGGGGTTTCGACAGTTCTACATACCAGTCGCAGACCTTGCCCCAGACAAAGGCATAAAGCCCGTTGGCCGCGTCGTTGAAACGATAGCTTTCCAATGCCGCGTCGACCTCTTCCCGCACACGGGCGGTTTCACCGATGATCCAGCGGTTCACGGCGGCTTTGGGTTTCAGGTCAGCCACGTCCAGTTGCGGGACAGCGTCGGTGAAGACCTCATTCATCTCGGCAAAGCGGACAGCGTTCCACAGTTTGGTGCCGAAGTTACGGTAACCTGTGATGCGCTCGCGCGACAGTTTCAGTACCCCGCCAATAGCCGCCATCGAGGCATTGGTAAAGCGCAGCGCGTCAGCACCGAATTCGTCCACGATCTCCAACGGGTCGATCACGTTGCCGGTGGTTTTGGACATCTTCTTGCCCTTCTCGTCGCGGACGAGCTGGTGCAGATAGACGGTGTGGAACGGGATCTCGTTCACTACGGCCAGTTGCATCATCATCATCCGCGCGACCCAGAAGAACAGGATGTCAAAGCCGGTGATCAACACATCGGTTGGGAAATAGCGCTCTAACTCTTCAGTCTTTTCAGGCCAGCCCAGCGTGCCGATAGGCCAGAGGCCGGAAGAGAACCATGTGTCGAGTACGTCGGGGTCGCGCCAGACCGGGTAGACCAGCTTGGTCGGGTCTTGTTCGACTGCGTATTGAGCAAGGCTTTCGGCGAACTGATGGATCGCTTCCTGCTTATCGGCAACTTCGATGACCGTCGCGTGGCTCAGCGGGCTGGGTATATTGGCATTGTCGTCGAGGAATTTCTCTGTAACGGCCTCAAGGCTTGCCGCGCATTCCATGACATTGCCACGATGCAGCATGCCGCCTTCGTTCAGCAAACGACCCAATTCGACCAAATCAAGGTCGCCGTCGTTTTCGTCGTCCTTGAAATTCTCAGCCGAGAGATCGAGGCCATACCAAACCGGTATCTGATGCCCCCACCACAGCTGGCGCGAGATGCACCACGGCTCGATGTTTTCCAGCCAGTGGTAATAGGTCTTCTCGCCCGACTCGGGGATGATCTTGACCGTGCCGTCCTTGACCGCGTCCAGCGCAGGGCCGACGACCTTGGCGGCGTCGACGAACCATTGGTCGGTGAACATCGGCTCGATGACGACTTTCGAGCGGTCGCCGAAGGGCTGCATGATCGGTTTGCTTTCGACCAGCGGCACCAGCTTGTCCGCGCCTTCGTGTTCCGGCTTTAAAGCGGTCGAACCCAGACGTTGATCATCCGCGCGAGTCATGACAGCCAGACCGTCTGCAGTGATCTCCTCAACCACCTTCGCACGTGCCTCGAACCGGTCGAGGCCGCGCAGATGATCAGGGATCAGGTTGATCGCGTCGATCTCGTTCTCGGTGAACTCTCGCCCGCGCGCGTATTCCTGCGCCTTGTCCGCCTCTTCGGCATAAGGCGCACCATCGGCGCGCATTGCGCCTTTGGTGTCCATCAGGCGATACATTGGAATGCCGCCGCGCTTGGCGACCATATTGTCGTTGAAGTCATGTGCACCGGTGATTTTCACCGCGCCCGAGCCGAAATCTGGATCAGGGTAATCATCGGTGATGATCGGGATCTGACGGCGATGCTCTTTCGGGCCTACCGGGATTTCGCAAAGTTTTCCGACGATGGGCGCATAGCGCTCATCGGATGGGTGAACCGCAACTGCGCCGTCGCCGAGCATGGTTTCGGGGCGAGTCGTGGCGATCGAGATATAGTCGCGCTCTTCCTCCAGCACGATATTCCCGTCCTCATCTTTCTCGACGTAGGTATAGGTCTCACCGCCCGCCAGCGGATACTTGAAGTGCCACATATGGCCCGCAACTTCGATATTCTCGACCTCAAGGTCCGAAATCGCGGTCTCGAAATGCGGGTCCCAATTGACCAGCCGCTTGCCGCGATAGATCAGGCCCTTTTCGTACATGTCGACGAAGACCTTGATGACCGCGTCGTGGAAGTTCGGCGAGTTCTCATGACCTGTACGCGGGTCGCGCGGCGCACCTGCCATGGTGAAGGCATTACGCGACCAGTCGCAGCTGGAGCCCAAACGCTTGAGCTGCTCGATGATCGTGCCGCCGTATTCTCCCTTCCATTCCCAGACCTTGTCCAGAAACGCCTCACGTCCCAGCTCACGACGTCCCGGCTGCTGGGTGTTGGCCAACATCTTTTCCACCTGCATCTGCGTAGCGATACCAGCGTGGTCCTGACCGGGCTGCCATAGCGTGTCGAACCCGCGCATCCGGTGCCAGCGGGTCAGAATATCCTGCAGTGTGTTGTTGAACGCGTGGCCCACATGCAGCGCACCCGTCACGTTCGGTGGCGGGATCATGATGGTAAAACTCTCGTCGCGCGATTTGTTCGCGCCTGCCTTGAAGGCTCCGGCCGTTTCCCAGGCCTGATAGATGCGGGCCTCGGCCTCGGCCGCGTTGAATGTCTTTTCCATCGCCATGGGATGCGTCCTGCGTCAACAATATCGGGTCAGCGCCTGCAATAGCGAATGGACGCAGGAAGGGGAAGGCCCTGCGCGGCGGTCCTGCAATGATCAGCCGGGATTTGACGGGGCGGGCGCATAAAGATCCAGCTTTTCGCTGGCCCCTTGCCCCATCGCCTTGGCCTGATCGCTGCGGATGCGCGCGTGCAGGTCCAGCGCCTCAGGAGCAAACAGCTCGGTCGGCTCAGGGATATGGATGAAATTCCCCACCCGGTCCTCGCCCCGCGCCAGAATGGCATAGTCGCGATCCGCCACTTTCTGCTGCGCATTGGGGTTGAGATAACGGATAGCCAGGCCAATTCGACGATCATCAGATACGTTCGGCCCTGACCCGTGAATGGTCAGCCCATGGTGCAGCGACATCTGGCCGGGCTGCAACTCGATATGGGTTTTGTCTTCCTCCGCGACATCGACTGCCACCTCTTGCCCACGCGACAGCAGGTTGTTGTCGGAGAACGTATCATTATGCGGCAGGATCGGGTTCTTGTGGCTGGCCTTCACGAAATCCATGCAGCCACTTTCAACCGTCGCAGGGGACAGGGCGATCCAGGCGGTCAACTGGTCCGAGGTTTCACCCATACCCCAATATGTCAGGTCCTGATGCATGCCCACCACTTGCGTCGTGCGCGGTTCCTTGATGAACAGCTCAGCTGACCACAACAGCAGGTCTGGGCCCAAAACACCTTCGACAACGTCCAAAACGCGCGGATCCAACGCGATGCGAGTGGCAAATGGCATCACCACATGCGCGTTGATGCGTTTGTACATGTTCAGGGGTAGCGGCAGGTCAGCCTCGCGCCAGCTGGCCTCGACATCCTCCAACTCGGCACGGTACCCGGCGGCTTCTGCGGCAGAGAACACGGGGATCGGAAATATAAACCCATCATCCCAATAGGCCTCGGCACTTTGGCTGTCCAATCGGCCATTCGTCAGCTTGATTTCTTTGGGCATGGAAACCTCCACTCGACTGAATTTAGGTTCAGCCTAGGCGCGGCCCAGATCGGCGCGCAACGCTGTTTCCAGACATGAATGTCGCTTTCAGACCGTGCGGGGTTAATTTTCTCAGCCACTGGACAAGGTCCTGCTTCACGCTAGGGTCGCGCATTCAGGCAGCCAGAGGATCATCCCATGGAAAAATTCGGCAAAAGCCAGCCCATCAAACGGACCGAGGACCAGCGGTTTCTGACCGGGCAGGGGCAATACATGGACGATTCTGTGCCCGAGAATGCGCTGTTCGCAGCATTCTTTCGCAGCCCGGTGGCGCATGCCACGATCACGTCGCTGGACCTTGAAGATGCACGTACAGCGGATGGGGTGCGCTTGGTCATGACGCTGGAAGATCTGACTGCTGCCGGGATCGATACGGTGATGAACGCGACTACAGTCGCCAACCGCGACGGCAGTCAAGGCGCTGCGTCTGAGCGGAACATGCTGGCCAAGGACCGCGTGCGTTTCGTCGGAGAACCCGTTGCGGTCGTCATTGCCGACTCGTTGTTACAGGCCCGCGATGCAGTCGAATTGATCTGGATGGAAACCGAAGACCTGCCGGTCAAGATGGATGTCGCTGCGGGTGGCGAACCTTTGCATCCACAAGCCCCCGACAACCGCGCCTTTGACTGGGGCTTGGGTGATGAGAAGGCGACCAATGCCGCCTTTCAGGCAGCGGCGCGCACCGTCGCGCTGAACGTGCATGACAACCGGGTCATCGTGAGCTCGATCGAACCGCGTGGCTGTCAGGCCGATTGGTCGGATGGCCGTATGCATTTCTCATATGGCGGGCAGGGTGTCTGGGGGATGAAAGCGCAACTGGCACAAAAGCTGAAACTGGACCCCGAGGCGATCCGCGTCACTACGCCAGATGTCGGCGGCGGATTTGGTATGAAGGCGATGCCTTATCCCGAATATTTCACCGTTGCTGTTGCTGCCATGAAACTGGGCCAGCCGGTGCACTGGATGTCGGACCGGTCCGAAGCGATGTTGTCCGATCACCACGGCCGCGACCTGACCTCACTGGCGGAGCTCGCCTTTGATGCCGATCACAAGATCACTGCTTACCGGGTCCACAGCAAGATCAACCTTGGCGCTTATAACAGCCATTTCGCGCAGGCGATCCAGACCAGCCTGTTCAGTAAGGTTTTGATGGGTGTCTACGATGTTCAGACCACCTACTTGCGGGTCGAAGGATTCTTCACCAACACCACGCAGGTCGACGCCTATCGCGGTGCCGGGCGACCCGAGGCGATCTATGTGCTGGAACGCGTCATGGACCGTGCTGCGCGTGAGTTGGGGATTGATCCGTGGGAGTTGCGGCGCAAGAATTTCATCCGACCCGAAGCCTTCCCCTATAAGACCGCAACCGGCGAAACCTATGATGTGGGTGAGTTCAACATGGTCCTCAGCCGCGCCGCCGAACAGACTACGGGCTTTGAGGCCCGCAAAGCGGCGGATGCGGAAAACGGCCTGATCCGGGGGCAGGGGCTTTGTTACTATATCGAAAGTATTTTGGGAGACCCTTCCGAAGGCGCGAAGATCGAGTTTTGCGAGGACGGAACGGTGAACCTCTATGTCGGCACTCAGTCCAATGGGCAAGGGCACGAGACCGTCTATGCCCAGTTCCTATCGGACCAGACAGGGATTCCTTCGCACCTGATCAATGTTGTGCAAGGCGACACGGACAGGCTGGCGCAGGGCGGCGGAACCGGCGGATCACGCTCGGTCACGACCCAAAGCAACGCGACACTGGTCACAGTTGATACGATGATCGCCGCATTCACGCCCTATCTTGCGGATAAGATGGGGGTCGAGGAAAGCGATGTGACCTTCGACCATGAAACCTTCCGCGCGCCGGGGTCCAACCTGACCCCCACGCTGACCGAGGCGGCCGAGATGGCGCGCGCTGACGGGCGCACCGATCTGTTGCAGCACGAAGCCCGCGCTACGCTAGATGCACGCAGCTATCCCAATGGTGCACATGTTGCCGAAGTCGTTATCGATTCTTTCACTGGTGAAACATGGGTCGACCGCTACACGGTGGTGGATGATTTCGGCAATCTTATCAACCCGATGCTGGCCGAGGGGCAGGTGCATGGCGGGGTAGTGCAGGGTATCGGCCAAGCACTGACCGAGCATGTTGTTCATGATACCGAGGGGCAACTGCTCACGGCTTCGTTCATGGACTACGCCTTGCCCCGCGCTGCTGAGATACCCATGATAGAGTTTACCTCGGCGCCGGTTCCGTCAACCGCCAACCCGATGGGGATGAAAGGCTGTGGCGAGGCAGGCACCGTGGGCGCACTGGCCGCAGTGGCGAACGCGGTACAGGATGCGCTCTGGGATCACGGGGTGCGGCAGGCGGATATGCCTTTCACACCTCACAAAGTTTGGGAATTGTTGACGCATGGTTCTGTCGCGGCTGAGTAGAAAGGTACTGGGATGGCTCGGACGGCCTCTGCGGTCCGAGCACTCGGCCGAAACGCGCCACCGCGAACCTGTCAGCCATGTCATCATTCTTGACGGCACCATGTCGACGCTGGAAGCAGGGCGGGAAACCCACGCGGGCCAGACCCTGCGCCTGTGCTGCGAGATGGGCAGCCAGGTTTCGGTTTTCTACGAATCCGGCGTGCAGTGGGAAAGCTGGAAGTCGACTATGGACGTGATGATGGGGCGGGGTATCAACCGTCAGATTCGTCGGGCCTATGGTTATTTGGCTTCGCGTTACAAACCCGGTGATAAGATCTTTTTCATCGGCTATTCACGCGGCGCATACGGGGTCCGCAGCCTTGCGGGCGTGATCGATGCTATCGGGTTGCTCAAGGCCGAACACGCCACTGTCCGCAATATCAAACAGGCCTATCGACACTATGAATGTAACGCCAATGGCGAAGCGGCGGCGGTCTTTCGTCGGGAGTTCTGTCACGAGGATGTCGCCATCGAGATGGTCGGCGTCTGGGACACGGTCAAGGCGCTGGGCCTGCGCCTGCCGCTGCTCTGGCGCTGGGCCGAGGAACGCCATGCCTTCCACAACCACCAGCTTGGCCCTGCCACCCGCCACGGCTATCACGCCATGGCGCTGGACGAGACCCGCGAGGTGTTCGAGCCGGTGCTGTGGAAATGCACGCCTGACTTCAAAGGCCATATCGAGCAGGTTTGGTTCCGCGGCACCCACGGCGATGTTGGCGGCCAGCTGAACGGGTTCGAAGAGGCCCGCCCCCTCAGCAACATCTCCCTGATCTGGATGCTGGACAAGGCCGAGCTGCACGGCCTGCCATTGCCCGAGGGCTGGCGCGACCGTTTCCCTACCGATCCGCATGCGCAATCCGTGGGCACATGGCGCGGCTGGGGTAAGATTTTCCTGCTGCGCAAGCATCGAAAGGTGGGGCGCGACCGGTCAGAAAAGTTGCATGTCTCGGTCTCACCCGATGAACTGCCCGGCTGGGTTCCGATGCCGGATTTGCCGTCACATCCAGCGCAGTGAAAGGCTAGTCATATACCAGCGGTTCCAAGATCACCGGCACTTCAATGTCAGGTTCGAGCCCTTTTGCGCCATTCGTGCTTTCCAAGAAAAACTTCGTTTGCGCGCCATTTCCATGTTATTGTGCCACATTGGATACAATTATTTGGAGCCAAAGGTGCGAAAATTCCTTTCGATCATGACCGCGACCATTTCTGCTGCAATTCTCCTAGGCGCTTGTGCACCAACGGTAAAGCCCCCGAAGACAGTCAGATCAATCGATTTCAAAAATGTACCAGATCAGAAATTCATGGTTGGCGGACTTGGGGCCGGAAATCCCAAAATGGTTTCGGTACGCGATCTGACGGATCAGCAATTCAAAACTGTAATGAACTGTGGCGCGAGAGAGAACATTGCGAATTGTGCTAAGCGCCGCGAGAGTATTTGGGGCGGCCGTGCGTTCAAAGATAGTTTGTCCGGTATCACCGGCAGAGCTCTTCTTCGAACCGCGCAAGGAGGTAGAAACACGCAAAACAAATGGGATGTAAAGGTAAAGGGTCAGATCCTAGATGAATGCCTCCATGCGAATATTCCGGGCTATCACTACAAAGATGGCAATTTGCGCCTATGCGTGATCATGCGTACAATCATAGCCAATCCTCAGAACAACAATGAGAAGGTCCGATACCAGTATTTCCATATCGAGGCCACCTCTGCGTTGGTCGATGAAAAGGACTTAACCAACGAGGACAACGTGTTCCCAGATGCGGCGCAGGCCACCGGCCTCGAAGTTTCGAAAGGCATGGCAGAAGGGTTTGACCGCAAACTATATGCGCATGGTGCAAATATCGAAATCGTTAATTATTGGGAAGCCAACGAGAAAGATGACAAGGACCCTATTCGATGGAGGGCTTATACGAAAACCTCGGGTGCTTCTTGGCGCATTAGGAATTACTTTAAGTCCAATCCGGATGCCTGTGTCGATATGATGTTCCCGGGACCAATTGTGCCTGAAAAGCTTGATTCTGGCGCGGCCGAGGGAGTTCACTACTGTCTGGGCCGTTGCAAAAATCCGCCTGTCGTCAATACACGCTGAACGCGCTTTGCGCATCAATCGGCCGGTTTGTCCCGCACAGCCGGCGTTCCAGTCTAAAACACCCTCGCAGTTTTCAGCGAGGGTGTTTTCTTTGTAAGAGCTCGTTACGCCTTGTGTTGTTCCCGACTATGCAGCGCTTCCGGTAAGAGGCGTGGCGAAACGCCTGCGCCCTTTTCACGTTCCCTAGTAATGGTTTAGGTTCTCGCGTTCGCAGTTACCGCCGACGGTCGCGACGCGAGCTCATCGGCTGGAACGCCACGCCCACATGCGCTTCGCAATAGGGTTTGCCTGCCTCGACGGGCAGGCCGCAGAACCAGAAATCCTCGGTCGCGGGGTCGCCGACAGGCCATTTGCAGGTCTTTTCGGTCAGCTCCATCAAAGACAGCTTCTTGGCCTTCTTTTCAATCTCGTTGACCTTGGCCAAAGCCTCGGGGCTGATCTCATTGGCCGACGGTTGCGGAGGCAGCGGCTGGCCGGCGGGTATGATCTGGCGACGGGCCGGGGTGACCGGTTTGGCCTCGGGGGCTGGCACCGGACGGGCCGGTTCAGTCTTGGGTGTCGGTTTCGGTTTGGCCTCGGCCTTGGGCGCGGGGGCCGGTTTTTCCTTAGGCTCGGCCTTTGCCGGGCTTGCACCGGTGGCGCGATTCGACAGACCCAGACGGTGCACCTTGCCGATCACCGCATTGCGGGTCACGCCGCCCAGTTCCTTGGCGATCTGGCTGGCCGACTGGCCCTCGCCCCACATCTTTTTCAGCAGCTCTACACGCTCGTCAGTCCAGGACATCATTTGCCTTTCAAAAGCGGAAAGCGGCCCCGGATTCGGGCCGCCTTGGGAAATCATCTCAGCGCCCTATTCTAAACACTGCGGCCCGAGTTACAAGCGGTCTTCGAATCAGGTATGGGGCAGAGCATGCATAATCTCATGGATCACGACGCACGCCGCTTTGGCGCGGTGAATTGGATGGGCCTCTATACACTGGCGCAGCGCGAAACCCTGCGCTTTCTGGCCGTGTGGACGCAGACCCTGCTGGCACCGCTGGTGACGGCAGGCCTGTTCCTGCTGATCTTCAACATTGCCATTGGTCCCAGCCGACCGGATGTGATGGGGGTGCCGTTTCTGACCTTTCTGGCACCGGGCATCATGATGATGACCGTGATTCAGAACGCCTTTGCCAATACATCGTCATCGATGGTGATCGCCAAGGTTCAGGGTAATATCGTCGATACGCTGATGCCGCCGCTATCGCCGCTGGAAATCCTGTTGGGTTATCTGGCCGGAGGCATCGCCCGCGGAATCCTGATCGCCCTTGTTGTCGCAATCGCTCTGGCGTTGGTTCTGGGCATCGTGCCGCAGAACCCGCTGATCGCACTGATATTCGTGGTTTTAGGTGGCGCGTTCATGGGCGCGCTTGGGCTTTTTGCCGGGATTTTTGCCAACAAGTTTGACCAGATGGCGGCGATCACCAACTTCATCGTCACGCCTTTGGCTTTCTTGTCCGGCACTTTCTATTCTGTGCAGGCGCTACCGCCAGTGCTCAATCGGCTAAGCCATGCGAACCCGGTCTTCTATCTGATTGACGGGTTGCGCTATGGGATGATCGGCGTGTCCGACAGCTCTCCTTGGTTGGGCATGGCGATCTGCGCCAGCGCGACATTGTTGGTTGGAGGATTGACCTGGCAGATGTTGCGCACCGGCTACCGGCTCAAGGCCTGACGGTGTATCGCCTCGCGCCAGACCAGAATCAGACCTCCGGTCAGGATGATGGCCGAGCCGATCAGGCTGATCCCATCCGGTATCACCTTGAATACCGCGAAATCGTAGAAGGCAGCGAAGATCAGCGTAGCGTAGCTGATCGGAGCCACAAAAGAGGCATCCGCCCGCGCCATTCCGTTGACGAAACAAGCCTGCGCACAGGCCATTAGCACACCAATCGAGGCCAGCGCCGCCCATTGCTGAGGCGTCGGCATCTGGAAAACGAAACTTACCGCGACTGTCGCAATGGTCAGACCCATCGCATTGTTGATCAGCAGAATCTGGATCGGTATTTCTCGGCCCGAGAGCTTTTTGATAAAGATCAGTTCCATCCCAATTATCACTGCTGCGGTCAGGGCCAGTAATGCAGCGGGTTGAAAGCTAGCGGGCGTTGGACGCAACAGAACCAAGGCACCGATCAAGGCCACGATGGCGGCCAACCAGCGCCACGGGCCGACACCTTCTTTCAGCAGCGGGATCGCCAACATCATGGCAAAGACCGGGTTCAGGAACGAGATCGCCGTCGCATCCGCAATCGGTATGAAAGCAACGGATGCAAACATCAGCGTGATCCCTAGCCAGCCGAAGCTTGTCCGTCCGATATGCAGACCCCAATGCGGGCGGCTCAGGCGGGGGCGCATGATGCCGACGGCTGTCACGATTACCAGAAAGGCAAACAGAAACCGTCCATGGCTGATCTGCATCGGATGCAGGGCGGGGCCAAGCACATCCGTCCCCAGTGCTTTCGCCAGCAATGTGGTCCCTGCGAGAAGGGCGCTGGCCGCAAGGATCAGCAGGGCCGCAAGGGCAGGATTCTGACGTATCGGTGTCATGGTTCAGCCGTGCGCCAGCGTCGGGTAAATGACAAGCGGTAAATCCCAGTCTCAGAATGATTTTTGCCCCGATCGCAAAAACGGGGTTTTCAGACCCGGTGCACCCCGCTATACGGCCTCACATGATCAATACCGCACATATCCTGCGCCTCCGACGCCGACGCCTGACCGCATAATCGGCCCGTTTGATCCATTTGCGCTGTCCAAATCCGCGCAAACCCCACCAAATCAGTTGACGACCATGGCCCCAGTGTATCACTCACAGGGCTCAAGCTATTCGAAAAGGATGATCCGATGATCCCGTCCGTTCTGCCGACCTATAACCGCGCGCCCCTGACATTTGTGAAGGGCGAAGGCGCCTGGCTGACCGAGGCGGATGGCCGACGTTTTCTGGATCTGGGCGCGGGCATAGCGGTAAACGCGCTGGGTCATGCGCATCCGGCGCTGGTGGCGGCCCTGACGGAACAGGCGCATGCGCTGTGGCATGTTTCAAACCTCTATAACATCCCGCAACAGCAGGCACTGGCGGACAAGCTGGTGGAACACACCTTTGCCGATACGGTGTTCTTCACCAATTCGGGAACAGAATCCTGCGAATTGGCCGTCAAAATGGCCCGCAAGTATTTCTATGACAAAGGTCAGCCCGAGAAGGTCGAGATCATCACTTTCGACGGCTCATTCCATGGCCGGTCATCGGCGGGTATCGCCGCCGCCGGGTCCGAGAAGATGACCAAAGGCTTTGGACCGCTGCTTCCCGGCTTTGTGCATCTGACATTCGGAGACCTCGACGGCGTCACCAACGCCATCACCGACACCACGGCAGCCATCCTGATCGAACCGGTTCAGGGCGAAGGCGGCATCCGCCCTGTTCCGGATGCAGAGCTGAAAGCCTTGCGCCAGATTTGCGATGATAACGGCCTTTTGCTGATCCTCGATGAGGTCCAATGCGGCGTTGGGCGGACCGGCAAACTCTTTGCCCATGAATGGGCCGGCATCACGCCGGATATCATGATGGTCGCCAAAGGCATTGGCGGCGGTTTTCCTCTGGGTGCGGTTCTGGCCACCGAAGAGGCCGCCAGCGGCATGACGGCAGGCACCCACGGCTCGACCTATGGCGGCAACCCGCTGGGCTGCGCTGTAGGCTGCGCGGTGATCGATCAGGTCGCCACTCCGGCCTTCCTCGAAGGGGTGAATCGCAAGGCGGGCCTGCTGCGTCAGAAGCTCGAAGGCCTGATCGCGGACCACCCCGAAGTATTCCAGGAGGTGCGCGGCTCAGGCCTGATGCTAGGCCTGAAATGCAAGCCCACCAATATCGACGTGGTCAACGCTGGCTATGACAACGAGGTCATAACGGTTCCCGCCGCAGATAACGTGATCCGCCTGCTGCCGCCGCTGACCCTCACCGAGGATGACATCGCACAAGCCCTGATCCGCCTCGAAAAAACTGCGGCACAAGTCGAAAACGCAATGGCTTCGGCCTGAACTCGCCTGATTAAAAAGTGAATTAAAATGAACCACTTCCTTGATATCCACAAAACTAACGCAGGTGATCTGCGGAACATGATCGATCAGGCGAGCGCGATGAAACAGGCGCGCCTTGGGCGCCCCAAAGCTGCCCCGGACGACGAGCAGCCTCTGGCAGGCCGCATGGTTGCGCTGATCTTTGAAAAGCCATCAACGCGGACCCGTGTGTCCTTCGATGTTGGCGTGCGCCAAATGGGCGGGCAGACCATGGTGCTGTCCGGCAAGGACATGCAGCTGGGCCATGGCGAGACCATCGCCGACACTGCACGGGTCCTGTCGCGCTATGTCGACATGATCATGATCCGAACCTTTGATGAAACCATCCTGACCGAGATGTCCGAATACTCGGACGTTCCCGTCATCAATGGTCTGACCGATCGTACACATCCCTGCCAAATCATGGCCGATGTGCTGACCTATGAAGAGCATCGCGGCCCCATCGCAGGAAAAAAGGTCGTTTGGACCGGCGACGGCAACAATGTCTGCGCTTCATTTCTGCATGCCGCCGGTCAATTCGGTTTCGACCTGACATTCACCGGCCCGGCGCAGCTGGACCCGGAAGAAGAATTCATGGGGCTTGCACGCCAGAAGGGCTCGAAAATCGTGATCGAACGGGACCCGCACAAAGCTGTTGAAGGGGCCGACCTCGTGGTCGCCGATACTTGGGTCTCAATGCACGATTCTCAATCCGCGAAGGAGCGCCGCCACAACATGCTGCGCCCCTATCAGGTCAACGCCGAGCTGATGTCGCATGCCAAGCCAGACGCGTTGTTCATGCACTGCCTGCCTGCGCACCGCGAAGAAGAGGCCACATCCGAGGTCATGGACGGCCCGAACTCGGTGATCTTTGACGAGGCCGAAAACCGCCTGCATGCGCAAAAAGCCGTGATGCGCTGGTGTCTGGGCGTCTGAGGCCGACAGCAATCTGGGAGAGCCATAGATGGCTCTCTTAAATCTCGGAGCAACCAATGCCACACATTACTCTGGAATTCTCTGCCGGGCTCGAAAAAACTCATGATTTTCAAGCCATCTGTGAGCAGCTCTATTCCGTGCTCGCCGCGCATGAAGAATTCGATGCCCCAACACTCAAAATCCGTGCCACCTCGTTTCCGTATTTCCGCATCGGGACCGAACCGCAGACCTTCATTCATGCCACGCTCTTGTTGTTGCAAGGCCGAGATGAGGCAACGCGCGCCGAGTTGAACGCGATCATTCTGAATGTTCTGGCTGCGTCTGCGCCCACGGTCGGCAGCATCACCGTGCGGGATGTTGAAATAGATCGCGCGACCTATGCCAAACGCCTGTCAGCCTGACGCGGCCCCGGTATGCGTATGGGAGGACTAAACGCGTCGGGACACTTCCCAGACCCGTAATCTGGCGAGCGTAGCAACGCACGCCAGAACTACCAGCACACACAATGCGATCTTGGTCATGATCTCCATTGTGCCCTCAATCAGCAGGGCGTGTACGACACTGCCCAGAATGGTTACCAGCGCCAGTCCTGTGTGCCCCAGACGCCAGAGCCGAAATCGCAGGTTCAGGCGTAGGCGCAGAACGCCCATCGTTGCTGCAGCAAAACCCGTCCACATCGCGATCACACCCCAGACGGAAAAGGGTGTGGCTGATACGAATAGAAGCGCGTCCACGACATCCGGCGGGCTCGTGATCCACAAACCGCCCACATGGATTACGATCGCTGCGACAAGGGCCAGACCGCACCGCCTGTGCCATAAGCGGCTGCGCACAGGTGAAAGCCCAGGCAACCAGCGTCCGGCCAGCAAGGGTTGCACCAGCAGAAGGCACATCCCGACGATGCCCGCAAACCCGGCTAGGATGTAGATCGGCTCGCGCCACGCCAGATAAGGGCTGAATGCTGCCGCGATAACCGGCACCAGAAGGGCGACAATCAACGCTGCCCAAATCAGTATGCGCCTCAACACGTATCAGGCAGGCTGTAAGACGAAATGCGCGGCAAGCGTTTTATCCTTCGCGCTCGACATCACCGGGCGTAGGAAAACCGTTTCGAATTCGCCGCTGTCATAGGCCAGATGCCCGTGCGGTTGGCCAAAGGCGGGCACGATTTGTGGCATCTCAAGCCGAAATTCACCGTTCGCATCCGTCAGCGTCGCCCCATGGCTGCGCTGGTCGCGCTCGTGCCCCTCGGTCGTATGCGCCCAGATCTGGATACGCTGGCCGGGCAAGGGGGCTCCGTCGCCTTCGCGGCGCACGGTGCCGGTCATCCAGAAACCTCCGCCGCCGATGCGCTGCACAATAGGGGCGCCGGGGCGATAGTTGTTCGATCCGCCCCGCATGGACGGGGTCGGTGCAATGCCCTGCGCCCGCGCGGGCGTGGTCAGCCCGGCCGTGCCTAGCGCTGCAAAACAGCCCGCCGTAACCAACGCGCTGCGGCGGGTAAGAAGAACGTGCGACATCGAGAGGGCTCCTTTCGATAACGGGCATGGTGTCTGGCCTGACACTCAATCTAGCACGTTTGTTGCGAAAGCCGAGTTAAGCTGGTCTGAAGATCGGGTCATTTCATCACCGTCACGTGAGCGTTGCCGCCGTTTCCGCCCATCGTGCACTGTATATGTGCACTCATGCGCTATGCCCGACAATAAATCATACTATATTCCACATAATCAAACATATTGAAACCCAAGCCAGATCCTGACCCAAGGGAGAGCGAGAATGAGCTGGAATCCGACCCATACACCCGACTGCCGGTCCGAGAACCCGTCGCTGGACAGCCTGATCATCCCCCGTGTCCGTGATCTGGGCGGGTTCGAGGTGCGCCGCGCGCTACCCTCGGTCAAACGGCAACTGGTCGGCCCCTTCATCTTCTTCGACCAAATGGGTCCGGCCGAATTCATCACCGAAGGCGGTATTGACGTACGGCCGCATCCCCATATCGGACTGGGTACCGTGACCTATTTATATCAGGGCGAGTTTGAACACCGCGACAGTCTCGGCACGCATCAGATGATCTATCCCGGCGAGGTCAACTGGATGGTCGCTGGGCGTGGTGTGACCCATTCCGAACGTACCAGTGACCAAACACGCGGCAAGAAACACAGCCTGTTTGGCATCCAGACTTGGATCGCCCTGCCCGAAACGCACGAAGATATGGCCCCCGATTTCGAACACCACAAACAGGGCGCGTTGCCCCATATTCAGGATGCAGGCGTCAGTGCCCGCCTCATCCTGGGCTCGGCCTATGGCGAAACCAGCCCGGTCACCATGCTGTCCGAGACCTTTTATCTCGACGTCCAGCTCGAACCGGGTGCCTCCTTCCCGCTGCCCGACAATCACGAGGATCGCGGTGTCTATGTCACCACAGGCTCGGTCGAGATCGCAGGCGACAGCTTTGAGGCGGGTCGCATGATGGTCTTCCGCCCCGGCGATCACCTGTCCGTGAAGGCCGGACCGCTGGGTGCGCGGCTGTTGCTGCTGGGCGGCGCGACCTTGAACGAAGATCGCTACATCTGGTGGAACTTCGTCTCCTCCTCGAAGGAGAAGATAGAAACCGCCACACGCGAATGGAAAACTGCCGACTGGGCGAACGGCGCCTTCCACCTGCCGCCCGGTGATGATCAGGAGTTCATTCCGATCTCGGAAGACCTCGAACGCACCCGACCCAGACGCGCCCGCGTCTGACCTCACGTCACGCTGGCTCCGTTGAACGATCCCGGCGATCCTTGCAGGGACAGCGGAGGTTAGCCATGAATATTGTCATCGCCGGTGCAGGCAGCATTGGCTGCTTTTGCGGCGCATTGCTGGCCGCAGCGGGACACAGCGTGACGCTGCTGGGTCGCGCGCGGGTGCTGAACGCCATCCGGGGACAAGGGCTGACGGTGACAGATTTCTCGAACCTGCATCGTCACGTCGCCGCCGTACAACTCACGCTCAGCGAAGACCCTGCCTGTCTCGGGGATGCCGAGTTGGTCATCGTCACGGTAAAAACAGGCGCGACCGCCGAGATGGCAGCGCTGATCGCCGCACACGCCACGGAAACGGCCCCGGTTCTGTCTTGGCAGAATGGGCTCGAGAACGCCCTCATCCTGCGCACCGCTCTTCCCGGACGCGACGTTCGGGCTGGAATGGTGCCCTTCAACGTGGTGCCGACGGGCCCGGCAACCTATCACCGTGCCACATCGGGTGAGATCGTCATCGAGCGTGGCTCCCGGTCTCTGGCTGAACGCCTAAGCGCCCCATATCTACCCGTCAGCGAAAGCGACCAGATCGAGGCGGTGCAATGGGGTAAGCTGGTGATCAACCTCAACAATGCATTGAACGCATTGTCCGGCCTGACCTTGCAAAACCAACTGCTCGACCGAAACTGGCGTCGCCTGATGGCTGATCAGATGGCCGAGGCGCAGCGTGTTTTGAAAGTCGCCGAGATCGAGGCCACCTCCACAACGCCACTACCCGCATGGATGACACCGCACATTCTACGTCTGCCAACGCCAATTTTTACACGAATTGCGGCAAAAATGCTGACCATCGACCCAAACGCGCGCACCTCGATGGCTTATGATCTGACGGCGGGTCGCCCGACCGAAATCGACAGTCTACAGGGCGAAATCATCAAACTCGGCCAACAGTACGCGATCCCAACCCCGATCAATAGCCGAGTCTCTCAACTCATCCACCAATCACCGGACACGCCGCTCACAGTCGACCAGATCATAACCTGATCCGTCTCTTCATCTGGCCTAAAATACCTCGGAGCGCGAGGCAGAGCCTCGCAAATTCCGATCAAGCGAACGCAGTCAAAACCCAGAAAATTAGCGCCGACATCACTGCCGCTGCCGGTACCGTGATCACCCAGGCCGCCACGATGGTCATGAAATGCGACCGCCGCACCAGCTTGCGCCACCGCCGTTCCTCGCGCGCCAGTCGCAGCTCCGCCGGCCGCTGGCGGTTCGAGTATTTCCACCGCCGTTCTGCATGCCACTCCCGATAGAAGCCAACACCAAAGACGGCCCCAACCGCGATATGAGTCGAACTGACCGGCAGACCCAGCCAACTGGCGACGATGACCGTGATCGCCGCCGATAGCGCGACACAGAACGCCCGCATCGGGTTCAGCTTGGTGATCTGGCTGCCGACCATACGGATCAGCTTGGGACCGAACAGGAATAGGCCGAACGAGATGCCAAACGCACCGATCACCATGACCCATGTCGGGATCGAGACTTTCGTGGCAAAATCTCCGAACTCGGCCGCATGCACGATCGCCGCCAATGGACCCACCGCATTGGCCACATCATTGGCCCCATGCGCAAAGCTCAGAAATGTGGCCGAAATCACCAGAGGCAGACCAAACAATGTCTTCAACGACCGGGTCCGGTTCTCCAACCCTTCAGACTTGCGCTTGACCCACGGTACCGTCGCAGCCCAGACCAGGCCGCCAAAGGTCAGACCGATCAAAAGGGCAAATTGAAGATCAATTTTGACGATCCGCTTCAGGCCTTTGACCGACAAGTAGGTGGCAAACGCCCCTGCCATCACGGCAACCAGAATGGGCACCCAGCGCCGCGCTGCCGCGATCTTGTCGTCCTGATACTGGATCTTGTGTTTGATCAATGCCAGAAAGGCGGCTGCAATCATCCCGCCCAAAACGGGTGAGATCACCCAGCTGGCGGCAATCGCGCTCATCGTGCCCCAGCTCACCGCACTTAGGCCTGCCGCAGCAATGCCGGCACCCATCACGCCGCCGACCACCGAATGCGTGGTCGAAACCGGTGCCCCGACCCAGGTAGCCAGATTGACCCACAGTGCCGACGATATCAGAGCCGCCATCATCGCCCAGATGAACACATTGCTGTTCTGCACCGACATCGGATCGATGATGCCCTTGGAGATGGTCGAAACCACATCCCCCCCTGCCAGCAACGCGCCGGCGCTTTCTGCGATGGCGGCAATTAGGATGGCTCCGCCCATGGTCAGAGCATTGGCCCCCACGGCCGGGCCCATATTGTTGGCCACGTCGTTGGCACCGATATTGATCGCCATGTAAGCGCCGAATGCCGCAGCTGCGACAACGATCACGCCACCATCGGCCCGTCCGAACAGAAGCGCTGCAGCCAAACCTGCCAGCGCGATAAAGGCCAGTGCAATTCCGGGGGCCAACAGAGGACGCGATACTTGGGCATTGGCGTGCTCAACGCGCGAGATACGCTGTAGGTCACGGTCCAGTGCGTGCCAACGGGCTTTAGTGGGGTGGTCTGACATCGGTTCACAACGGCTGTTTTGAATGATGCCCGCCGCTAAACGGTTCCAATGGGCGCGGCAACCTTTGTCATCAGTTTTTTACAATATTGTTACAATTGCAGTAGCAAGTCGCGCAATTCCGGCTCTTGCACGCGTTCGGCGGCCACCTTCGGGGACACCCAGCAGCGCTTACGCTGATCGGATTCCGGGAATACATCCGCCAGTCCGGTCACCTCGATCCGATAAACGCTGGTGATAACCGGCAACGCCGTGCCGTCATCCAACCTTTTGTCGTAAGAGTAATGACCAACGGGATCTTTCTGCACCTCAGTCGCGCGCACTCCAGCCTCTTCCCAGGCTTCCCGCAATGCGGTTTCCGGCCCGTTGAGCCCATCAATGGGCCAGCCTTTGGGGATAATCCAGCGTCCGGTGCCCCGACTGGTGATCAACAGAACGTCGTCACCGGGACCTGCCTTGCGGGTACACAACGCAGCAACCTGCACCCGGCTTGGGCGCTGGATCAGCGGTCGCGCGACCTCTTCCCAGATGTTGCGTATCCATGTCGTCATGTCAGGCCTGCTCGGGCGTATTCTTTTTGTAATTCGAAGAAGTTACATAATCATGTATTACTGAGTTAACAATACCGCCCTCGGATAACCGCAAAATATGGCCTGAACTTTCAGTGTTTCGTGTATTTTTGCAGCAATTTGTGCGCTTTCCGCCGTTTCCGCCAATGAGGCTTATCAACGCCCACCTGATCAACTTAGCCTTTGCGCCGCTTCGCGCGCAGCGTTGGATCCGCCTGAGTTGGATCTTCGGGCCAGGGATGTTTTGGGTACTGCGCCCGCATGTCCTTGCGCACATCGGCATATGACCCGGCCCAGAATCCGGGCAGATCACGGGTGATCTGGATCGGTCGCTGGGCCGGTGACAGCAGCGTGATCTTCAAAGGCTCGCCCCCAACCACCGGATGTTGCGTAACGCCGAATACCTCTTGCAGCCTAACCGAGATTTCGGGCACAGTACCGCCATAGTCAATTGGCAGCTTGCGGCCCAACGGAGTCACAAACGAGCCCGGCGCCCGCCGATCCAGTTCCTGCATCTGGTCCCAGTCCAGCCGGGCGCGCAGCGCGGGCAGCAGGTCGAACCGCTTCCAGTCATCGGCATTGCGCACGCCCGAGAGCATCGGCAGCAGCCAGTCTTCCAGCGTTTCCATCAGCCCGGTTTCCGAAAAGTCCGGCAGATCAGCGCCTTCCGCGCGGATCAACTCGACCCGAGCGGCCAATCGCGCTGCGGCCCCGGTCAGCCGCACACCCAGATCGCGCACCCCGTCCAACATCGCCTGCGCCAATGCATCCCCGGGGACATCTTTCCAGATGCGGTCGTCCAGCGTGATCGCTCCGAACCGCTCTTGCCTGCGCGCCACCACACGGCGTTCGCGTTTCGACCAGTCGCAGCTGTCGACCCACGCGATCTGATCGCCGAATAGATCGCGAATTTCCCCCTCGGAAATCTGCGCTGCCATGCGCACACGCGCCTCACGCGGGTTCCCATCCGTATCCGTCACCACGAGATATGGCGCACCTGCCAGCGTATCACCGGCTTCCAGCACGACGCCTTTGCCACCCGACAGGACATAACGCGGGACATCTCCCTTGCGTCGCTGTCCGATGCGATCGGGATAGGCCAGCGCCGCCATCGCTGCCGGGCTCAGACCGCCCGCATCCTTAGATTGCGCGCGCAACCGCTTTGCTTCGCCCTTGATCCGATCCAGCGCGCCCATGTTGACCTGCCAGACCCGATTGCGCTGAAACGCGCGCACGTCCCGCAGCACCTCAAGCCTCAAAGACAGATCGACCGGAGCGCCCCTTAGCGGATCGCGTTCCGCCATCAGCGCCGCCAGTGCCGCAGCCTCAGGTCCTGCGTGCAGCAACATATGCCCCAGCCGAGGATGCAGCGGCAGCGCCGCCAGCGCCCGCCCATGTTCGGTGATCCGGCCTTTGCCATCCAGGGCACCCAGCATCGCGAGCAACGCGCGCGCCTCAGCCAGCGTGCCTTCGGGCGGCGCGGTCAGAAACGCAAGATCACCCGGTTCTGCGCCCCAGAGCGACAATTCCAACGCCAGCCCGGTCAGATCGGCTGCCTCGATCTCGGCAGGCGGGTAGGCGGCTAGTGCACCTTCTTCGCCCTTGGACCACAACCGATAGCAGACACCTTCGGCCACACGCCCCGCACGGCCTGCGCGCTGCGTCGCTTCGGCCCGCGTCACCCGCTCGGTCACCAGCTGCGACATGCCTGATCCGGGATCGAACCGTGCCCGCCGGGCTTGCCCCATATCGACCACCACGCGGATATCGGGAATAGTCAGCGAGGTTTCGGCAATCGACGTCGCCAGAACCACCTTGCGACCTTGCTTAACCGGCGCAATCGCCGCACGCTGGGCGGCAAAGGGCAGTGCTCCGAACAAAGGCCGCACTAAACAGGAGTCGGGTAGACGGCTGGCCAAAGCCGCCTCGGCCCGCCGAATTTCACCTTCACCGGGCAGGAACACCAGCATGCCCCCTTTGGTTTCCCGTTCGGCTCGCACCACCAGATCGATCAGCGCGTCCAGTCGCCGCGCCTGCGGCGCCAAAGGCCGGTCCAACCAGCGGGTCTCGACCGGATAGCTGCGCCCTTCGGATGTCACCAGAGGCGCGTTCATCAGATGGCCCACCGGTTCAGCATCCAGCGTCGCGGACATCGCCAGCAAGATCAGGTCATCGCGCAAAGCTCCAGTCACCTCAAGGCACAGTGCAAGCCCAAGATCGGCGTTCAGGGACCGTTCGTGGAATTCATCGAATATCACAGCACCTACGCCGGGCAGGTCAGGTTCGGATTGCAGCATCCGTGTCAGGATACCTTCGGTCACAACCTCGATGCGCGTCGCCTTTGAAACTTTCACGTCTCCACGGACACGATAGCCCACGGTCTGGCCCACGGGTTCACCCAGCGTCTCGGCCATGCGTTCGGCGGCGGCGCGGGCGGCCAGCCGCCGGGGCTCCAGCATGACGATCCGGCCCTCGCACAGACCGGCCTGTAGCATCTCAAGCGGCACGCGGGTTGTCTTGCCCGCACCCGGCGGCGCCTGCAGCACCGCGCGCCCATGCGTTCGCAAGGCGTTCAGAAGATCGGGAATGGCGTCATCAATGGGCAACCGGGTCATATCGCCTTATCGCCAAAGCCTCGGCCAAGGTCCAGCGTCGCCAAACTCGGCTCCGGTTGGGGCTGGACAAACCGGGTCATCCCCCCTCATCTAGGGCAAATTCCAGCCGGGGACTTACCGATGAACATTGCCGAGCTTGGCGACAGGATCTTGAACGGAGAGCGCAGGGCATTGGCCCGTGCGATCACACTGGTCGAAAGCGGGCGTGAAGATCATCGAGCGCAGGCAACCGCGCTGCTGGATCAATTGAGCGGCGCCGGACGCCAGGCTTTGCGGATCGGCCTGTCGGGCACGCCGGGTGTGGGCAAATCGACCTTTATCGAAAGCTTCGGCATGATGCTGACGGGGCAGGGGCTGCGTGTTGCGGTTCTTGCAGTTGACCCCAGCTCGGCCCGTTCGGGGGGCTCGATCCTGGGCGATAAGACCCGCATGGAAAGGCTGAGCCGCGAGAAAGACGCCTTTATCCGCCCGTCCCCCAGCCAGAGCCATCTTGGTGGCGTGGCGCGCCGCACACGCGAAGCGATTGCACTTTGTGAGGCGGCTGGTTTTGACGTCGTGCTGATTGAAACCGTGGGTGTGGGCCAATCGGAAACCGTTGTGGCCGAGATGTCTGACCTGTTCCTGCTGCTGCTGGCCCCGGCGGGCGGAGATGAGTTGCAGGGCGTCAAGCGCGGCATCATGGAGATGGCCGACATGATCCTGATCAACAAGGCCGATGGCGACCTGAAAGCGACTGCCACCCGCACCTGCGCCGATTACGCGGGCGCGCTGCGTCTGCTGCGCAAACGCCCGCAGGACCCCGAAGGGTTTCCCAAGGCCATGACCGTTTCAGCGGTTGAAGAGCATGGGCTGGAACAGGCCTGGGACGAGATGCAGGCCCTGACAACCTGGCGGCGCGAAGCCGGGCATTGGGTATTGAACCGCGCCACACAGGCAAAATACTGGTTCGAGCAAGAGGTACGCCACGCATTGCTTGCGCGTCTCGAAACGCCACAGATGCGCAGTCGGATGAGCGATCTTGGCGCTCAGGTCAGTGCGGGCCACCTCAGCCCATCGGCGGCGGCCGAACAAATCCTCTCCGGGCTGTCCGACGCGTAACACTCTGGCGGTATGATGCGTGCGCGGCTGGTGCGCTGACCGCTAATCGTGTATTAAAGCTACATATATTGTTGTGTTTGAGTGTAAGTCACTGCGTTTGAACCGGGTTGAGAAAGGGCTTGGTCAGCTCGGATCGTGCCCGGATTCTCCGAAGAACGGGACACGTCAGAATGCCCAATATCAATGGTACCAACGGCGACGACGATATCGATGTCACAAATGACAACGGTACTCTGAACGGAAACCCGGCGACGCCTCCGGTGACCGGTATCCGTGGCCGTGGCGGCGATGACGATATCACCATCACCAATAGCACCATTGCCAACAATGTCCTGGGCAATGCAGGCACCGACACGATCATTGTCACCAACAGCACGGTTGGCGGGCGCATCGCTAGCGGGTCCGATGCGGATACGGTTGATATCAGGGGGTCAACCGTCGGCGATATCCGGCTTGGTGCCGGTAATGACACGCTGAATTTCACCAGCACCACGGTGTCGGGTGACATTCGCGGCGGCAGCGGAACCGACACGCTGAACCTCCCTGAGGGCACTGTTATCACGGACGATACTTTCGGGGTGATTACGGTCGAAGACGGGGTTGGTTATTCAGTCTCTAGCGGCACATTTACCCTGCCTTCAGGCATCACCGTCACGTATTCAGCGTTCGAGAACGGGTCGGGTATGCCCTGTTTCACGCGCGATACATTGATCACGACACAGGATGGGCGATCCCTGATCCAGTCGTTGCGCACTGGTGATCTGGTCCACACACTTGGGCAGGGCCTACACCCGATCCGTTGGATCGGGCGGCGCGAATTTGATCGCTTCCAGCTTGAAGCCAACCCCAGACTCTGGCCTGTGCGTATCCTTGCAGGGGCATTGGGCGAGGGGCTGCCGCATCGCGATCTGCTGGTCTCGCGCCAGCATCGGATGCTGGTGCACTCAAAGATCGCCCAACGAATGTTCGGCACGACCGAGGTTCTGATTCCGGCCATCAAACTCACCGCAATGCCGGATATCTACGTTGATGAAAGCGTGGAAAGCGTCGAGTATTACCACCTGCTGTTCGACCGCCATCAGGTGATCTTTGCCGAGGACGCGCCAACCGAAAGCCTCTATACCGGCCCCGAAGCGCTGAAAATGCTGAGCGCCGCGTCGCGTCGCGAGATATTCGAGATTTTTCCCGAACTGACAGACCTTGCCTACCGCGCCGACCCGGCCCGCATGATCCCCGGCGGGCGGCTGCAAGCGCAGTTGATCACGCGGCATTTGAAGAATAACAAGCCGCTGTTGCGGATGTCCCCGATCTTGACCTCAAATGAATTCAACTCGGGTGCAAAGATTTCGCCGCAGCCGTCTTGACCCTTCGCGCGATTCCCACTAAACGCATCCAACCAGTTTTCGGGCGCGACTTCGGGTTGCGCCCCTTGTGATTTGGCCGCGGGTCTTGTACCCGGCCTCCAGAAACAAAGGAAGAAACCATGTCGCGCCGTTGCGAACTGACCGGAAAAGGCCCGATGACTGGCAACAATGTCAGCCACGCCAAAAACAGAACTCGTCGCCGTTTTCTGCCCAACCTGAACGACGTTACCCTGCAGTCGGAAACTCTGGGTCGTGGCGTCAAGCTGCGCATCTCGGCAGCTGCCCTGCGCTCGGTCGACCACCGCGGTGGTCTGGACGCGTTCCTGGCCAAAGCCAAGGATGACGAGCTGTCGGCGAACGCCCTGAAAGTGAAGAAAGAAATCGCCAAGGCACAAGCCTCGGCCTAAGCGCTTTCTCACGCAAGAATTCAGCCCTGCACCCTGCGGTGTGGGGCTTTTCTTTTTTGCATTCGCTGCCCCTGTGCGAATGATTGTCTCTGAAATGGTAATAAAACGCCCCGCTTCGTGACGTTGTTCACAGAACGCCTGCTGAATATCGCATATGTTTATGCATATTCATGTTGAGGGGGTTACCATGTCACTCAAAGCAAAGAATTTTCTGTTTTTACTGCCACGATCAATTGCAAAAGCCGTGATCCGCTGCACCCGGATGCAGCGCCGGGTAAACCGACTGCATACGGGGATGAATGCCGAGGCGTTCAGGCCGCCGAAAAGCTGAGCTAGGCCATACTGTCTCAGCCACTGCTTTGCGCTTGAAGCCGGTTCAGTGGGCGGCGTATATACCAAGCTGACATGACAGGCTTTTTCCGCACATTTCTGCCTTATGCGCTGTCCTTGATGGTGATCCTCACCGGGCAGGGACTGGCCGTGTCGCGGGGTATGGAGCGCGCGGTCGGGCAGATGGTTTTGTGCACCGGCAGCGGGCCGGTCGTCGTCTATATGGACGAAGACGGCCAACCGACCCGCGCACCGCAATACTGCCCTGACTATGCGCTCAACCTTCTGGGCGCGATCCATGAAGCCTCGGTTGCCGTACCTCCGGCCCCGTCGCGCGCGCTCCCCGCGCCGTCGCTCCTTTCCCAGCATCTGATTGCCGCGCCGTTGCCGCGACACCCAGCTCGTGCCCCGCCGGATTCTGCCTGATTCCAGTTTCCAAACTCTATCAGACAGTTACCAAGGAGAGGCATAATGACCCTCAAATCCAGCCTGCTTGCAGTCCTGACTACCTTTTCGCTGACCGGTGCGGCGCTGGCTGCCGATACCATCTCGGTCGTAGACCCTTATGCACGGTCATCGGGCAAAACCGCGAAGGCGGGTGCCGCCTTCATGATGATCCAGAATCAAGGCGATACCGATGACCGCCTGATCGGCGTGACCTCGGATGCGGCTGCCCGAGTGGAACTGCACACTCATAAGGTTGACGAAAACGGTGTCGCCAAGATGGTGCATGTGAAGGAAGGCTTCGCCATTCCGGCGGGCGAAACCCACATGCTGAAACGCGGCGGTGATCACGTCATGTTCATGGGCCTGACAGCGCCCTTCGAACAGGGAGGGAGCGTTCCCGTCACACTGATCTTCGAAAACGCCGGAGAGGTCGCGGTCGAGATCCCGGTCGATCTTGAGCGCCAGGACAAAGGCGGCCATTCGAACTAACGCCTGTCTTCAGGCTGTGGTACAGCCATCATCCATACGTCAGGCCGGGCAATGCCCGGCCTGTTGCGTCATCTGTTGACGGTTTTCATCTCCAATCGATCGCCCGCTTTTTTGAACCGTGCCGCCAGAAAGAACATCACCACCGCCGAGGTCAGCGCGAAGAAGGCAATTGCCCAGCCCAACGCCACCATGCCGCTGCCGGGCCAGAAGATCAGCACCAGCCCGACGATGAGTGCGAAGATACCTGAATTACGCACCGTTGCGCGCTCGGGGTCTTGTGGATGCATTTGCGGCAGCGCCATGAAGGAGCCGATCGCAACGAACAGCGCCATCGCCCCCATGAGGGTGAAGGCCAGCCAGGCCACGCCCTGTGGCCAGATCAGCAACACCAAACCGATCAGCGCGGCACCGATACCGACGCCTCCGATCAGCCCGCGCCGCCCAAAACCCAGCCAGGTCAGCGCGCCATCCAGAATCAGCAGCGCCCCTACCAATCGCAGCAATAATGAGATGCTGCTGGTCGGCCAGAACAGCGCTGCAATCCCGATCAGACCCGCGAGAATTCCACGCAGCAGAAAGGTCCACCACAGGCTGGCCAGATTGGTACTTAACGTATCGCGCGCGTCGATACTGCTGTCGTCAAGGATTTCTCCGTCTTTGGGCGGTAGATCGGTCATGTCACTCACTCGGGTTTGCGTTTTCTGCACCATAGACGGGAAGACGCGCCGCTGTCTGCCCCTATCGCGTGCTGCCTCGCGCCAACAGCTCATCGACCCAGCGCGGTACTGCCTCCGAGGCTGGCCCCAGCCGGGTTTCATCAAATATTCCGGCTGATGGCTCAAGGTTCAATTCGATCGTCCGCGCGCCCACGGCCCGCGCCTCTTGTACAAACCCTGCCGCCGGATAAACCTGCCCCGAGGTGCCGATCGAGGCGAACAGCGATGCTTCCATCAGATGGTCGTAGATCTCATCCATGAAATATGGCATCTCGCCGAACCATACCACGTCGGGCCGGGCCGAGGGCTGGTGACAGGACGGGCAGGGCTCACCCACATCCATTTCGGGTGGCGAAGCCCAACGATATCCGCACGCCGCACACAAAGCCCCAGCCAAGGTGCCATGCATATGGATCACATGCGCGGCCCCACCTGCCTCGTGCAGGCTGTCGACATTCTGGGTTACAAGGATCACCTCTCCAGGCCAGCCCTGCTGCAACCGGGCCAGCGCCTGATGCGCCGCGTTGGGTTGCGCCTTGGCGGCCTGTACTCGGCGGGCATTGTAAAACTGATGCACCAGCGACGGATTGCGGGCAAAGCCCTCGGGCGTGGCCACATCCTCGATTCGGTGCTGCGTCCACAGGCCCCCTTCATCGCGGAACGTACCCAACCCGCTTTCGGCGGAAATCCCGGCCCCGGTCAGAATGACGATCTTTTCCATACCTGTCCCACGCGCTAAACCTCTCTTATGTCACACCGTATCCTTTTCGTCTGCCTGGGCAATATCTGCCGGTCCCCCGCCGCCGAGGGTGCTTTTCGCGCCCGCGCCCCGCATCACCAGACCGACAGCGCCGGAACCTCGGGCTGGCATATCGGAGACCCGCCTTACGGCCCAATGCAAAAGGCCGCCCGCGCGCGTGATATCGACCTCAGCGACCTACGCGCGCGCCAGTTCGTGGCCGAGGATTTCAACCACTTCGACCTGATCATCGGAATGGACGCAGAAAACATCGCGAACATCGAAGATTTGCGCCCGGACGGCAACGACACCCCGGTCCGCCTGTTGACCGATTTCGCCCCCCATACCGGTGCCGACCATGTGCCTGACCCGTACTACACCCGGGATTTCGACGGCGTTCTGGACCTGATCGAACAGGCCGTGGCGGGGCTGGATGCGCATGTACGGGCTCAGTGGTAGTTTTGCCTTGCGTATTCAATCAATCCAGAGCGACAGCATGTTTGAGCCCAAAACCAACGTTTATTCGGCCTCCGCAGGCTGCATCGCAATCAGCGACAGGGGTCAAACCATCCGCCTTCTAAGCGCATACCCTTGTGCCTATGCAGATAGTCGCATTAAGTGCATGGAATAGTAATCCGATCCCCAATGGTCATTTGATGGAATGATACAAATTCCTGATGCACACACGAGGCTGTCATCAGCACACATAAATCTCCAAGCTCCAAGAGCGACTGCAGCCCGTTAATCCAACTGAGTTAGACATATGATCACAGGCACGATTAACCAGCTGAATACCCCAAAGGTTAGTGACAAAAAATGAATGACGAGCGCGCACTGTTCCTGCACGAAGTTCTGTCACCGGAAAGACTGACGCGGGTGGTGGATGTGGGTGCCAATCCTCTTGGCGCTACCCCATATTCAACCCTCCTGAAGAACCGCATATGCGATGTCTGGGGTTTCGAACCACAGCAAGATGCATTTGCACGGCTCTCTGAAGAGGGAGGAGAAAATGAAACCTATCTTCCTTATGCGATCGGCAGAGGAGGAAGTGAGCGCCTTCATGTTTGCAAGGGAAGTGGCTTCACTTCGCTATTCGAGCCCAACCCCGACTTCATCAGAGTTATGGGAAGGTGGCCCAGGCAAATGCGAGTCGAAGAAGTTGTACCAATAACCACCCATCGGCTGGACGACCTGAAAGAGCTGCCAGAGTTCGATCTGCTGAAGATTGACGTGCAGGGCGGAGAATTGGACGTATTCAGGAATGCGCGCGAAAAACTCAAGAATGCGGTTGCTGTGATATCCGAAATCGCCATGGTGCCGCTTTACAAAGGTCAGCCTCTGCTTGACTCACAAATGAGCGAGTTGTCTGCGCAGGGATTTCATTTCCACAAGTTTCTTTTTCTAAAATCGATGGCGGTCAAGACCCGTGCCTCGTCCCGCCTGAAGATGCGCGCTATGCGCAATCAGGCCATTGATGGCGACGCCGTGTTCCTGAAAAGGTTCTTCGCACTGGAGGACTCACCGACAGAAAGCTTGAAACATCTTGCGATCCTGGCGGACGCAGTGTTTCAAAGCCCCGATGTCGCACTTATGGCTCTGGAAGTGTTGGCTGATCGCGACGTTGTCAAAGAGGCTGAACTGGACGCCTACGAGGCGTTAGTAGAAGCTGAATTCAGCAGGTGAGAACAGCCTTTATTCCGGACATACTAACGCTCAGTAAACGTCTTTTGGTTTGCAGGACGGATGACGCATGGCTCAAACAAAAGAGCCTGGATGCTCACTTTCCGGTTCACCCCACCACCTTCAACTGACCAGCTAACCACGGCAATTGCGCAATCGCTGGATCAACGATCTGGCTGCGCATCAGGCGTCGGATCATGTCGGCCACCTCCTGCGGTACCTGATCGGACCAGTCGGTCCGTGTAAACAAGGAAATGGTGCGCGCGAATTCACCGAACGGGGCAGGGTGCGCCTCCATCCCGTCGTGGAAGCGGGCGGCGCGCATATAGCCCAGCGGCGTGGTAATCGCCCAGCCGAGGCCGCGCGCAACCATCGCCATCAGCGCGAGGTGTGAGCCGATTTCGAACCGTTCCTCGAACTCCAGCTGCTGCCGGGCCAGATGGCTTTCGATCTGACGGCTGATCAACTGCTCGCGGGCATAGCGCAGAAAGGGCAGATCCTGCACTGGTTGCGCAACGCCCTTAGGCGCGACCAGAATGAACGGATCCTGCACCAGCGGATATTCGACCACGCCCTCCAGCACCTCGCCAGAATGGGCCGAGACCGCCATGTGCAGGCGCTGCGCTTCCAGCTCGGCAAACAGGTCCAGGCTGGGCAGCGTGATCAGCTTGAATTTCGACCGGGTCAGACTGTCGGCCAGCAACGTCGCCAATCGCGGCGTCAGGTCGTTGTCGAAATCGTCGATCAAGCCGATGGACAGGGTGGTCAGATGCCCCAGATCCATCACTGCCAGTTCGCCTTGCGCCATCTGCAACTCGGCCAGCACTGCCTCGGCCCGCGCCAGGAAACTGCGGCCGGCCTGCGTCAGTCGCATCGGTCGCCGCCCGTGATCCACCAGATCGGTGCCCAAAGCCTTTTCCAGATTGCGCAACTGCTGGGAAACCGAGGGCTGGCTGAGCCCCGTGATCTCGGCCGCCTGCGCCACCGATCCGGTCCGCGCCAGCGCCTCGAACACTTCAAGGCCCCGCAGGGTCAGCCCTTTCATCACCATCGCACATACCTTTCGCTGCGCCATTTCTGAGGCGCAGCGGGCATCAGGTCAAGGATTGACAGGGCTCAGTTGCAGATCGCTTGCGCCATCTGGCCAAAGTTCTGATACCGATCCCACAGCGCATCATCGCGCGCGGTCTGCGACATCTTCAACTCCTGCGCCTGATGCGGGTTGGTGAACCACTTGGCGACGGTCTTCTGATCACTACGCGTCAGCGCCTGATCCGCCACGCGCTGAATACACCGGCACCGCGCCCGCGTCGCCGCTTCACGGTCTGATGCCAGACACGCCCGCTTGATCTGCGCCGCGTCCACTGTGTGGGCCACCGACGTCAGCGATGCCGCACAAAATGCGATTAAGAGGAACTGTTTCATACTCGAGCCTCGTTTTTTGCCTGCCCGGACGGGTCTTATGCCCCTCTCGGTCTGCGGCGGAGTATGAATCAAAGTGGATTCGGGATCAATTGGGTGGTTCGAAAAAGTGATTGCACGCGGCTGGGATGTCGCGTTTTCTGGCCAGACATTGTTTAAATCTCTTTCATGAGACCACTATGCTTAAGAAATACGGGCGCACTTCCATCTGCCGGAGTCTCCCGGGGCGACCAGCGATGATAAGATCATGTCCAGCGTTGATAAACTGGCTTCGGCTGATGAGGTCGTCTTCACCGAAAAACTGGACGGTGAGAATACAACGATTCATAGTCAGGGCTGCCACCCCCGCAGTATTGACGCGCGTTACCACCCGTCCCGAGATTGGATGAAGGCCTTCGCTACCGGAATTTCGCCACAGCTTGACGAAGATGAGCGCATAGTCGGTGAATATCTGTTTGCGCGCCACTCGATAGCGTACTCGGCGTTGCCGACTTATTTCCTGGGCTTCGCCTGGATCAAGGCAAAGCGCGTGCAATCGTGGGACGCGACGCTTTCACGCTTTCTCGAGCTGGGGATTGCTGCCGTTCCCGAACTCTATCGCGGACGGTTCTCTGTTAAGGTTCTGGCAGATGTGATCGCGGGCCTGGATCTGGATACTCAGGAGGGTTTTGTCGTTCGCACAACTGCAGCGTTTAACGAAGAAGACATGCCCACTCACCACGCGAAATACGTGCGCGAGGGTCACGTGCAGAGTGATACGCATTGGATGAACGCGGAGTTGGTCAAAAACAGGTTGCTCTGAACGGTCAGAGGCCTCGCAATCAAAGGGTTTCGCTGGGGCTTCGTCCCACCTTGACCACAGCCCATTTCCGACGCATATCCCCAACCCATGACAGACCTCGCTCATATCCGCAATTTCTCCATCGTCGCGCATATCGACCATGGCAAATCCACCCTTGCCGACCGGCTCATCCAAGAGACCGGAACGGTTAAGGATCGCGACATGAAGGAACAGCTGCTCGACAGCATGGATATCGAGCGGGAACGCGGCATCACCATCAAGGCCAACACGGTTCGCATCGACTATACCGCCGACAATGGCGAAGCATACGTGCTGAACCTGATCGACACACCCGGCCACGTGGACTTTGCCTATGAGGTCAGCCGGTCCATGCGTGCGGTCGAGGGCTCTCTGCTTGTTGTGGACTCGACCCAAGGGGTCGAGGCGCAGACGCTGGCGAATGTGTATCAGGCCATCGACGCCGACCACGAAATCGTGCCGGTGCTGAACAAGATCGACCTGCCCGCGTCCGACTGTGACCGCGTGGCCGAACAGATCGAGGATGTGATCGGCATCGACGCGACCGACGCCATTCAGGTCAGTGCCAAGACGGGGCAGGGCATCCACGAAACGCTCGAGGCCATCGTGCAGCAACTGCCCGCGCCGCAGGGCAATCTGGATGCGCCGCTCAAGGCGATGCTGGTGGATTCATGGTACGACGCCTATCTCGGCGTCATCGTTCTGGTCCGCATCATGGACGGCACGCTGAAAAAGGGCATGCGGGTCAAGTTCATGTCGAACAACACCCTGCACCATGTCGACCGCGTTGGTGTCTTCCGGCCCGAGATGGAGATGGTGGATTCGCTGGGCCCCGGTGAGATCGGCTTTCTCACCGCCTCGATCAAACAGGTCCGCGACACCCGCGTTGGTGACACCATCACCAATGACCGCAACGGCACCGAGGACGCGCTGGACGGCTTCAAACCCGCGCAGCCGGTGGTGTTCTGCGGCCTCTTCCCCGTCGACAGTTCCGAATTCGAAGACCTGCGCGATGCAATCGACAAGCTTGCGCTGAACGACGCCAGCTTCAGCTTTGAAATGGAGACCTCGGCCGCGCTTGGCTTTGGCTTCCGCTGCGGCTTCCTCGGCCTTCTGCACCTAGAGGTCATCCGCGACCGCATCGAACGCGAATATGATATCGAGCTCATCACCACCGCGCCGTCGGTGATCTATCACGTCTACATGAAAGACGGCGAGATGATCGAGCTACACAACCCCGCCGACATGCCCGACCCCTCCAAGGTCGACCATATCGAGGAACCGCGCATCAAGGCGACCATTCTGGTGCCCGACGAATACCTCGGCGACGTGCTGAAACTCTGCCAGGACCGCCGCGGCATCCAGCTGGACCTGACCTATGCGGGCACCCGCGCCATGGTCGTCTATGACCTGCCGCTGAACGAGGTCGTCTTTGACTTCTACGACCGCCTGAAATCGGTGACCAAGGGTTATGCCTCGTTCGACTACCAGATGACCGGCTATACCGAGGACAATCTGGTCAAGATGTCGGTGCTGGTGAATGACGAACCGGTCGACGCGCTGTCGACCATGGTTCACCGCGACCGGGCCGAGATGCGGGGCCGGGCGATGTGCGAAAAGCTCAAGGACCTGATCCCGCGCCACATGTTCAAAATCCCGATCCAGGCCGCCATCGGAGGCAAGGTCATCGCCCGCGAGACCCTCTCGGCCCTGCGCAAGGATGTGACCGCCAAATGCTACGGAGGCGACGCCACGCGGAAACGCAAACTGCTGGACAAGCAGAAGGCGGGTAAGAAAAAGATGCGTCAGTTCGGGAAGGTGGATATCCCGCAGGAGGCGTTTATTTCAGCGTTGAAGATGGACAGCTAAGGCTGTCCTTCCTCTCCGTTGATCGGTTCTATACGGCCTCAGGATCAGCGTCACTCTGACCAAGTTCCGCGAGTTCACTCCAAACCGCTCTTGGGATATCCCAATCCGCCCATTCGAGTGTTTGTCTCACATGCTGTGGCCAAGTCACTCCACACACCGTTGACGCAATTTTTGCGTCCCGCATCGAGAATTGCAGCGCTAAGGCGCCTAAGGGCACGTCATAGCGGGCACAGATTTCCTCAACCGCGCGCACAGGTGCGAGCGTTTCTTCTGTTGCTGGCCGATAGACGTAGAAATGATGGATTGCGCTGCCTCTGGCCAAGATTCCGCCGGCGTAAGGCGCTGCGTTCAATACCGTAACGTCCTTCGAGTTGGCCAGTTCGATCAGCGGCGCCGCATTCATGTTTACAAGCGTGTGCCGGTTGTGAGTCATCACCACGTCGAAATCCCGTTCGCGCAGCATTGGCATCAACACATCCAACTGCCCGCCCGCCAGACCAACTGCAGTTGCCAATCCTTCCTCTTTAATTTTGAATAATTCGTCCAGCGCACCTCCGCTGCGGGTAATCTCAGTTACGTCACCAGCGTATTCCGGGTCGTGCAGATGAAGGATGTCCACGCGATCTACCTCAAGAGCCTTGAGGCTTTGTTCAAAGGACCGCCGCGCTTGGGCGGCGTCGAAAACATTCGTTTCCATGTCACGGTCTACTTTTGTGGACAGAACGCGGCCTTTCGGCCAGCCACCGAGTTCACGGATGACACTCCCGATGCGCTCCTCGCTACGCCCCAACGCATAGCCTCGGGCGGTGTCGATAAACCCGTCGGGCCGGGCAAGTATGGCACGTATGGTCTCGCGCGCCCTATTCTCATCAACTTCGTAACCGTAAATCTGTGGAATGTTGCCTATACCGGTTGATCCAAAGCCAATTCGTGGGATTCGCACTCCGGTTTGACCTATTTCGCAAAGTGTTGTCATTGCACCCCTCCCCAGTCGCATATGAATAATTGAATTTTGAACAGGTCGACCCATCACTGCAAGTTCGGGGGCAAAAAACACAAGAAGAAAAGCGAGAATGGAACCTGAAACTGTGACCCACCTCACAGCCCTAAATCAGCCCATCTGCTACAGTTGACCTAACGGCAACCTTTGCAGGAGGCCCTTATGTCTACATCGCTTGTTCCCCTTATCGCTTTTGGATCAGCAGGCCTTTATTCCGTTGCCATGATCGCGATGAAGTTCTGGTGGAAAATCCCCGGTATCGGCCTCAGCCTGCTGATCGTCGCAACCCTGCTGGCCGGGGCCACGCTCGAACTCGCCGCCCTGCGCGAGGAACGGCTGGGCATCATCTATACCGGCATTCTTGGGGCCGAGGTTGTTCTGATCGCCATCGCCTCATTCTTTCTGTTCGGCGAGAACTTCTCGTATCGCGAGGCGGCAGGTATCGGTCTGGTCATCCTCGGCACCGCGCTGGCCTGGGCCTGACGCAAACATTACCGGTTCATGAAGTTTCCCTTAGGTAAGTTGTAACCGGCGCACCTCCGCCCAATCTGTATGCCACAGCAAGGATGTTCGCTTTTGAACTCCAAAGGGTCGCTTTCAGGAGGAGATCCCCATGACCAGATACATGACCGCCGGAGCCGCCGCTCTGGCCACGTCCCTCGCCCTCGGAACCGCAGCACTGGCCGATACCACACCGGATCTGCGCGGCACGTGGTTGGGAAGTTATACGACCGTGCAGCCCAGCCATTATTACAAGGGGGATCAGCCCCGCTTTAATCAGGCCGAATGGATGCTCGACGTCCAGATGCAGGAAGACAATGTCTTCTGGGGCCCCAGCAAGTGGCGCCGCGAGGGTGATACTGAATGGAACGAATACGAAGCCACCGGAACCATCAGCCTCGATGGATCTGGCGCGATCGGCATCGTTGAAACATCCCCGCTGGTGATTGGCGCCAATGCGTTGATCGATGCGCGGTACGAGGACGGCAAGATCTTTGCCGATTTCCGTAGCCTGCGGAACGGAACGACCTACAGCACAGTTCTGGAACGTCAGGTGAACTGAAGCGTTTCCGGCCCGATCGGATGTTAAAGGGGGTTAATGCCGCTGAGATTTGTGACTGCGGCAGGAGTAGTAGGTACCCCGTTCAGGTCGGAGCGCTTCTCATAAACAACAGTCTCCACAGGGAGGCGACGGGCCGGGCGGCGATCTCGCCGCCCGCGACAGGGTCCAGACCCCCGCGTTTGAGAATGCGGCGTTCCTCGGCTCGGGTCATCTGGATCTCGCGGACCTTCAGCGCGGCGTCGCGCGCGGTGAGGTAAGAACCGTCCGGCCCAGGTTCCATCCCCGGAATACCACGCCCCTTCGACCACCACCCGCGCAGCCCGCTGAGCGGGTGTTTGCGTCCGATGGTGTCATCATCCATTAACTCCCAAATCCGCTGCGCTTCGTTCATCGACACCAGTGCGGCGATCGGTTTGCCATAACGGGTCAGCACGATCACTTGCCGGGGGTCTTGCGACAAGGTGGCCAGTTCGCCCAAACGGGCGCGGGCTTGAGAAATGGTCAGGCGCATAGGCGAATCTCCGGTTGTACGATTCGAAAGATTGGGGGCTTGAGTGTTGTACAACTCGGACAATACCCCCCTTAATTCAGCGCGCGGGACCTTCGCAGGTGCAGAAACCAAGCGAATTCTGGCCCGGGATCCATATTTGACTTTTTCCATCCCCAAGCCTGCGCGATGACGCGAATTCTCGGGTTATCCACATGGCTCTCCCGGCGGATATCAACAGCTTATCCCCGTCTAATTTTTATGCTGCAGTGCTATTTTCTTGCCGGATCATGACGCTGATGTAACAGTCTGGTTACTGCTTCTGATCTTCGGAACAGGGGCGGGACGCAAGGGCCAAGGGGGCCACAGCAACGAAGGCGGATTTTAGGATTTGTTTTTAGTTGCAATGGCTTACCGGTGGTGGAGCAAGTGGTCTGGGCTTCGGTTCGGGTTAAATGCTCAGCCTCTCAGAAGGTCCGCGCGGTCTGCGACGCGACACAGCGCGTGTGGCAGTGGCCAAAGTCCCTTCGGGGGCCGAGGCAACTGGACTGGGAAGCCCCTCGGGCGGAACGGACCGGCAAGGCGTCAGGAGTGTCCGCAAGGATGCATGCAAAGACCGCGTCTGAGCACCTGACGCCTTTTCCTTTTTGAGAACCCAAGGTTCATACAGGCTACCACGCACCACCCTCCGGACCAGAACGGGGTTCTTTCGCTTGCGCAAAAGAACCCCGTCAAAGTGTCAGAAATGCAATGCCGCGTCTATGCACCTGTACCGGCACACTACTCGGGTTGGGTCGGTGTGGCAACTACATATTGCGTGTAGGCGTTGCCTGAACGCAACATCCCGTCACGATCAGATGTTTTCCTGAACGTCCTCGGCCGCGTTCTGGATGGCATCTCCGGCGTTTTCGATATCTTTGCCAGCGCCCTTTGCGGTTTCGCATGCGGTCAAGGTGAACAGGGCCAGGCCAATCAGAATTGCGCGGATCATCGGTTGCTCCATAAGTGCTTGTTTCGAATTGACTAGCAGCTTTCCCGGGCCATAGCTACAGGTTTTGCATGGCCGATTTCGAAGGGCTAAATACTAGGCTCAGGTCGCATCCTGAGCGCAAAACAGTTCGTACACCACTTCCAGTATTCGGGCTGGTCGATCATCTGCCAGCCGGTAATATATCGCCTTGCCTTCGCGACGAGGAACAACCAGCCCCTCAAGTCTGAGCCGCGACAGTTGCTGAGAAACGGCGGCTTGGCGGGCCGATAGCAATTGTTCCAGTTCAGTAACGGATTTCTCGCCCGAGACGAGGTGACACAGGATCATCAAACGCCCTTCGTGGCTTATGGCTTTCAGAAAGTTCGACGCGCGCGTTGCGTTTTCAACCATCCGGTCAAGGTCGCCGGGTGACATATCCTCGGTCATTTGCGGAAAAGCCATGATCGTATTCCCTCGTTAGTGCCGCCGAATCCCGACGCCTGACCGGCGCCGCATCCGCAGCGAGAACTCTTGGTACAATTTCCAGGCATGTATTTCCATATGCATGGATCAAAATAGCGTGATGTAACCAGCACGTTTCCGCGCAATCCGTCAACCGACCTGTAGCGGCGTGTGCATTCGGGTCGTGCAGGTAGACGGAATTCGTGGGAACGTTCGGCCCCCCTTGCAGCCCCCCTGTGGCGGCACTAAGACTCGGGTAACTACTCTTCGGGTAATGTCCCGATCCATCGCAAAACAGGCAGGTTCCGAATGTTCGATCCAGTTGATACATATATGAACACACTCGTCCCCATGGTCGTCGAGCAGACCAGCCGGGGCGAGCGCGCATACGACATCTTCTCGCGCCTTCTGAAAGAGCGGATCATTTTCATCAACGGCCCCATCCATGACGGTATGAGCCATTTGGTGGTCGCTCAGCTGCTGCACCTTGAGGCGGAAAATCCGAACAAGGAAATCTCGATCTACATCAACTCTCCCGGTGGCGTGGTCACCAGTGGTTTGTCGATTTACGACACAATGCAGTATATCAAGCCGAAATGTTCCACATTGGTGATCGGTCAGGCGGCGTCGATGGGTTCGGTTCTGCTGGCCGGGGGCGAGAAGGGAATGCGCTTTTCGCTGCCTAACAGCCGGATCATGGTGCACCAGCCCAGCGGCGGTTATCAGGGCCAGGCGAGCGACATCATGATCCACGCGGCCGAGACGCAAAAGCTGAAAGATCGCCTGTATGACATCTATGTGCGCCATACCGGGCAGACCAAAAAGGCGGTTGAAAAGGCGCTGGATCGTGACAATTTCATGAGCCCGGAAGAGGCCAAGGATTGGGGCCATATCGACGAGATCGTCGAGAACCGCGCCAAGATGGATGGTGACGAGGCCTAGGTTCAAATCCGCGCGCGTCCGGCGTGAGGGATGATTTTGAGATTGTAGCTGCCAGAACGCTGGCCTAAGCTGCAGGCATATACGGCAAGCGCGGCCCTTGAGAGGGGCCGCTGAGACGGAGCCCGAGGGGTAAAGCATGGCGACGAATTCAGGCGGTGACGGCAAGAACACGCTCTATTGCAGCTTTTGCGGCAAAAGCCAGCATGAGGTGCGTAAGCTGATCGCAGGCCCGACCGTGTTCATCTGCGATGAGTGTGTCGAGCTGTGCATGGATATCATTCGCGAGGAAACCAAGGCCAGCGGTCTGAAATCTTCGGACGGTGTGCCAACACCCAAGGATATCTGCGAAGTGCTGGATGACTATGTGATCGGTCAGGCCACCGCCAAGCGGGTGCTGTCGGTTGCGGTACATAACCACTATAAGCGTCTCAATCATGCCCAGAAAGCGGGCAGCGATATAGAACTGGCAAAATCCAACATCTTGCTGATTGGCCCCACCGGCTGCGGCAAAACCCTGCTGGCGCAAACGCTGGCGCGGATTCTTGACGTGCCGTTTACGATGGCGGACGCGACCACGCTTACCGAAGCCGGTTATGTGGGTGAAGATGTTGAAAACATCATCCTCAAACTGCTGCAGGCCAGCGAATACAATGTCGAACGCGCACAGCGCGGCATCGTCTATATTGACGAGGTCGACAAGATCACCCGCAAGTCTGAAAACCCTTCGATCACCCGCGATGTATCGGGCGAGGGCGTTCAGCAGGCCCTGCTGAAACTGATGGAAGGCACCGTGGCCAGCGTTCCTCCGCAGGGTGGGCGCAAACATCCGCAGCAGGAATTCCTGCAGGTGGATACCACCAACATCCTGTTCATCTGTGGTGGCGCATTCGCCGGACTAGACAAGATCATTGCACAGCGTGGCAAAGGCTCGGCCATGGGCTTTGGTGCTGACGTGCGTGACAATGACGAGCGCGGCGTGGGCGAGATCTTCAAGGATCTGGAACCTGAAGACCTGCTGAAATTTGGCCTGATCCCCGAATTCGTCGGCCGACTGCCGGTTCTGGCGACGCTGGAAGATCTGGACGAAGACGCTTTGGTCACTATCCTGACCAGCCCGAAGAACGCTCTGGTCAAGCAATACCAGCGGTTGTTTGAGTTGGAAGATGCGGAACTGGCCTTTACCGATGATGCGCTGAAGGCGATCGCCAAGAAAGCGATCGAGCGTAAAACCGGTGCACGTGGTCTGCGTTCTATCCTGGAAGACATCCTGCTGGATACAATGTTCGAACTGCCGGGCATGAAGAACGTGACCGAAGTTGTGGTCAACGAAGAGGCTGTGACGTCGGACTCTCAGCCTTTGATCATCTACGCAGACGCAGCGGAATCGGCTTCGGCGGGTTGAACCGCATAGAATAATGCACACACGGCGCGGCAATGTCCGCGCCGTTTTCGTTTGAGGACACGATGACAGTAAGACGTATCTCTTCGGGTGGTGAGTTTGAAGCCAAGGTTGGCTATTGCCGCGCGGTTGTCGCGGGTGGTTGGGTTCATGTTGCGGGAACTGTTGGGCAAGGTGAAACGGTCGTGGAGCAATGCCGCTCGGCGCTGTCTATCATCGAAAACGCGCTGGCCGAGGCGGGTGCTTCATTCTCTGATGTCGTGCGCATCACTTATATGCTGCCGGATCGAACCGAATTTGAACCTTGCTGGCCCATTCTGGCCGAAACCTTTGGTGCGAACCCTCCTGCAGCGACGATGATCGAATGCGGATTGATCGATCCGAAATACCGGATTGAAATTGAAGTCACCGCTATCCTGCCGGAATGACGCAGGTAGCGCTGGCAGTACTGGACCTTAGCGTGCCTTTGGTCCATATCTTCTGGGACAGAAATGCCGGAGGCAGCCGATGGGAATCCTGAACAGTCTTTTGCGGGCCGTGACCTGGTGGAACGGGGCCACCCTGAACACGCAGTTCTACACTGCGCGCAAGGGGATCAAGGTCGGTGAGGACGACGAGGGCAACGTGTTCTATCGCAATGCCGACGACAGCAAGCGCTGGGTGATTTTCAATGGCGAAGCCGAGGCCAGCCGGATCGATCCCGATTGGCATGGCTGGCTACACCGCACATGGGATGAACCGCCAACCGATAAACCTCTGGCGCACAAGTCCTGGGAAAAACCGCATCAGGAGAATCTGACCGGCACCGCGCTGGCCTATGCACCTGCCGGTTCTCTGCGTCGTGCCGATCCGGTTGAACGTAGCGATTACGAGGCGTGGAGCCCGGAATAAGCGAGGCCAGATGTCTACTCATACGAAGACCGAAGTTATCGTCGGCGGTGCCGTGCTGGCCTGCGCCATTGCGTTCGGTGTTTACGCCAGCCAATCCACAGGCCTGTCTCAATCCGGCGCAGGATACGAGCTGGGCGCGTCTTTCCGCTCGCTCGAAGGTGTGGGCGTTGGCACGGATGTACGCCTTGCCGGGGTCAAGATCGGGACAGTGACTGGCGTTACGCTAAACTCTGATACGTACCGCGCAGATACCCGATTTTCTGTGGCAGATGGTATTCTTATTCCAGACGATAGCGCCGCTGTGATTTCTTCCGAAGGCTTGCTGGGTGGCAACTTTGTTGAGGTTATGCCGGGCGGTTCCCCGTTCTATTTTGAGGCGGGTGATGAGATTACCGATACGCAAGGCGCGGTCAGCCTGATCTCGTTGCTGGTCAAATTCGTGGCCGGGGACGGAAGCGAATGATCCGCGCTGCACTGGTGGCTCTGATGGTCACCGCAACCGGAGCTGCTGCGCAGCAAAAGGTCGAATCCGGCCCCGGCGCCATGTTGCGCGGGTTGGACAAGGTCAGCGGGCAGACGGTGGACATCGAAATGCAGAACGGCGAGACCACGTCGGTCTTTGGTCTGGATGTCGCGCTGGGTGATTGTCGCTATCCAGCCGAAAACCCGACAGGTGACGCCTTTGCCTATCTGACCATCTGGGAACAGGGTAAGGCGCAGCAGCTGTTTGATGGCTGGATGATTGCGACCTCACCCGCGCTGAACGCGTTGGATCACGCCCGCTACGATGTCTGGGTGATACGTTGTATCACACCCTGAGGGGCCTGTTGCAGATCAGCGGTGAAATCTGCTTTCAGGTCAAGCGCTTGTTTCAATTCGCTATGATAAACCGCACGCGGGATCTCGATCGCGCCCAACGAGGCCAGATGCGCCGTCAGAAACTGCGTATCGAACAGCGTGAACCCGGTTTGGCGCAGTCGATCCACCAGATAGGCAAGTGCAATCTTCGATGCGTCCGTGCGACGCGAGAACATGCTTTCGCCAAAAAAGGCCGCGCCGAGGACTACGCCGTAAACGCCGCCAATCAGTGAAGCGCCGTCCCAGACTTCGAGGGAATGCGCGCGGCCGGTCCGGTGTAGTTCCTGATACAGATGGCGCAGTTCGGGATTGATCCAGGTATCCGATCGGTCGGCGCAGCCATCCACGACGCCCGCAAAATCGCGATTGATGCTTACCGAAAACCCACAGGTCCGGATACGCCGCGCTAGGCTGCGGGAGATGTGGAACCCATCCAGAGGGAACACGCCGCGAAACTTCGGGTCGACCCAGAACAACTCGGGGTCGTCGCGATGCTCAGCCATCGGAAAAATGCCGATGGAATAGCCATGGAGCAGAAGTTCAGGGGAAAGGCTCATGCCGGGTGCCTCGGGGCCGAAGGGGGGTTGTCCTTCGGCCCTTTGGTCAGATTAGGCCATGTTCTCCGCAAGCCAGTGCTCCAGCCAGTGGATGTTGTACTCGCCGCTGTGCAGGTCAGGTTCCTGCAGCAGCGCGTGGAACAGCGGCACGGTGGTGTCGATACCGTCGACGATCAACTCGCCCAAAGCACGTTCCAGACGGGCCAAAGCTTCAGCCCGGTCACGGCCCTGAACGATCAGTTTGGCGATCAACGAGTCGTAATATGGCGGGATCGAATAGCCGTCATAGAGCGCGGAATCCATCCGCACGCCCAGACCACCTGGCGCGTGATAGGCCGTAATCTTGCCCGGGCAGGGCGAGAAGTTCGGCAGTTTTTCCGCGTTGATGCGAACCTCGATGGCGTGGCCATTGATCTCAAGATCGTCCTGACCGAACGACATGTCCTCACCAGCGGCGACGCGGATTTGTTCGCGCACCAGATCGACGCCGAAGATGCCTTCGGTCACGGGGTGTTCCACCTGTAGACGCGTGTTCATCTCGATGAAGTAGAACTCGCCATTTTCATAGAGGAACTCGATGGTGCCTGCGCCGATATAGTTGATCTTGGCGACCGCATCGGCACAGATCTTACCGATCTTGGCGCGTTCTTCCGGCGTGATACTGGGGCCGGGGGCTTCTTCGAACACCTTCTGGTGGCGGCGCTGCAGCGAACAGTCGCGTTCGCCCAAATGCACTGCCTTTCCCTTGCCATCGCCGAAGACCTGAATCTCGATATGGCGCGGGGTTGTCAGATATTTCTCGATATAGACCTCGTCATTGCCAAAGGCGGCCTTGCCCTCGGCGCGTGCGGTCATGAAGGCGCTTTCCATCTCATCGGCGTTTTGTGCCACCTTCATGCCGCGACCGCCGCCACCGGCGGTTGCCTTGATGATGACGGGATAGCCGAACTCTTCACCAATGCGCTTGGCGTCGGCCAGCGTTGGCACACCGCCGTCAGAACCCGGAACGCAAGGTACACCCAGTTCCTTCATCGTGTCCTTGGCGGTGATCTTGTCACCCATGACACGAATATGTTCGGCGGTGGGTCCGATGAAGGTAATGCCGTGATCTTCGACGATCTGCACGAACTCGGCATTCTCGGACAGGAAGCCATAGCCGGGATGTATCGCCTGCGCGCCGGTGATTTCACAGGCCGAGATGATCGCGGGCACGGACAGATAGCTTTGCGGGCTGGGCGGGGGGCCGATGCAGACCGATTCGTCCGCCATGCGCACATGCATCGCATCGCTGTCGGCGGTGGAGTGCACGGCAACCGTCTTGATCCCCATCTCGCGCGCAGCACGGATCACACGCAGGGCGATCTCGCCTCGGTTGGCAATCAGGATTTTGTCGAACATGGGCCCGCCTTACTCAACGATGACCAGAGGCGTGCCGAATTCCACAGCATCACCATCGCCGACTAGAATGCGTTTGATGGTGCCCGACTTGGGTGCGTGGATGTGGTTCATTGTCTTCATGGCTTCGACAATCAATAGCGTGTCACCTTCCGAGACCGATGCACCGACCGAGATAAACGCAGGCGCGCCCGGTTCCGGTTGCATGTAAACCGTGCCTACCATGGGCGAGGTCACAGCGCCTGGATGGCTGGCGGGATCATCCACGGCAGCGGGCGCTTCGGCAGCGGCCGGCGCGGCAGCAGGTGCGGCAACCGGTGCAGCCGCAGGAACCGCAACCTGAACCGGAGCGGCCACGGTCTGCGACATGCGGCTGACACGGACATTCAGGCTGTCTTCCTCGCCATATTCGCGCTTGACCTGCAATTCGGTCAGGTCATTCTCGCGCAGCAGTTCGGCCAGTGCCTTGATAAACGCGACATCCGCTTCGTGTTTGGTATCTGTCATGAGTGTCCTCGAAGGTTCCCCTATGCCCGTCTGTTTGCTGCGGGCTTGGTTTGATTACGCAGGGTTATAAGCCATGCAGACGGCCATGAAAAGCGCCGTCTAAGCCTGCCAAATGGGGGTTTTTGCGCGAATTACGAGGGCTGTCGCGATTACAGCGGCGTTCCAGACAATTTTGCGACCAGTTCTGGTAGCTTGCGGGCTCCGTATTTTTCCAAAAGGCGGGCGCGATAGGCCTCGATCGTGCGGTAACTTAGCCCAAGTTCAACGCCAATTTCCTTCGCGGATAAACCCCGGCATGACAGGATGGCCACTTCGCGTTCGCGGGTTGTCAATTGCACCAAGGGGCGCTCTTCCGAGATGTCCGAAAAGCTCCATATCCCGTGCCGGAACGGATCGTCTGGCGTCAGCGAACGCCCCCGCGCGCGGCACCAGAACAGGTCACCGTCGCGTCGCCGCATCACCCGTTCGTCTGTGTAATAGCCTGTATCGCGCATCACCTGCAGACTACGCGCGCCGATCCGTTCCCAATCGGCGACCGAAGGATAAAGATGCAGCAGGGGCATGTTGCGATAGTCAACCTCATCCCCGCCAAAGGTCCGCGCAAATTGCAGATTGCACCGTCGGATGATCCGGTTCTCAAGCTCAACAAGGCCGATGGGGGCGTATTCAAAGGCGGGATCGCTCATGTTCTTATGGTGACGGGTATTGCGTCGAAAGAGAAGGGTGGGCGGCAGGAAAGGGTGGGTTTCTTTCTCTGGCCGTTGTCAAAGTTGTAAATCTTCTTTGAAAATTAGTCGGCAACAGATAATAATTACTTAGTTAATCTGAAAATGCAGCCGCAGTAGCCAAGGACATAAACGCCATGCGCGACACGCTGACCGGCAGCCGGATACGCGAAAGACGGCAAATCTCTGGGCTGCGACAGGCGGAACTGGCGCGGCAGGTGGGGATTTCGGCATCGTATCTGAACCTGATCGAGCACAACCGCCGCCGCATTGGGGGCAAACTGCTTGTCGATATCGCGGCGGCTTTGTCCGTCGAGCCGTCGCTGCTGACTCAAGGGATCGAAGAGACGCTCATCGCCGCTCTGCGCGAGGCCGCGGCGGATGCAGTCGGCCAAAAGGCCGAGGTGGACGGGTTGGAAGAATTCGCCGGCCGCTTTCCCGGTTGGTCGGGTGTTCTGGCGCAGATGCATCGCCGCGTAGTGTCGCTGGAGCGCACTGTCGAAGTTCTTTCCGACCGACTGACCCATGACCCGCATCTGGCGGCCTCAATGCACGAGGTGCTGTCGACCGCCGCCGCCATCCGCTCAACAGCTGCAATCTTGGCTGAACCGGGAGAGATCGAACCGGAATGGCGCGACCGGTTCCATCGCAACTTGCATCAGGATGCCGAACGACTGGCCGAAAGCTCCAAAGCGCTGGTGACCTATCTGGATGACAGTGACGGGCAGCGCGATCTGCGCGGTATCCCACTGGACGCGGTCGAGGCGTTTTTTGCCGAGCAAGGATATCATTTCCCGGAACTCGAAGCCGGCGGGCAATTGACCGAAGTGCCGCTGGATGGGCTCGATTCCGCTGCAGCCAACACTGTGGCCTCGGGGTTGCTGGACCTTTATGCCGCCGACGCGCGCGCTATGCCGCTGGATCAGGTGTGTGCCGCGCTGGATGCAGCAAACCCCGATCCTCTGGCGTTGGCGACGGTGTTTTCAGTGGACCTTGCTACGGTGCTGCGACGGTTGGCCTTTCTGCCTGAAGGCACGCTGGCGCGTCCGGCTGGCTTGGTGATTTGCGACGCCTCCGGCAGCGTTCTGTTTTTTAAACCCGCGCCGGGGTTTGCCCTGCCGCGCCATGGCGAGGCCTGTCCGCTCTGGCCCTTGTTCACCGCCTTGAATCGGCCCTTGGTCCCGATCCGGAAACGGGTCGTTCAGCTTGGTCGAACCGCTGCTGAGTTTGAGTGTTTTGCAATCGCAACCCCTCAGCCAGCTAAGGAATTCGGGGCCGAGCCGGTCTATCGTTCGGTCATGCTGGTGCTGCCGGTCGAAGACACGGTGCAGCCTGCGGAAAACGCGGCGCAAGCCGGAGCCAGTTGTCGGATATGCCCGAAACGCGAATGCAGCGCGCGGCGCGAGCCATCGATCCTGAGCGAAGGGTTTTGACAGTTTCGTGACGCAGCGCTTAATCTGGGCTGGACGGGTGGCCGGACGTGCAATCCGTCATGGGGAGGATATGCAAATATGAGCCGCAAGGTTCTGTTGATCGAGGATGAGCCCAACATCACCGAGGCGATCCGGTTTCTGCTGACACGCGAGGGGTGGCAGGTTGAAACCCATGCCGAGGGAACGGATGCGGTGCAGGTGATTCTGTCCGCGCGGCCCAATCTGGTGATTCTGGATGTGATGTTGCCGGGAAAAAGCGGGATGGATGTACTGCGCGATCTGCGCGAACATGATGAAATGAAGGCGTTGCCGGTTTTGATGCTGACCGCGCGCGGGCAATCCCGCGATCGTGAAATGGCCGAGCAGGCAGGGGTCAGCCGATTCATGACCAAGCCGTTTTCGAATACCGAAGTCCTGACAGCGGTGCGCGACCTGCATGCGCAGGCGTCTCAGTTATGAGCTCCGCGGGCGACGGCAAAGATCGGCCCTCGCCAGTTCGTCCGTCCCTGTTTCTGGAACGGCAAAGCTATCGTCGGCGCAGGCTGGCGGATGCAGCGCGGCTGCTGCCTTTTCTGGGTGCCGCAATGCTCGCGCTGCCGCTTCTATGGCCGGATGACAGCGCAGGCGCCGAGGCTCTGTCGCTGTCGACGGCCATGTTCTACATCTTTGCGTGCTGGGGTGTTCTGATCCTGATCAGCGTGATCTTCGGCTTCGTCGCCAAACGCATGACCGCGCGCGAGACTGCCGAGCCCGAGGCCGAGACATGGCAACCCTGAATGTCCTGATTCTGGTCTGTCTGGGCTATGTGGTTCTTCTGTTCGGCGTCGCCTTCGCAGCGGACAGGCTGGCTGCGCGTGGCGGCGGGAAATGGTTGCGTTCCCCGCTGATCTACACCCTGTCACTGTCGATCTATTGCACTGCATGGACGTTTTATGGCGCGGTTGGCAACGCCGCGCGTTCTGGGCTTGAATTCGTAACCATCTATCTGGGTCCTACACTGGTGATGATCAGCTGGTGGTGGGGCCTGCGCAAACTCGTGCGCATCGGACGCAGCCAGCGCGTGACGTCGATCGCTGACCTGATCTCGTCACGATACGGCAAGTCCAACACACTGGCGGTCTGCGTGACCATTCTGGCGGTGTTGGGCGGCACGCCTTATATCGCGCTGCAATTGCAGTCGATCACACTGTCCTTTTCGATCTTTGCCGAGGCCGATCCCTCAGGTCTCTATCGCGAAGGCTCCAGTGTGTTCTGGGTCGCGGCGGGCTTGGCCGTCTTCGCGATCCTCTTCGGGACGCGCAATCTGGATGCCAATGAGCGCCACCACGGCGTTGTTACCGCTATTGCGTTGGAATCTGTGGTGAAACTCTTCGCCCTTCTGGCCGTTGGCATCTTTGTTGTCTGGGGCGTCGCTGGCGGCTTGGGGCCGATGATGGATCAGATCGATGCCTCGGAAATTGGCCAATGGCATGTGGATGCCGGGCGCTGGACCACTTTCATTTTCCTTTCGGCGGCGGCCTTTGTCTGCTTGCCGCGGATGTTTCAGGTCATGGTGGTCGAGAATGACGATGAAAGCCACCTGCGCACCGCCGCCTGGGCCTTTCCGCTCTACCTGCTGCTGATGAGCTTGTTTGTCGTGCCCATCGCCGTCGTTGGGTTGGACCTGATGCCCGAAGGCTCGAACCCCGACCTGTTTGTGCTGACCGTGCCGCTGTCGCAGGGCAATGACTGGTTGGCGATGCTGTCGTTCATCGGCGGGTTTTCCTCGGCCACATCAATGGTGATCGTTACCGCGATGGCGCTGTCAACCATGGTCTCGAACCATGTGGTCATGCCGATCTGGCTGAATACGCAGGAAGGCACCGCGTCGGTCTCTGGTGATGTGCGAACAGTCGTGCTGATGGCGCGGCGCGTCTCGATCGCGGCGATCATGGCGTTGGGCTATTTCTACTTCCAGCTTTCGGGGGGCGGGGCTGCCCTGACCTCGATCGGGCTGGTGGCCTTTGCCGGGATTTCCCAGATTCTGCCCGCACTGGTGGGTGGCCTGTTCTGGCGCGGCGCGACCCGAACTGGGGCGTTGGTCGGGCTCAGCGTCGGGTTCTTTCTCTGGATTTACACACTGCTGCTGCCTGGCATGGGTGGCGGCATTGTCCCGGCATCGGTGATTGAAAACGGACCCTTCGGCTGGGGCTGGCTGCGCCCGCAGGCGTTGTTCGGGATCGAAGGGATCGACCCGATGGTGCATACGGTCATGTGGTCGCTGTCGCTGAATACAATCGCCTTCTGCGTCGCCTCGATGCTCAGCTTCCCCAGCCCGCTGGAACGCCTTCAGGGTGCGCAATTCGTAAATGTATTTGACCATTCGGTTTCAGCCCGTGGCTGGACCGGTTCGGTGGCGCAAAGCGAAGACCTGATGATCATGACCCAGCGGATTCTGGGCACTATTCCCGCGCAAGAGTTCTTTCAAGCCGAAGCCGAGCGCCAGAATGGTCGCCCCGGACGACTGCCCGAGCCCACGCCGCAGTTTCTGGAACGGCTGGAACGCGAACTCAGCGGCTCGGTCGGGGCCGCAACCGCGCATGCGATGATCGGTCAGATCGTTGGCGGGGCGTCTGTGTCTGTCGAAGACCTGTTGGCCGTTGCCGACGAGTCCGCGCAGATGTTGGAATATTCCAGCCAGCTTGAGGCGAAATCGACTGAGCTCAGCCGCACAGCGCGGCAATTGCGCGAGGCGAATGCCAAGCTTACGCAAGTCTCGAAACAGAAAGACGCGTTTCTTAGCCAGGTCAGCCACGAATTGCGCACGCCCATGACCTCGATTCGGGCGTTTTCTGAAATTATGCGCGACACCGATGGCCTCAGCGCCGAGGAACAAATCCGTTATGCTGCGATCATACATGATGAATCGCTGCGTCTGACCCGGCTACTGGATGATCTGCTCGACCTTAGCGTGCTGGAAAGCGGCCAGGTTAGCCTGAACATGGGCGAAGCCACCCTAAGCGAAGTTCTGGACCGCGCCGTTTCAAGCGCGCTGGCGGGCAGTGATCGAAAGATTGGCGTACGGCGGGTGCGCGCAAGTGAACGTATCCCGCTGCACACGGATCTCGATCGGCTGGGGCAGGTGTTCATCAACCTGATTTCCAACGCCCAGAAATATTGCGACGCCATTGAACCGGTGCTGACCATCTCGGCCCATGATGTCGGCGGGCAAGTGGTAATCGATTTCATCGACAACGGTGGTGGTATCCCGGCCGAGGCGCAATCGATGGTATTCGAAAAATTTGCCCGCGTCGGCTCGGACAAGGCAGGCGGGGCAGGGTTGGGGCTGGCGATCTGCCGAGAGATTATGCAGCGCTTGGGCGGCGAAGTTGCCTATCTGCCGGGGCAGGGAGGGGCGGCCTTCCGCGTCAGCCTTCCGCTGGCTTTTCGTCAGGCCGCGCAATGAGGGCGTCATAAAGACATTCGTAACCTCCGCCGGGTTAGACAAATCGTCATCGCATCGACAAACGGCGGAACGGGGCCATGACCACATCAGCACTGGCACGAAAGCTTTCAGCGGGGCAATGCGGTGCCGACTCGCCCCGCTCGGTCCTGCGCGCCTTGCGGCTGGGGTTGGCACGCGCCTCCGGCGAAAGCATGGGGCTGGCGCTGTCGGTCATCGGGGCAAAGCAGGCCGTACGTGCGCAGGAAGATATAGCCGACCGGCTGAATGAGGGGTGGTTGATGCTGCTGTTTACCTCGGATCAGGGCGGCCTGGCCGCGGCCTGTCTGGACCCGGGTTGCGTCTCTGCTATCGTCCAGCAGCAAACGATTGCCATGGTCACCTCTGACCCACCACCCGAGCGTGCGTTTACCGACACCGACGCTGCCATGGTCGCCCCTCTGATCGAGGATATGCTGATCCGGGCTCTGAAACTGGTTGAGTCCCCGGCAGACATGGCCAGCCTGTCCGGGTATGAGTTCACCTCACGCGCCGAAGGTCGGCGCGCACTGAACCTGGCGCTGGAGGATGAGGTCTATCGCATGTTTGATCTGACGGTCGAACTTGCCGGTGGTCCGCGTCAGGGCGAGGTCAGTATCCTGCTGCCCGAGCGCCCGCTCTCGGATCAGGAACAGGTTGCGGATATCACCCAATCGGGGGTGAATCTGGATCAGGCATCCGGGGTAATTCGGGCTGAGCTGAACACCGTGATCTGCCGCCTGTCTTTGCCGTTGACAGCGCTTTCGGAATTGTCCGTCGGGGATGTCCTGCCGCTGCAGGGCGCGCGGGTGGATCGGGTTGAAGTTCTGTCAATCGATCGTGCCCGAACCGCCATCGGACGTCTGGGTCAGTGCGGCGGAATGCGTGCGGTACGGATCAACGAACAAGGCCCTCCTACTGCGTTGCCCGCCAAGGACTGCGCCGGATTTCTGGCCAGCAAATCAAGCTTGACGCCCTCGGCCCCGGATGACGAGATGTCGTCCCCGCTTGATGACGATATTGTAGCGCATGATCTGACGACCGAGGATTCCTTCCTGGAACCCGACGACTTGTTGCCTGCCAGTTCCGAACAGCGTGTCACGGAAATCTCGCACCTCGCCGGTCTGCCAGCGCCCGAAGGCAATGGCCGCGATTAAGAGGCTTATCCGCGCCCTTGCAGCTGTTCCAATGCCGGGCGTAACCCGTCGAGCGCATAGCCCGCTTTTCCGGTCGCATCGAGGATTTCATCCGTGCTTAGCCGATCGCACTGTCCCAGCGCCCAGATCACCGAGCATCGTGTGCCAGAGGCGCAATAGGCCAGAACCGGCCCGCTGCAGCTTTCGGCCAGATCGCGTTGCAGCGCCACGTTTTCCGGTGTCATCGTCTGGTGTGTCAACTCCAGAACCTCATATTCCATCCCGGCCTCGCGAACGGCTTGACCGATGGCGTCTGACTGCTGATCCGGCGGAACTTCGGTATTGGGACGGTTGCAGATCACCTTGACGAAACCGGCCTCGGCAATGGCTGGCACGTCCTCCACCGAGATCTGAGGTGAGACGGCGTAGCGGGGGGTTATCGGTCGAATCTCCATAGCAATTGCTTAGGCTGCGTCGGCGATCCTGTCCAGTTGCGCACCCAGCTTTGGTGCCGCAAACATGCCCGCGATCATCGCAATCAGGAACACAATCCCGCCAACGCCCCCATATCCAAGCGAGGCCATCGCCGGGCCCGGGCACAAACCCGCCAATCCCCAACCGACGCCGAACAGGACCGACCCGACGATCAGACGGCGATCCAGTTCAACACGGGGCGGGGCGGGGAACTGTCCGCCCACAACAGGGACCCTGTTCCGTGTCAATCGCCACGCCACCAGCATCGGCAGGATCGCCCCGCCCATGACAAAGGCGAGCGTCGGGTCCCAATTGCCGAACACATCCAGCCACCCCTGCACCTTGGTGGTGTCGGTCATGCCTGAGATCAAAAGCCCGATGCCGAACAGCGATCCGGCGAGAAAAGCAAACACTGCGCGCATTAGATCACCCCCAAGGCATGGCGAAACAGCGCAACCGTCAGACCACCTGCAAGAATGTAGAACACCGTTGCGACGATCCCGCGCAACGAGAAGCGAGAAATCCCACAAACGCCGTGACCCGACGTGCAGCCATTGGCGATCCGTGTTCCAGCCCCCACCAGCAGCCCAGCAAGGATCACGATCGCCAGATCCGGGGTCAAATGGGTCTCGGCCTGCGGCGCAATCAATGGGCGCAGCAATAAGGGCATCCCGATCAAGCCCGCGACGAAAGCCAGGCGTTCAGTCATTACGCTCCGGTCGCTGCGTTCCAGCAGCCCGCCCAATATGCCGCTCGCCCCCATGATCCGCCCATTACACAGCAGATAAACGCTGGCGCCCAGCCCGATCAGCAGACCACCAGCCAGACCCGAAATCCATTCGATATTCATTGTCTCATCTGCCCTCGTATCAAAGCTTATTGACTGGGATTTTCATGAAAACGTCGCCCTGCTCATCCGCTGGTGGCATCTGACCAGCCCGCATATTGACCTGCAGCGAGGGCAAAATCAGGCGCGGCATCGCCAGGGTCGCATCCCGCGCATCGCGCATCTCGACAAATTCTTCGACGCTGCGGCCCTGACCGATATGAACGTTCAGCGCCTTCTGTTCGCCAACCGTGGTCTCCCACGCGTATTCATCGCGACCAGGCGCTTTGTAATCATGGCCTACAAAAATCCGCGTCTCGTCAGGCAGAGACAGGATTTTCTGGATCGAGGCATACAGGTCCGCCGATGACCCGCCGGGAAAATCGCATCGGGCAGTTCCGAAATCCGGCATGAACAGCGTATCGCCCACAAAGGCCGCATCGCCGATCACATAGGTCATGCAGGCGGGCGTATGGCCTGGCGTGTGCAAAACGTCCCCGCGCATCTGGCCGATGTGAAAGCTGGACCCTTCGGCAAACAGTGCATCGAACTGGCTGCCATCACGCTGAAACTCGGTGCCTTCGTTGAAGACCTTGCCGAACGTGTCCTGAACGACCACGATATTCTCGCCAATCCCGATCTGACCACCCAGCTTTTCCTGTAGGTAAGGGGCTGCTGACAGGTGGTCGGCATGGACATGGCTTTCCAGAATCCATTCCACCTTCAGTCCCTGTGCCGTCACATAGTCGACAATCTGGTCGGCCGAGCTGGTGTCGGTCCGCCCCGAGGCGTGATCGAAATCCAATACACTGTCGATGATGGCGCAGGCCTGCCCCTGAGGTTCCTGCACAACGTAAGAGACGGTGAAGGTCTGCGGGTCGAAAAAAGCTTTCACACTGGGCGTCATGGGTTCCTCCGTTCAGCTTGTATACATATAACAATAGTGGAATATGTTTAAAGCCCCTAATCACGAGTTGATGTCTGTCAAAGCAATCTCCGCAATTTGAGCGTATGCTTTAGGCGACCACGGACATATTGACGGTTTTTTGCCTGACTAGGCAAGAATTCGCGATGTTTTGTTCCGGTCTCGTGCTCGTCTTAAACTCGTTACCTATATCAGGCACATTGGCACCATATGGGAGGAAGGAAATGACTGCTCAGGATCTTTTTACCGAAGCGGAACGGCTTGAACAAAAGCTGAATGGTGCGTGTCTTGAGACCCGGCTAGAGCTTCAGCCACATGTCAGCATGGTTCTGGATAAAATGCGCGCGCAGGGGGTTCATATCCCATCGCGCTTGCGTCGGCTGGATGCTGCGCTATGCGAAGACGTGCTTGAAGCGCGGTTCGACAATATGCCGATCTGATCGATCTGGTTATCCCAGCGAAATGCCCAGGATAACCATCATCAGCCCAAGTACCGACAGGAAAAGCGACGCCAGATTCCAAGGCAGAACACCCTGAACTGCAGCGCGCAACTCGTCATCCGTCGGGTTGGCTTTGCGCGCTTTCATCACTTGCAGGATGCACCAGACCAGACCGACCAGCCCGGCCACAGACAGGGCGGCCCCGCCCCAGACGATAATGTCGAACATGGTTGTTTACGCTCACCCTTTGTATCCGTGACCGCGCTTATCGGATCGGCGCAGGTCAGACAAGCCCGCCGTGCAGAATGCACGCTTGCGGTCGGGTCGGTGCCGATGTATCCGGCACCTTATTTTCAGCCCTTGGGAGAGACGCAGATGGAAGACATCACCGAAGATCAGGCCGCAGCCAACTACCGAGTGACCGCAGGCGAGCTGCGCCAGTTCGTCGAACGGTTCGAGCGTCTTGAGGCCGAAAAGAAAGACATCGCCGACCAGCAGAAAGAGGTCATGGCCGAGGCCAAGGCCCGCGGCTACGACACCAAGGTCATGCGCAAGGTCGTCGCCCTGCGCAAGCGCGACAAGGACGACATCGCCGAGGAAGAGGCGGTGCTGGAAATGTACAAGGAAGCGCTGGGCATGTAGCGCCAGCCGGTTACGGGTTCAGAAAACGTATATCTGGCATGGTCTGCAGCCGTGCCAGATCCTGCTCATAAAGCTCGGTAAAGGCGGTAACGATATCTTCGTTCCAGCCAGGCAGCTCCACCTCTTCTTCGATTTCATCCGTCAGCGCATGCTGCTGAAACACCTGCGCCAGCCTGCCCCTGAGCACGGGATCATTGGGGGCCGCTTGATGCTCTAACAAGCTCTGAATCTCCTGTTTGCCCATGTCTGAGACAAGTGAGGACAGCAGCGCGTATTCCTGTTCCAGCGGCGTGTCCTCGGGTAGCCCCACTAGCGCGCGCGCGATGTCGCCGCAGATCAGCGGCGAATCCTCGTTGCTCCACAAAGTGATTTTGACATCTGGCGCTAGGTCGCGAATGTCTTCGATCATGGCGAGCCAACTCAGGCAACTCAGATCGGTGGTGGCAATGATATGCTCGCGCTCAGGCGCCGACAGCAGCATCAGCACCTTGGGAATAAAGCTGCCGGGATTACGTAGCCCCACGAATAGCTCAACCGTCGAATCGCTGAACAGATTATCCAGATAGGCCAACCTTTGACCGGCATTCGCGTAAAATTGCCCATCCATGATGATGGAAGGCCGTTCCCCCAGGTAAAGCGCGCTCGACAAGATCGCCCGGTCAACCTGCTGCCCATTGGGGAACAGTTTATGAAATCGCGCCAGTGTATCCTGATGTGATGGCCGGTCGGCAGAGGGTTTCAGCGCAGGTCGAAAGATCTTTCTGAACGGACGAAGCCCCCAGAAGGCAGTATGATTTCCCGCAACCAGATCCGCATTCGCCTGCAGCAGATTGAGCAGGTGATCATGGTCGGTAAAGTGCGCTCCGGCTTGGATGACCATCTGCATATCGGAATTGTCCTCACCTCGGTCGGGATCGCCGCTTGGGTTACAACCTGTCCCCGGTGCAGTCAAATTCGGATGAGGCCTGATATTACTGTTATCCTAAGGCAAACCAGCACAAAGTTAAGATGACCCGAAATTTCGGGCTTGCAGTCCCTGTTCCGAAATATTAATCGACACCCAGTGCCCCTATAGCTCAGCTGGTAGAGCAACTGATTTGTAATCAGTAGGTCCGCGGTTCGAGTCCGTGTGGGGGCACCATCTCTTCAGATATCTATGTATATTTGCTCGATCTGGCTCGCGACCTATGTGATCTTGGGGGCAAATATAGGGGAACAGAAGATTCAGTAGTCGCGCTTTATTGTGCGTCAAATCTTACTGTGATGCTCCGCGCTCATCGCCCGTTTTCTACAATTAAAACACGGCCGTCCAATGTCGGGGTTTACCAGGAACCCGGCACCCGCAACCATCGGAAACCAGCAAATATCGCTTTAAGCGCTCGACCCTTAGTCTTCTTTATTAAGTTTTGATTAATCTCGAATCAAACAGACGTTGATCTCTTGTACGCTAGACGCGCCAGAGCCACTTACTCAGATAACTATTTGGTATTTGAGAGGCAATCGAGATGAACAAAGCACTGACAACCTGTGCGCTTGCGACCTCACTGCTCTTGGCTGCTTGCGGGGCTCCGACGACGCCAACTCAGGCGCAGGTACAGCAAGACGCTCGCTGCGCTGCGGGAATCCTTGGTGGCGCTGCCCTTGGGGGAGTGGTTGGAAATCGGTTCGGAGGCGGTACAGGCAAGACACTCGCGACTGCAGCAGGTGCAGGCGCTGGGATGTATGCAGGGCAATCAGCTTGCAATTGACAACCTTGCAATAAACCCTCTTACCCCACGCTCGTTTTTGGCTCCGCAAATATTGGTTTCGCAGGTCATGCAGTTGCCCTGTCTGGCGGTTGCGCGCCTAGCTTTCTGGATGTGCCAAATTCAAGCTCAGCTGGCTCAGCAGCAATCCCCTTTCTGCGTCGTTTCTCGCCGATGGGGTTCGCGGGTCGGAACTGACAAAGCATAACCGTTATGGGGCAGGATATAAGGGCCTTGCCCCTTCACGCGGTATCCTTCGATTGATTGTTATCCAATCACGGCTCGGCTGGGCGTGCTTGCTCGGGGCGCACTTCGTCATCCGCCACTTCGTCCGAAGGTTTCAAAGACAAGGGCGGGTCTTCGGGCTCTTCCGAGATTGGGGCAGGGGCGGCAGGAGTTTTGGCCAAAACCTCTTCGGGTCCCGGGACTGCGCGCGCGGTTGGGGCGGTGTCCTCTTCGACGGGTTCGGACTGCTCAGGTTTTTCCAACGCCAGAGCCCGGCGGAAAACCAACACGTTGCGCCAGTTGGTGGTTGACCCGGTCAGCCCCGAACGTTCTTCGCTGGGCAGCAATTCGGCGCGCTGATACTCCCAGCCGTCCTGTCCCATCTGGTTCAGCAGTTGCTCGATCGAGGTGGCAAACCGGCCCTCGGGCGTTTTCACGCCCTTCGCCTTGGTGCCCTTTTGCGGAGCGGGGACAACTTTGTATTCGTAGCGCTGCATCAACTGGTCCTGATTGCCGTGTCGGGGCAAATTAACATTTTGACAGGCGGGCGAAAGCCAAGATCGCGCATTGGCGAATTTCGGCCCGCACTGTGGCCTTAGCTCCGCGCTGCTTTGCCTACGAGTGACAAGCAGGTTTCTGTCGCGACCGCCATGTCCTGCACCGAAATCCATTCCAACGGGCCGTGTATGCATTGCATGCCTGTGAAGATATTAGGTGTCGGTGTGCCAAATTCGGTCAGGCGCGAGCCGTCGGTGCCACCCCGGATCGGCACCGAGACCGGCTCGATCCCTTGTTCACGGCAGGCCTCGCGGGCCAGATCAACCGGCGTCATGTCATTTTCCAGCCAATAGCGCATGTTGCGATACTGATGGGAGATGTCGCAGGTGATGGTCGCACGTGGCTCGGTGGCCTGTACGGCGGCGCAGACTTGCCGGACGATCTCGCGCTGGGCTTCCAGCGCATCCATCTCGAAATCGCGCAGGATCAGTTTTATCTCCATCTCGGACGAGCCGCCGTTCATATCGGTGACATGGATGAACCCCTGGCGCCCATCCGTCACCTCGGGCGTCATCGTTGCCTGAGGTAGGGTCTGCACGATCTTTGCAGCCAGATGCGCCGCGTTTACCATTTTGTCTTTGGCCAGTCCCGGGTGGATCGACACGCCGGTGATCTTAATCACCGCTCGGTCGGCCGAGAAGCTTTCGTATTCGATCTCACCCAGTTCCTGCCCGTCCAGCGTATAGGCGAAATCCGCGCCCAGATCTTTGGGCAGCTGTTCGGTAACACCGCGCCCGATCTCTTCATCCGGGGTAAAAGCGATGCGAATCGGACCGTGGTGCACGTCCTTGTTCTCAAGCAGGTGTCGCGCCATCGTCATCAGGATCGAAACGCCCGCCTTGTCATCAGCCCCCAGTAGCGTGGTGCCTGAGGCGGTGATCAGGTCATGCCCGATCTTCTCGGCCAGATAGGGGTGTTCTTCGGGCGAAAGCACCAGATCGGGATCATCGGGGAATGTAATCTCGCCGCCATTATACCCCTTGATCACCCGCGGCTTGACCCCGGTTGCGTTGAACTGAGGCGCGGTGTCTACATGCGCCAGAAACCCGATGGTCGGTCCTTCGGCCGTACCGGGGATGGTTGCCACCACGACGCTGTCACCAGTCATCTCAACATCCTGCGCACCGATTTCGGTAAGCTCTTGCTTCAGCAGGTTCAGCATGTCGAACTGGATTTCGGTGCTGGGGGTCGATGGCGAGGTCTCATCGCTCTGGCTGTCGATGGCGGCATAGCGCACCAGCCGGGTTTCCAGTTCCTGATCGAAACGATTTTTCATTGATGCTCACCTCTCTGACTTGGCGAGATGAGAATGCGCATTCGGGCAGGGAGTCAAGCCGATGGCTTGCCCGATTTAAGCGCTCTGAAATTAAGTTTTCGTTATGTACAAGTCGAACAAACCCCTGTCCGGGGTTTGTACAACTCGGAAGATTTACGAACCCAGCTTTTTGCTGACCAGTTCGTTAACGGCCTTCGGGTTGGCCTTGCCGCCGGTGGCCTTCATCACCTGTCCGACGAACCATCCGGCCAGTTTTGGGTTCACCTTGGCCTTCTCAACCTGTGCCGGATTGGCCGAGATGATCTCGTCCAAAGCGGCCTCGATCGCGCCGGTATCTGTCACCTGTTTCATGCCGCGGTCTTCAACGATCTGCGCCGGGTCACCGCCTTCGGTATAGACGATTTCAAACAGATCCTTGGCGATCTTGCCCGAGATGGCATCCGACGAAATCAGATCAATGATACCCGCCAACTGAGCCGGAGACACCGGAGACTCGGTGATGTCGTGGTCTTCTTTTTTCAGGCGACCAAACAGTTCGTTGATGACCCAGTTCGCGGCCAGCTTGCCGCTGCGCCCCTTGGCGACCTCTTCGAAATAAGCAGCCGATTCCACCTCGGCGGTCAGCACCGATGCGTCATAGTCGGTCAGGCCGAACGCACTGATAAAACGAGCTTTTTTATCGTCTGGCAGCTCGGGCAGATTGGCGGCGATGTCATCCACCCATGCCTGTTCGATCTCCAGCGGCAGCAGGTCAGGGTCGGGGAAGTAGCGATAATCATGCGCCTCTTCCTTGGACCGCATCGAGCGTGTCTCGCCCTTGTCCGGGTCGTACAGACGGGTTTCCTGATCAACCGTGCCGCCGCCTTCAACGATGGCAATCTGACGGCGGGCTTCGACCTCGATCGCTTGCTGGATAAAGCGCATTGAGTTCATGTTCTTGATCTCGCAGCGCGTGCCCAGATGCGAAAAGTCCTGTGTTTCCTGATACTTCTCGTAAGCACCCGGCAAACAGATCGAAACGTTTACGTCCGCCCGCAGGTTGCCGTTCTGCATGTTGCCGTCGCAGGTGCCTAAGTAACGCATGATCTGACGCAGCTTGGCGATATATGCCGCGGCCTCTTCCGGCCCGCGAATATCGGGGCGCGAAACGATCTCCATCAGGCAGACGCCGGTCCGGTTCAGGTCGACAAAGGACATATGCGGATCCATGTCGTGGATCGATTTGCCCGCGTCTTGCTCCATGTGGATGCGTTCGATGCGGACCATGCGCGCGGTACCGTCGCCCATCTCGACCAGAACTTCTCCTTCACCTACAATAGGCTGATAAAGCTGGGAAATCTGGTATCCTTGCGGCAGGTCGGGATAGAAGTAGTTCTTGCGGTCAAAGGCCGATTTCAGGTTGATATCCGCTTTCAGACCCAGCCCGGTGCGCACGGCCTGTTCAACGCAATACTCGTTGATCACTGGCAGCATGCCGGGCATCGCAGCGTCCACGAAGGCCACGTTCGAATTCGGCTCGGCCCCGAATTGGGTTGATGCACCCGAGAACAGCTTGGCATTGGATGAGACCTGAGCGTGCACCTCCATCCCGATCACCAGTTCCCAATCGTGCTTGGCCCCGGCAATGGTTTTGGGTTTGGGCATTTCGTATGTCAGGTCGAGCATGGCGCGCCTCATTTCCGCAGAAGTCTAAGCCTGCGTATTAGGCCCGGCGCGCCAAAGGGGCAAGGGGCAATGGCGCTTTAGTTCCCCGAGAACTGCAGCCCCGACGGTGTAAAGGTCACACTCTGCCCACTGCGCAACTCATCCCGCAACAGATTGGCGATCGCCTTCAGCGCATCGCGGCGACCACGGGCGGCAAAACGCTCGGCCGAGTTGACGCGAAGGCTGTTATTGAACCCGTTAGCCGCATGGGCCCAGATCAGCGGATGCAGTTCGGTCATGTGATCGCGGATCAGCCAGTTTGCGGCCTCGCAAATCTGTTTGCGGGCGATATCGGCGCGCGGGTTCTGGCCCATTCTGTTCTGCAATGTGACCGAGCAATAGGCCGCCAGCAGGTTGATTGTCTGCTGATCCGGACGACGTGCAACGATATCGCGCAAACCTTCAATGAAGTATTCGACATCCACCCGCGCGCAGGCCTCGTCATCCAGCGCGATGGCGTCGAATTGCACCCAGGTATATCCACCCGCACCCCAATTTTTCTGGGTCCGTGCGGCGTTGCGCAAGGCTTGCACTTCAAGTTGTTCATAGCTGCCGAACCAGCGTGGCAGAAGGTGGCTGCCCATCGCGCGCATGTGGCGATGGTTCTGGGGATCCAGCGTGATCAGGGCTTCGTATTTATCAGCAACGCGGGTGCGCGGATCAATGTGTCCTGCCAGCAAGGCGCAATCCGCTGCAGCAATCGCCGGACTGTCGGGCAGCGCAGCGCGGCATTTCGGAAGCAGCGCAGCAGCCCGGTCGAAATGCGCGGCACAACGGGATTGGTGCAGCGCCGGCAGCGTGTCCGGGTGCGCCGTCCCGCGCCAGGCCCACGCCAAATCGATATGGGCCAAAGCAACCACAAGCGTGATCATCGGATCATCGGGATGGTTCTGAATCTCGCCTTCCAATTCCGAGATCCCGCCCAGCAGATCATAGTCTGACAGTGCTTTGCCGTCCGACAGCGCGTGCTCGGCCGCCAAAACCACATCGGACCGGGCCCCAAAGGCCAACAGCTCGGAGATCGGCTGCCCGCAAGGGGTAGCCTTGCGCCCCTCATCTGCAGTGCGCATCTCCAGCGACAGTTCTGCCCACATATCCTGCCGCGCCAGATGGCGGCCACGTTCGATCACCTGATGCCCGATCGCATCATTTTCATCTGATTCTGCGATTGGGATGTTCAACTGCCCCGAGGCGACAAGCCATGCAGTAGCATCGGCGACGGACGCAGGCAGAGGTGTAGGGGTGGGATCAGAAGAACCGACAATACGGGCGGCAAAAGCCTTCAAAGACCAAAACATGGCAAAACTCGAACTGGAACAAACTTGTAACCCGTCCAGTTTGCCAAAAAATCTGCTCAAATCAAGACTGCGTCGCGGAGAACCCGTGATTCAGGTGCCAATGTGGCCCAGACTCCATGAATCGTTTCAGAAAACTCTAAAATGATGTCGTTCGACCGCGAATCCCGCCTGATTCAGGACCATTTCGAATTGCTTGTGTGGCGGCAGTGATTCATCGGGTAAACGCACGCGTTTGTCGGATTTCAGAACCGCTGAGACGCGCACTGAGAAATCCCACCGCGTGTCAAACCGGAATCGATCCACCTCGGACAGCTTGAGTTGTCCCTGACGTTGGCCGGTGTGCCAACGCAGGGTTTCATCGGTCAGCTCCATACCTGCGCTGGTGTCCTTGATAACATCCCACAGCGCGGGCAGGGTAGTCAGGGCCAGAAGCGCCATCAGCCACCAGACCGCGTTCAGCAGGATCATCAAAGCGATCAACATCGCGTAAACGCCGATCAGGATCAGAACCGTTCGCTGATTTCGGTTCTGTCGAGTGAACGTAAACGCGGTCATGCGCCCAAGATGCGCGTGACCATTTCGGTCGTGTCCCGGGACAGGTTCGGCGTGTCGCCAATGCGATTCAGTTGTGCAAGTATTACGGCCTGACGGTCGGCGTCATAGCGTTTCCAAGTTTGGAACACGCTGCACATCCTGGCGGTGGTCTGCGGGTTTACGGGATCAAGTCGGATCAACCAGTCTGCCAGCAGCGCGTAACCTGCTCCGTTCGCTTGGTGGAAGCCTGCGTGGTTGCCTGCCAGGGATCCCATTAAGGCGCGGAAACGATTTGGGTTCTTCCAATTAAAATCAGCATGCTCGGTCAACCTGCGCGCGGTCTCAACCGATTTTTCCGGTCCGGTCATCAAGACCTGCATGGCGAACCACTTGTCCATGACCAGCCGGTCATGCTGCCATTGATCATAGAAGGCGGCCAGCTCACGTTCGCCTTTGCCCGCGCGTAGCAGACAAGACAACGCGGCCAACTGCAGGGTCATGTTGTCAGCACGTGCATATTGCTCTGCGGCCTTGGCACCTCCATCCAGTCTCGAGGTCAGCGCAAGCGCCGCGCTGCCCAAGGCGCGTTTGCCTGATTGTTCAGCGTCCGGCTGATAAGGCGCGTCCACCAGCGTTTCACTGTTCAGACGGGGGAGCAGGTCTTGAACGTGTTGCGCCGTGGCTTGACGCAAAGTCTCAACCGCTCGCCAGATCGCCATCGGGTCGGGGGTGATGCCCTTGTCAAATAGTGTTGCGGCCAGTTCCGATTGCGTCGGCAGACCCAGCATCAGTGCCCGGTAGGCCGGGTCCAGCGCTTCATTCCGTAGCACTGCCAGCAAGCCGTCAAGATAGTCGGTATCAGGCGTTGCCTCATCGGTGATCATGCGCAGCAGGGTGTCCTCGGCTAGCGACCGCCCTGCCTGCCAGCGGTTGAACGGGTCGGTGTCATGAGCCAGAAGGAAGGCGCGTTCGGCATTGCTGATCTCATGTTCAAGGATCACAGGGGCCGAGAAATCACGCAGGATCGAGGGCACAGGTTTGGCCGCGAGACCGGTAAAGGTAAAACTCTGCTCGGCTTCGGTCAGTTCCAGCACTTCGGTCGCACGTATCTCGTCCCCGTTCGGGCCAAGCAGACCCACAGCGATAGGGATGACCTGAGGTTGCTTGTCCTCTTGTCCCGGCGTCGGCTCGGTCCGTTGGCGCAGCGTCAGGGTATAGGTGCCATCAGTCCAGTCTTCGGCAACTGAGACACGGGGGGTACCGGATTGGCTGTACCAACGTTTGAACTGGGTCAGGTCGCGGCCCGTGGTGTCTTCGAATACTTTCAACCAATCTTCGATCGTGCAGGCCTGCCCGTCATGGCGATCGAAGTAAAGGTCCAGTGCTTTGCTGTAGGCCTCATCTCCGACCAGCCGTTTCAGCATCCCGATCACCTCGGCGCCTTTTTCATAGACGGTTGAGGTGTAGAAGTTGTTGATTTCCTGAAAACTCTCGGGCCGGACCGGGTGTGAAAGTGGCCCGTTATCTTCGGGGAATTGCCGCACGCGCAGGTCGATGGTATCATGGATACGTTTCACAGGAGCCGAGCGCATATCCGAGGTGAACTGCGCATCGCGGAACACGGTCAGCCCCTCCTTCAGGCACAGTTGGAACCAGTCGCGGCAGGTGATGCGGTTGCCGGTCCAGTTGTGGAAATACTCATGTGCGATGATCGCCTCGATCCGTTCGAAATTCATATCGGTCGAGGTTTCAGGGCTGGCTAGAACGGCGGAGGAGTTGAAGATGTTCAGCCCCTTGTTCTCCATCGCGCCCATGTTGAAATCGTCCACGGCCACAATGTTGAACACGTCCAGATCGTATTCGCGGCCATAGACGTCCTCATCCCATTTCAACGACTTTTTAAGGGCCTCCATGCCAAAGGCGCATTTGTCTTCATCGCCGGGGCGGACCCAGAGATTTAGTTCGACGTCGCGACCGGATTTGGTGGTGAACTGGCCGGGATGGGCGATCAGCTCTCCGGCGACCAGCGCGAACAGATAGGCGGGTTTTGGCCATGGATCGACCCATTCAGCCCAGCCCTCGCCTTTGCCCGAAGGGTTGCCGTTCGATAGCAGCACGGGAAGGTCGCCATTGATGCGCACCGTGAAGGTAGACATCACATCCGGGCGGTCGGGGTAATAGGTGATCTTGCGAAACCCTTCGGCCTCGCATTGGGTGCAATACATGCCGTTCGACATATACAGCCCCTCAAGCGCGGTGTTATTGCCGGGATCGATCTCGACCACGGCCTCCCACACGAAAGGCGCGTCTGGAACCGGTGCGGTGAGGCCTTCGGTGGTCACCTCAGGCGTGATCACGTCGCCATCAATTGCAGCACGGATCAGCTTTAGCTCTTCGCCATGCAGAAAAAACGTGCGGTCGGTCGCTTCGGGGTTCGGGCGGAAGGCGATGCGGGAAGTGACGCGAGTGGCGTGTGCGGCCAGATCGAAGGTCAGATGCACACTGTCCACTAGAAACCCGAACGGAGTGTATTCTTTCAGATAAATCGTTGTGGGGGCGGCGTCGCGCATCGGGGGCCTCATCGACTGGGAATCTGGCGAGACGTTATGGGCTTCGCGCGGACGCTGCAACCGATGTGCCATTGCCGCTGTTCATTTGAGACGGTTCGCGCTGGGTCAAATGCCCCTCATGTCGGGACAGAAGTTGCCTATCGGAAACGAACGCCCTAATTGAGGAGCGCATACAATGGCACACAATCGTAGGGGATTCGGAATATGAGCAGCAGAGAGACCCGCAACGGGCTGCAGATTGACCCGGTTCTGGTGGATTTCATCGAACAGAAGGCGCTGCCGGGCACGGAAGTTTCGGCAATTGATTTCTGGGCGGGTCTGGCGCGCTTGGCCAATGAACTTGGGCCGAAAAACCGGGCGCTGCTGGACAAGCGGGCTGACATTCAGGGCCGGATCGATGGCTGGCACGCGGCGCGGCGGGGGTTGCCCATTGACGCGGCTGAATATCAGTCTTTTCTGCGTGAGATTGGGTATCTGGTAGAGGAAGGCGACGATTTCGAGATCGAGACAGCCAGTGTCGACCCTGAAATCGCGCTAATCCCCGGACCGCAATTGGTTGTGCCGATCACCAACGCGCGCTTTGCGTTGAATGCCGCAAATGCGCGCTGGGGCAGTTTATATGATGCGCTTTATGGAACAGATGCGTTAGGCGATCTGCCGACAGGCAAGGCTTATGACGCCGGGCGCGGTGCGCGGGTCATCGCCTGGGCGAAGGCGTTCCTGGATGAGGCTGTGCCGCTATCCGAAGGGTCCTGGGCGGAGGTCTCCGGGTTAAGCGTTAAGGACGGTGCGCTGATGCCGAAGCTCGCCGACCCGTCTCAGTTCGCAGGCTACGCTGGCGCAGCTGAAGCACCGGAGTTTGTATTGCTAAGCAACAACGGGTTGCACATTCAAGTCAGGATTGATGCGCATAGCACAATTGGCGCCACCGATCCTGCAGGTATTTCTGATGTCCGTTTGGAATCCGCGCTTTCGACCATCATGGATTGCGAGGATTCTGTTGCTTGTGTCGACGCGACCGACAAGGTGTTGGCCTATGGAAACTGGCTTGGCTTGATGGCCGGCAACCTGACCGAAGAGGTTACGAAAGGCGGCACAACCTTCACGCGCAAGCTTGCCGGGGATTTGGCCTACATGGCTCCGAATGGCACGCCAGCCACTCTGAAAGGTCGGTCGCTGATGCTGGTGCGAAATGTGGGCCATCTAATGACGAACCCCGCAGTGCTGGATGCCGAAGGGCGCGAGATTGGTGAAGGTTTGATGGACGCGCTCTGCACAACGCTGATCGCCATGCATGACCTGAAGCGCGAGGGCGGGAACTCGGTCAAGGGGTCTGTCTATGTGGTCAAACCCAAGATGCACGGGCCCGAGGAGGTGGCGTTTTCGGTCGAGATTTTCGACATGGTCGAGGATATCCTGGGCCTGCCGCGCAATACGGTGAAGCTGGGCATTATGGATGAAGAGCGGCGCACATCGGCCAACCTCAAGGAATGCATCCGGGCCGCAAAATCGCGCGTGGCCTTTATCAATACCGGATTCCTGGATCGGACGGGGGATGAGATTCATACTTCTATGGAAGCAGGCCCGATGCTGCCGAAGGGCGATATCAAGGATACGCCATGGATTGCGTCTTACGAGGATCGCAATGTGGATATCGGACTGGTCTGCGGCCTGAAAGGCAGAGCGCAAATTGGCAAGGGTATGTGGGCCATGCCCGATCGGATGGCGGACATGCTGGCGACCAAGATCGGCCACCCGCAATCCGGTGCAACCTGCGCCTGGGTGCCGTCACCTACTGCGGCAACGCTTCATGCAACCCACTATCACAAGATCGATGTGTTGGCGCGCCAGGATGAATTGGCTGCTGGCGGGGCTCGGGGTACGTTGAATGATCTGCTGACCATACCTCTGCTGGGCGGTCGTAATCTCAGCGCTGGTGAGATCACCCGTGAGATCGAAAACAACGCACAAGGAATCTTGGGTTATGTTGTGCGCTGGATTGATCAGGGTGTTGGCTGCTCGAAAGTTCCGGATATCAACGACATAGGACTGATGGAGGACCGCGCGACCTGTCGGATTTCTTCGCAGGCGCTGGCCAACTGGTTGCATCACGATGTGGTCAGTCAGGAACAGGTGATGGCGGCGATGCAGAAAATGGCCGCGGTAGTGGACCGTCAGAACGAAGGAGACCCGGCCTACAGGCCCATGGCACCGGGTTTTGACGGGGTGGCGTTTCAGGCGGCTTGTGATCTGGTGTTCCGGGGGCGGGTGCAGCCCTCGGGTTATACCGAGCCTGTGCTGCACGCCCGTCGCCTGGAACTGAAGGCAAGTTTGAGCTAGGGGCAACGGCAGGTACGAGGGGGCTGTCTGCCCCCTCGTGCTCCCCCGAAGGTATTTTTGGCCAGATGAAAAGGATCGGGCATGAACATTTCATTGCGCAAAGCGCGGACCATCATTCGGAAAGCTCTGGAAAAAGGGCGCGAGATGGAGCTGAAACCGCTCTCGGTTGTTGTCCTGGACGCCGGCGGTCACGTGATCGCGTTCGAACGCGAAGACGGTGCTGCGCCGGGGCGTTTTGCTATCGCACATGGTAAGGCCTACGGATCGGTAATGCTGGGTATGGCGGGGACCGCGCAGATGCAGCGGGCCGAAGGGCAGGCCTATTTCATGGCGGCCGTGAACGGGGTTTATGGCGGTCAGGTTGTTCCGGTTCCTGGCGGTGTGCTGCTGCGTGACCGCAAGGGCGCGGTGATCGGTGCCGTGGGTGTAACCGGCGACACTTCGGATAATGACGCAGCGGCCGCGTTGGCAGGTATCGAAGCCGCTGGGTTGACGGGCGAGATCTGACCCCTACGCCGAACTTCATCGGGGATGTGCGTCGCTGAACACGCGCTTGCGCTACCATGCAGGGTCTGTGCCGTTGCGCGCGGCCAAACCTGCCGATAGGTTTTGCAGGAAATGAGCTATACAAGGGACTTGGAATGGCGCGCCCCGTCGTTGGAATAATCGGCAACTCTTATCTGATGAATGATCAGTATCCGACCCATGCGGGCGGAACGATGAATTCCGAGGCGGTCTCGAACGTGTCTGACTGTCTGCCGCTACTGATCCCCGCCGACCCGCGCTATGTTGCGGTTGATGAGTTGCTCGAGGTTTGCGACGGCTTCCTGTTGACCGGCGGCCGTCCGAACGTTCACCCCGAAGAATATGGCGAGCCCGCGACCGAGGCGCATGGTGAGTTTGACCGCGCGCGGGATGCAATCACGCTGCCTTTAATCCGGGCTTGTGCTGAGCGGGGTCAGCCGTTCTTTGGGATTTGTCGCGGGTTTCAAGAAGTAAACGTCGCCTTGGGTGGTACGCTCTACCCTGAGATTCGTGACCTCCCGGGGCGTCAGAACCACCGGATGCCACCCGACGGCACTTTGGAGGAGAAGTTTGCTCTGCGCCATGTCGTGTCGCTAACCGAAGGTGGTGTGTTCCACCGCCTGCTGGGCGCGGCCGAAGTGATGACCAATACGTTACACGGACAAGGGATCAAGACGCTGGGCGAGAATGTGGTGATCGATGGCCACGCGCCTGATGGCACGCCCGAGGCGATCTATGTCGAGGATGCCCCCGGCTTTACCCTTTCGGTCCAATGGCACCCTGAATGGGACGCGGCGAATGACCCGGTTTCGCGGCCATTGTTCAAGGAATTTGGTCGCGCCGTATACGATTGGAAAAACGCGAAAACGGTCGGGGCGATCCGGCAGTCTGCTTAGTCACGCTAATCTGTCGATGGATCGTTCTAAGGTTTGCCGGCAACATTCGAATAAAAAGATAATTGGATATCTTCCCTGAACCGCGAATTTGCGCCGAGATACCCTTGGCCATATTCAAATCTGACTGGGTTCGGAGCAGTTCATGCACAGCTTTTCAGGAAAGTACCCTCGCGGTTTAAGAGAATTCGTTCCTGCGGCACTTTTTTTGGCGGTCCTGGGAACTGCTGGGCATGCGCAACAATGCAGCTCGGCCGGAGACCTGCTTTACATCGGGCGAACACCTGACTCTTCATCCTCATTGTGGTTATCGCAGACGGAAAGCGGTGCTTTTCGTCTGGAAGCTGCACAGGGCAACACGACCGTTGATACCTGGAGCCGATCTCGGCCCGGAGTTCATCTAAGCTTGTCTCCCTTCGTATCTAATGGATCAGGGGGCGTTCATCGTCTGTTCAAACGCGGAGGGGCACCAAATGGGCGCGACTGTCTGATCGATACGCAAAACCAAAAAAGAGATTGGACGCTGCCGGGTTGGGGTGGTGGCAATGGTGGCGGCGGGGGAGGAAACGGAGGCGGCTCGGGTGGATCCGGCGGCGGTTCCGGTGGTGGCTTCGGCGGTGGCGGCGGCTCGGGTGGATCAGGTGGCGGATTCGGAGGCGGGGGCGGCTTTGGAGGCGGCGGTTCCGGGGGTGGCTTCGGCGGTGGCGGCGGCTCGGGCGGATCCGGTGGTGGCTCTGGTGGCGGATCCGGTGGTGGCTCTGGTGGCGGTTCTGGTGGTGGCTCTGGTGGCGGTTCCGGAGGGTCGGGCGGTGGAATTGGCAACATAGGCGAGACAGGTCGACCCGTTAATCCGCTCTACGTAAGTGGGCGACCTTCGGGCGATGATCAAGCCTGCGTGGCGGATGCGACGGGTAAGCTTGACCCTGCCTTGTGCGATCCGGTTGTCGGCCCTCCGCTGACGGAGGGGCGCGAGTTTGGGCCAGAATCTGTTTGGAATGTATGGACCAATTTCACCTACACAGACATTGAAGACACCCGTGGAAACAGCGAACTGGATGTGAACGACAGCTTTTTCGAAATTGGAATCGACCGTCTTGTCCAAGAAAACCTCGTGCTTGGTTTGCAGCTTGAATACGAAAACACCCAGCTGGACGGCTTTCAGGGGCAGTTTTCTCAGGATACTTCGGGATTCGCGATCGGACCCTATTTCGCCTGGCGGATGTCTGAGAGGTGGGTTCTAAACGGTCTCGCCACGGTCGGTCGCTTCTCCACGGATGTGGATGTGCTGGAGCTGAGCGGTGATTTTGATCGCACCCGTTGGCGCGCGAATCTCGAGGCAATCGGACAATATGAGGCTGGAGCTTACTTAATTCGTCCGTCGATCTCGTTTGATTACTATAATTACAGTGCCGAGGATTACGATCTCACCGGGACGTATCTGGGAAATCCAGCCGAGTTTATTGGTGAAATCCAAGAAGCAAAATACAGTGCCCTAACGCCCGAGGTCGAAGTAAGTCGTCCGTTCTTCAATGGCAACTCTGTCATTTCACCTTATGCATCGCTCAGCGCGACCTATTGGTTTGAACGCGAGAACTTAGGGGGTGGAACAGTTGCAAACACTGACAATGATGTTGTTTGGTCAACCCGTTTGGGTGTGAGAGGACGCACAAGCAAGACGGTGTTTCTGGAGGCTTCAATCGGATATCTCGACATGTTCGAAAGTGATTTTGAAGCGACGGAAGCTGCAATCTTTCTTTCTGTCAACTTCTAAGGCCATCAGGAAGAGCGAGCGCCGACCCAGAACCGGGTCGGCGCAAATTGATCATACGAGCAAGTCGAACTGCTTGTTCAGCGGCAAGCTGCGCGCGCGTTGGCCGGTCAGGTCGAACAGCGCGTTGCCCAAAGCAGGCATCGACGGCGGTGTCCCCGGTTCACCGACACCGCCCAGATGTTTGTTGGTCTCGAGTATCCGGACTTCCGTGATCGGTGTGCTTTGCATCCGTAACGCATCATAATCCGGGAAATTGTACTGTTCGACCTCGCCATCGGCAAAGGTGATCTCTTCTTGAGCGGCGGCAGACAATCCGTAGATCATGCCGCCGATCATCTGCGCCTCGACCGTCGCCGGATCCAAAGCCAAGCCGACATCGCAGGCGATCCAGGCCTTGTTGATGCGGATGGTGCCGTCATCGTCAACCACTTCGATCACCTGTGCGACCGGGGTGCCAAAACTGTAGGCCATTGCCACGCCACGTCCGACACCATCGGGGGTTTTGCCGGTCCAGCCTGACATCTCTTTCACGGCCTCCAGGCATCCCGCAGCCGGGGCGAACTCGGACCTTGCCAACTCCAGCCGGAACTCCAGCGGGTCGCGCCCGGCGGCATGGGCCATTTCATCCAGGAAGGTCTCGTGGAAGAAGGCATTATGGCTGTTGCCGACCGAGCGCCAGAAGCCCACCGGCACGGCCAGATCGGCGACATGACCGCTCATGCGGTAGTTGGGCACCGCGTAGGGCTGGTTAAAAAATCCCTCAACCAGAACCTTGTCGGGGCCACCGCCTGAGAAACCCGTAACACGTTCAACCGCCTGATGGGTCGGCGATTGCGAGGCGACCTTGCCGTCGATCAGAACGGCCTTGCCATCCTTCACTGCCCCTCGCATGCGCGCCATCGCGCCGGGGCGGTAGAAATCGTGACGCATATCCTCTTCGCGGCTCCACGTCGTTTGCACAGGGGTGCCTGGAATGGCCATGGCGACCTTTGTGGCGATCTCGCCGAAATCCAGCTCGCCCCGGCGGCCGAAACCGCCGCCCAGATAGGTGGTGTGAATCTCGACGGCTTCGGTGTCCAGACCGGCGGTGTTGGCTGCGCGGATCTGGATCAGGGTCGGGGCCTGATTGCCGCACCACAGGTCCAGCTTGTTACTGGTATAGAGCGCCGTGGCGTTCATCGGTTCCATTGTGGCGTGGGCCAGATAGGGCACGGTATATTCTGCCGTAATCTCGGTGGCACCTTCAGGAAGCGTTTCGACATCGCCTTCATCGCGCATGGTCGAGTTCGGGGCGTCATCAAACGCGTTGGCAATTTGCGCGAATACCGCATCAGTATCGGGCGGATAGGGGGCATCGCCCCAATCCACGTCAATCGCCTCGACCGCCTGCATGGCAAGCCAAGTGTTGTTGGCAATCACCGCGACGCCAGTGCCCAGATCGACGATCTTTTCAACGCCGGGCATGGCTTCTGCAGCACTGGCGTCAAAGCCGTTCATTGCCCCGCCCAGCTTGGGGTTCATGCGGACCGAGGCGAATTTCAGGCCCTCGGGGCGCACGTCGATGCCAAAGGTGGCGGTGCCGGTGGATTTGCCCGGAATGTCGACGCGGGGCAGGGATTTGCCGAGCAAACGCCATTCGGACGGATCACGCAGGGAAACCTCGGGCGGTTCGATCTGGCCTGCGGCCTCGGCCAGTTCGCTATAGGGAATGCGAGTGCCATCCGGGGCAACCACAGCACCATTTTCGGTCATGAGTTGATCGCGATCGACCCCCAGTTGGTCCGCGGCAGCCTGCTTCAAGGTTTCGCGCGCAGTAGCGCCAGCCATCCGCATCCGTTCGAACCCGTCTTTCATCGAGGTTGAGCCGCCGGTAACCTGCAGGCTTAACGTTTTGCCCAGAACACCCAGTGCCTCACCCAGATTGTGCTGGAAATCCGAGATGTCATAGCCCTTGCCTGGCAGGCTTTCCCCCATAAGAGCATGGTTGTAATAGGCGGCAGCAGCAGGTCCGTGCAGCACACGGATTTCGTCCAGCTCAACATCCAGCTCCTCGGCGATCAGTGCTGCCCAGGTGGTCATAACGCCCTGACCCATTTCAGCGCGGGGGGCGAACAGGGTCACGCCCTGCTGGTCGATCAGAACAAAGGGGCTGAGCGCGGTTTCCCCGTCACGCGGTTTCAGCGGGTTGGCAGCTGGACGCGTGACGTAGTAGGCACCGAAGGCCACTCCACCTACGATGGCGGCAGATCCGATCAGGAATGTGCGGCGAACGATTTTACCGATACGTCCCATGGCTCAAGCCTCCTTCAACTTGGCAGCGGCATCATGGATGGCCGCGCGGATGCGAGGATAGGTGCCACAGCGGCAAAGGTTGCCTTGCATCGCATCGTCGATGTCTTCGTCCGTTGGGGCCGGGTTTTCAGCCAGTAGCGATGCGGCCTGCATGATCTGGCCCGACTGGCAGTAACCACATTGGGCCACTTGGTGGTCAACCCAGGCCTTCTGGATCGTTGCCATGGCGTCAGGCGTGCCAAGCCCCTCGATCGTGGTGACATCACCCCAAACATCCGAGAGCGCTACCTGGCAGGACCGCACGGCCTCACCATCAATATGAACGGTGCAGGCGCCGCAGGCAGCCACACCACAGCCGAACTTGGTACCGGTTAGTCCAACCTCATCACGCAGAACCCATAACAAGGGCACATCATCAGGCAGATCAACCTGATGGGTCTTTCCGTTGATCTTAAGGGCCGTCGCCATGGCGCACCTCTCTTAGCTTTGGCTGGTTTCTGACATAATTAATGAAAAGTGTCATCTTGTCAATTGACAAAATGAACAAGAAGTGTCAGAGGTTCTCGCATGACGAGTGTAAGTGAAGATTCCAAGACAGCGGCCATTCTGAAATCGGCATTTCAGGCCTTTGCGACCTATGGGTTTAAGAAAACTTCGATGGATGACATTGCCAAAGGGGCAGGGATGTCCCGGCCTGCGGTCTATCTGCATTTCAAGAATAAAGAGGCCATCGTTCGCGAACTGACGCAGTTTTATTATGGCGAGAAAGTTACCCTAGTCGCTGAAGCCTTGGCCAGCGAAGGTCCTTTGCCTCAGATCCTCGCTCAGGCGATCGAGGCGCAATCAAACGGGATGGCTGAAATTTTGGCCTCACCTCATGGGCTTGAAATGCTGGACGCGACCAAATCCATGTCGACGGATATCGTTCAGGAGGGCGAGGCCAAATTGACGCAACTTTACGCCGAATGGTTACGGCGCGAGGATGCGGCAGGTCGCGCGCATTTGCCTGTCGGCCCGGATGAGGCCGCAAAGACAATCACCACATCGCTGAAGGGCGTCAAGATGACGGCCTCCAGCGCTGAAGAGTTCGAACAAGGCATTTCGCAATTGGCCACGCTTTTGGGCGCGGCGCTTGAGGTCAGGTGACGCGCTGACGGATTTTGTATTCCGGTTTGTCCCACAGCTTGTTGGTTATGATATCGGCCAGAATTTGGGCGGCCTGTTCTACATCCCCTTCATCGACATATAGCGGTGTGAAGCCAAACCGCATGATATCGGGCGCTCGGAAATCGCCGATCACGCCACGCGCGATCAAAGCCTGCATGGCAGCGTATCCTTCATCAAAATGAAACGATACTTGACTTCCGCGCTGGGCTGGATCGCGGGGGCTTGCGAGTGTCAATCCCGGGCAGGTAGCCTCAACCCGGGTAATGAACAATTCGGTCAATTCGATTGACTTGGCGCGCACATCGGCCATTTCAGCCATGTCCCAGATATCCATCGCTGCCGACAGCGCTGCCATCTGAATGACCGGAGGGGTTCCGACCCGCATCCTCTCGATTCCCGCGCCGGGGCGATAGTCGAGATCGAAGGCAAAGGGGGCTTCATGCCCCAACCAGCCCGAAAGCGCCGGGCGCACGCGATCCGACAGACGCGGAGCGACATAGACGAACGCTGGCGCACCGGGACCGCCATTGAGATACTTATACGTGCAGCCAACAGCGAAATCCGCGCTGCAACCGGTCAGATCGACCGGGATTGCCCCCGCAGAATGGGCAAGGTCCCAGACGGTCACGACACCGTTCGCATGGGCCAGTTCGGTCAAAGCCTTCATGTCATGCATACGGCCGGAACGATAATCGACCTCGGTCAGCATCAGAACGGCGACCTCTTCGGTGATATGTGCAGCGACGTTTTCGGGATCGACCACGCGCAGTTCGTAATCCGTCCCCAGTGATCGCAACAGCCCATCTGCCATGTAAAGATCCGACGGGAAGTTGCCGTTGTCCGACAGGACCAGCTTGCGGGTCGGGTTCAGTTCCAGCGCTGAGGCGACCGCCTGATAAACCTTGATCGACAGAGTATCGCCTACCACGACGCTGCCGGGCTCTGCCCCGATCAGCCGTCCGATCCGATCCCCAAGGCCGGTCGGCATACCCATCCACCCGGCTTTGTTCCAGCCGGTGATCAGCAACTGACCCCATTCGTCCTTCATCATGCTTCCGACACGGTCACCGGCTGATTTCGGCAACGGGCCCAGAGAGTTACCGTCGAGATAAAGAATGCCCTCGGGCAGGTGAAACATGGATTTGGTTTTGGCGAAATCGGTCATGGCGAGGCTTTGTCTTTCTGAAACAGTCAGGTTGTAACTGGCTATCTGATCCCGTTGTGTCTGTCTATTGGTGCGGGTTGTCCAGCGCCCTGGGTCGATGCGACACCCTGCGCTTTTGCCAATGCGGTCAGAAAACGATAGGAGAGCGATCAGAAGCGACATCTGCCACCATGTGTCGCCGCGTGAAGGGACAGCCATGCGCCTGATCGACATACCACCTGTTTGGCTTGTGGGCTTTGCCTTGCTCGCCTGGGTCCAGGCGCGCGTGTTGCCGCTGGGGTTGTCTCTGGATGGAGCGGTGACAGATCTGCTCAGCGGCATACTGATCGGTGGCGGTATCATTCTGGCCGTGATGGCGGTGATTGAGTTCCGCCGGCACAAAACCACGGTCTTTCCGCACGAAACACCCTCGACCATGGTGCAGACCGGGATTTATAAGCGCAGCCGCAATCCTATCTATGTGGGCGATGTGCTAATCCTGACCGGGCTGATCCTGCGTTTTGACGCGGTGTTGTCGCTGGTGCTGATCCCGGTTTTTGTCTGGGTGCTGGAACGCCGCTTTATCATACCCGAGGAAGACCGTCTGCGCCGCACATTCCGCGCCGATTTCGCCCGGTATGAACGCAAGACCAGACGATGGATATAAGGGTGTGGTCATCATGACACAGCGTCATAATTGCTGCGCTTGCGAAATAATCTTGCGCAGGATACATGTCTGCTTGTCATTCTATGCTGAACACCCACCTGGCCTGAATCAAAAATTAGGGGGAACCGACTGGTGAAAATTGGGACGCCAAAGGAAACGTACAAGGGCGAGAACCGGGTCGCGATGACTCCGGACTCGGCTGTGCAGTTGCAGAAACTGGGCTATGAGTGCCTGATCGAAAAGGGCGCAGGCGCTGCTGCGGGGTTTTCGGACGCCGCTTATGAAGCCGCAGGCGTTGAGGTCATGAAGACCGCCGCCTCGCTTTGGAAGGCGGCGGATATTATTGCCAAGGTGCGTCAGCCCGATGCCACCGAACTGAAGCGTCTGACCAAGGATAAGACCCTGATTTCCTTCTTTAACCCGGCTGGGAATGAAGATGGGATGGAGGCCGCCAAATCCAAGGGCGCAACCGTGATCGCGATGGAGATGGTCCCGCGTATCTCGCGCGCGCAGAAGATGGACGCGCTGTCTTCGATGGCCAATATCGCCGGGTACCGTGCTGTGATCGAGGCAGGCAACAACTTTGGCCGTTTCTTCACCGGTCAGGTGACGGCGGCCGGTAAGGTGCCGCCTGCCAAGGTGCTGATCGTTGGTGCTGGTGTGGCTGGTCTGGCCGCGATTGGGACCTCAACCTCGCTGGGTGCGATCACCTATGCGTTCGACGTGCGCCCCGAAGTGGCCGAGCAGGTCGAATCCATGGGGGCTGAGTTCGTCTATCTGGATTTTGAGGAAGAACAGCAGGACGGTGCATCGACTGGCGGCTACGCATCGGTCCAGTCGGAAGAATTCCGCAACGCCCAGCTTGCCAAGTTCCGGGAACTGGCACCCGAGATGGACATCGTCATTACCACGGCGCTGATACCCAACCGTGAGGCACCTGAGCTTTGGACCAAAGATATGGTCGAGAGCATGAAGCCGGGTTCGGTCATCGTTGACCTTGCAGCGGAAAAGGGCGGTAACTGTAAACTGACGGTACCGGATGAGAAGATCGTGACCGACAATGGCGTGACCATTATCGGCTATACCGACTTCCCCAGCCGGATGGCGGCGCAGTCATCGTCTCTTTACGCGACCAATATCCGTCACATGATGGCTGACCTGACACCCGAGAAGGACGGCAAGGTCAATCACGACATGGAAGATGACGTGATCCGTGGCGCGACCGTGACCCATGAGGGCGAGATCACCTTCCCGCCACCGCCGCCCAAGGTGCAGGCGATTGCGGCACAGCCTAAGGCCGAGGTCAAGGAACTGACGCCGGAAGAGAAAAGGGCGCAGGAAATCGCGGCCTTCAAAGCGCAGACCAAGCAACAGTTCACGTTGCTGGGCGTCGGCGGTGCGTTGATGTTGCTGGTGGGGTTGATCGCTCCGGCCAGCTTCATGCAGCATTTCATCGTTTTTGTGCTGGCGATCTTTGTGGGCTTCCAGGTGATCTGGAATGTGAGCCATAGCCTGCACACACCACTGATGGCGATCACCAACGCGATCTCGTCGATCATTATCGTTGGAGCCTTAATGCAGATCGGATCGGGATCTTTCCTTGTCATTCTGCTGGCAGCGCTTAGCGTCTTCATGGCCGGAATCAACATCTTCGGCGGCTTCCTCGTAACCCGGCGCATGCTCGCCATGTTCCAGAAATCTTAAGGAGGCCGGGCACATGGAATTTGGCTTCACTACTGCCGCCTATGTCGTTGCGGCTGTCCTTTTCATCCTGTCTCTGGGTGGGTTGTCGAACCAGGAAAGCGCCAAGCGAGCGGTCTGGTATGGCATTGTTGGTATGGCGCTGGCGGTTTTTGCCACGCTGGTTGGTCCGGGTTCAGGCCTGTGGCTGCTGTCATTGCTTCTGATCGCGGGCGGTGGTCTGATCGGACAGTACGTGGCGCAACGCGTGCAGATGACCGAGATGCCGCAGCTTGTGGCCGCGATGCATTCGCTGGTGGGTCTCGCGGCTGTGTTCGTGGGATTCAATGCCCATTTCGAGATCGGCAATGTGGCGCAAGTCATGGCGATTGCTGACAGTGCGTCTCAGGCAGACCTGTCCGATCTCGGGGCGTTCGCCAAGCTGATCGCGAAGAAGACCGCGGCCGAACTGGCGATCCTGCATGTTGAGCTGTTCCTCGGTATCTTCATCGGTGCGATCACCTTTACTGGATCGGTCGTGGCTTATGGCAAGTTGGCGGGCAAGGTGACCTCGGCGGCGACCAAGCTTCCGGGCGGTCATGCTTTGAACGCGGGTGCGGCTGCTTTGTCGTTCATCTGCCTGATCTGGTACACCAATTCGGGCGGTTTCTTCCCGCTGTTCCTGATGACTCTGGCAGCGCTGTTCATCGGCTATCACCTGATCATGGGCATCGGCGGGGCCGACATGCCGGTGGTTGTGTCGATGCTGAACAGCTATTCGGGTTGGGCGGCTGCGGCCATCGGCTTCTCGCTAGGCAACGACCTGCTGATCGTGGTTGGTGCATTGGTGGGCTCGTCTGGTGCAATCCTGTCCTACATCATGTGTAAGGCGATGAACCGTCACTTTGTCAGCGTAATTCTGGGCGGCTTTGGTGGCCCGCAGGGTGAACAGATGGCTGTTGAGGGTGAACAGATCGCCATCGAGGCAGATGGTGTCGCGGCGGCGCTGAATGATGCAGATAGTATCGTCATCATCCCCGGCTACGGCATGGCCGTGGCGCAGGCGCAGCAGTCGGTGTCCGAGCTGGTCCGCAAGCTGCGCGCCAAGGGCAAGAACGTGCGCTTTGCGATCCACCCCGTTGCCGGTCGTCTGCCGGGCCACATGAACGTGCTGCTGGCCGAGGCGAAGGTGCCGTATGACATTGTTCTGGAGATGGACGAGATCAACGACGACTTCCCGGATACGGATGTGGCCATCGTGATTGGCTCGAACGATATCGTGAACCCTGCGGCGCAGGAAGACCCGAACAGCCCCATCGCCGGGATGCCGGTGTTGGAATGCTGGAAAGCCAAGCAGGTGTTTGTGTCCAAGCGTGGTCAGGGCACCGGCTATTCGGGCATCGAGAACCCGCTGTTCTTCAAGGAGAACACCCGCATGTTCTATGGCGACGCCAAGGCTTCGCTCGACAAGCTGTTGCCCATGATCGATTGATCAGAAGGGACAATCTGATTGCAAAGGGCGCCTGAGGGCGCCCTTTTCTTTTGTGATGAGATGGGGGCTTGCCTCCAACCCCCTCAAGGTTTTTTAGCCATATGAAGCAAGCGGGCTGTGTTAAACTTGGCGAGTGTTCGGGATAGTCGGAGGCAGACCATGCAGAAGGTAAATGGAATTGGCGGGATATTCTTTCGGGCCCGTGATCCGCAGGCGTTGAGTGCTTGGTATGAGAAGCATTTGGGCGTCAATCACTACGATCCTGTGCCCTGGAAGCAGCGGGAAGGATATACGGTGTTCGCACCCTTTGCGCAGGACACCGAGTATTTCGGCCGCTCCGAGCAGCAATGGATGATCAATTTTCGTGTCGATGACCTGAGCGCGTTGATCGACCAATTAAAGATCGCCGGAATCACCGTCGAGACGAACCCGGAGTGGGACAGCGAGGTCGGGAAATTCGCCCGCATCCACGATCCTGAAGGCAATCCCATCGAGCTATGGGAGCCGAATCAATAAGATAGCGGGATTGTATACCGTTGTATCCTTGTAAGTAATTGAAATAAATAAACAATTGATGTTGTGTCGGTCTGCCTTATAGTGCCGGTGATACACCGGAGCCTTACATGACGCCCATAGACAATCATCCGCTTCGCTATACGCTGGCCAATGAACTGCATGCACGCCCATTTCCGGTTGCACCCTTACCCAGCACGGTTGTGTTTCTGGCGATCAAGAAGCCCAAAGAAGCGGTTACGCGCGATCGTGGCGAGGATATGGCCCACCTGATCAATCTGCTGGATCGCCACGGCGCGCAGCACCCTCAGCCAGAAGCCACTCACTACGCGGGTCAGATCGGGCGTCATTGGCTGAAATGGGAACAACATACCGAGTTTGTGACCTATACCGCGATCACTCCGAACGTCAGTGAACGTGCATTCAATCCGGCAGACTTTGAGGTGTTTCCGCCAGATTGGTTGATGGCGAGCCCGGGGCAGCGCGTGACATCGGCCTTAATTCGCGTCGTCGAGTACGAGGGGGATGAGGCGGCAAAGGCTTCGCTGGCTCAGTGGTTCGAGCCGGAAAGCCTAGCAGTGGCGCGGGTGCTGGATGATGCTGCGATCTGCGCTTGTGATTTCCGAATTGATCCGGCGGGGCATATGCGGCTTGCGATGTTTGTCAAGAAAGGCACCGGGCGGCGTCGGACCGGGCGGATCGTTCAGCGGCTGTGCGAGATTGAGACCTACAAGGCAATGTCGATGCTGGGATTTGCACGGGTCAAGCAACTGATGCCGCGCATCGGCGAACTGGATGGTCAATTGACCCGCCTGATGGGGCAGATGTCCGATGAAACAGCGCACCCAGACGAATTGTTGCCGGATCTTCTGTCTACCTCGATCGAGCTTGAGACACTTTCGGCACGGTGTTCTTTTCGGTTCGGCGCCACGGGTGCCTATGAGGCGATTGTTAATCAGCGCATCGAAGTGTTGCGTGAACAAAGATTCAATGGACGTCAGAGTTTTGCCGATTTCATGATGCGTCGTTATGACCCCGCGATGCGGACGGTTAAATCAACCGAGCGACGTTTGCAGGCCTTGTCCGACAGGGCTATTCGCGCCGGCGACCTGTTGCGTACCCGTGTCGATGTCGAACGCAGCGCTCAAAATCAGGCTCTGCTGGAAAGCATGGACCGGCGTGCTGATCTGGCCCTTAGATTGCAGCACACAGTCGAGGGATTATCTGTGGTGGCGATCAGCTACTATGCGGTGTCTCTGGTCAGCTACTTGCTCTACCCACTGACGCAGGCCGGGATTAGCAAAGGGATGCTGACGGCAATTGTGACCGTGCCTGTCATCCTTGCCGTTTGGTTCGGGGTGCGCCAGATCCGGAAGCGAATTGAATAAGCGGTCTATGCCGGGCGACGAATGATCTGTAGAACGGGTGGCGTTTGGCAGATTTTATGAGGATTCCCTGTGATCGGTATTGTTGCGGCGTGGCGGGCTGTGGCCGCCATGTTTATCCTGAACGGTGCGCTGTTCGGCATCTGGGCATCGCGCATACCTGCGGTTCGGGACAGGCTGGATCTGACGCACGAGGCGCTAGGGCTTGGTTTGCTGTTCATGGCAGCAGGGGCCGTTTGTTCGTTTCCGATCACGGGCCGTTTGACGGACAAGTTTGGGGCGGTGGCGATCACGCGGGTGATCGCGGTTCTCTACACCTTTTCCCTGATCCTTTTGGCTCTCGCCGGCGGGTTCTGGTCGCTTGCGGCGTTTCTGTTTGTATTCGGAGCCTTCCATGGCTCGATGGATGTTGCGATGAACGCCTGGGCGGCAGAAGTCGAACAGGCCTATGACAAGCCGGTCATGTCGTCCTTTCACGCGATGTGGAGCCTTGGAGCCGGGCTGGGGGCGCTCAGCGGATACAGTGCCGTACAGATGGGGCTGTCGGTGTTGCAACATTTTCTGCTAGCGGGTGGCGTTGTCGTCGCGCTTGCGCTTGTTTTGTCTTGGGTACGCTGGACTTCGAAACGTTCGGCTTCGAAACCTGGATCGGTGTTCGCTTTGCCATCGGGTGCCCTGATCCTTGTGGGTTTCACAGCGCTGTGCGGCGCTTTGGGCGAAGGGGCTGTTGCGGATTGGAGTGCGATCTTCCTGCGCGATGTCACCGGTGCGGCTGAGAGTATCGCGGCGCTGGGCTATGCGGTCTTCTCGGTCACGATGGTTGCGTTCCGGCTTGCGGGCGGGGTGGTGATCGCGCGTTTCGGGCCTGTTGCAACAGCACGATTTGGCGGCGTTTGCGCCGCGCTGGGCGTGTTTGGCGTAGTATCGGCGGGAGGGGCAGAATTGGCTTTGGCAGGTTTTGCTCTGATGGGAGTGGGCTATGCGGTAATCATGCCTCTGGCCTTTAGCCGTGCGGCCAACGACCCGCATGTCCCGCCCGGACAGGCGATCGCAAGCGTCGCGACATTGGGATACGGAGGGTTGTTGATCGGGCCGCCTCTGATCGGATTTCTGGCCGAGTTGATGACGCTGAGATTTGCCTTTGCAGTTCTTTTACCGCTGGCCGTTCTTATCATCGTATTGGCCGGCGCGCTGAAGCGCGCCGACTAAGTTCGCTTATCGTCCGCGAATACGTGGATCCAGCGCATCGCGCAGGCCGTCACCCAGATAATTTACACTGAGGACGGTTAGTGAGATCGCCAGTCCGGGCCAGAACACGCGCTCGGGGTATTGCTGCAGATAGTCGACGCCATCGAAGAGCAGCCGACCCCATGTCGGGAAGTCCGGCGGAAATCCGAGGCCGAGGAAGGAAAGCGCGCTTTCGGTGATGATCGCAGTTGCAATCCCCAGCGTGGCCGACACCATGATCGGAGACAGAACATTCGGCAGGATGTGCCGGGTGATGATCTGGCCATTGCTGGTGCCGATGGACCGGGCGGCCAGAACGAACTCACGCTCTTTGATCGCCAGCACATCGCCGCGCACGATCCGCGCTGTGGGCATCCATGAGGTGATGCCGATGGCGCAGACGATCAGGATGAAGATTCCACGCTCTAACCCGAAGGCAGCAGATAGCGGCTCGCGGAAGAGCAGCATCATGACCAGCAGCAGCGGTAGCAACGGCAAGGCCAAGAACAGATCCGTCAGGCGCATCAGTGGGCCATCCAGCCGTTTGAAAAACCCGGCCAGAACACCGATGAACGAGCCCAGAAACAGCGCCAACAGCATCGCGGTGATGCCGACTGACACCGATGTCTGACCGCCTGACATCATGCGAGCTAGGATATCGCGGCCCAACTGGTCGGTGCCAAAGGGATGCGCCCAACTGGGGCCCTGATTGCGCGAACGGATGTCGATCTGAGTGGGGTCGATGCTCCATAAGTATGGGCCCAGATAGACGCCTGCGACGATGAAGATGAACAGAATCGCTCCGATCATCGCGCCTTTGTGGGTCTTGAACTGATCCCAGACATCGCGCCATTGGCTCCGTGGTGGGGTGGCCAGTTCTTCCATCACATCGGTGGTTGGCAGCGCTGTCGAGGCGGGCGCAAGCCCTTCGTCCGGGACCAGTGTATCGGTACGATCATGATCAGTCATAACGAATCCTCGGGTCCAGAATGCCATAGAGAACGTCGGCGATCAGATTGAACAGGACGATCAGCACTGCAAATATGAAGGTCAGGGTTTGGACCATCGGCAAGTCATTGGCCTGAATAGCCCCGATCAGCAACTGGCCGATGCCGTTCACTTTGAACACCTGCTCGGTAATGATCGCTCCGCCGAAGATGGCTGGAATACCCAGCGCGATAACGGTGACCACAGGGATCATCGAGTTGCGCAGGACGTGGACCATGACGACCGTATATTCGCTGAGGCCCTTGGCGCGGGCGGTGCGGACATAATCCTGATTAAGGTTGTCCAGCATCGAGGCGCGCATGAATCGGCTGAGCTGCGCGGTGATCTGCAGAGCCAGAACCATGACCGGCATGATCATCTGTTTCAGCTGTACAACAAAGCTGTCCCAGCTATTGACCACATGGGTGGTGTCATAGATCGACGGGAACCATCCAAGCTGGACTGAGAAGATCACGATCACCAATACGCCCGAGAAGAACGGCGGTACCGAGAAGCCGACCATCGACACGAATGTGCCCATTTGGTCGAACCAGGAATACTGCCGGTAAGCCGAATAGATACCGATGGGCAGGGCGATCAGGATGGCGACCACATAAGCGGTGCCAACAACCCACAGGGTCTGCGGGATGCGCTGAACGACGATGTCCATGACGGGTGAGCGGGTCTGCCACGAAATCACGCGCAGGTCACCTTCGGAGAAGGTTGTACCAAAGATCGAGTCGACCAGAACCTGCGGTTCGATCCAGAAGAACTGCACGATCCATTTCCAGAACCGGATATGCATCGGCTGACCGAGGCCCAGTGCCTCGCGCATCTTCTCTTTGACTTCGGGGGGGACGGTAAGTGGAACCTGCGCCATCGGATCGCCGGGTGCGAGTTCGAGGAGCAGGAAGATGACGAGGCTGATGAACAGTAGCGTGGGAACGGCCAGCACCAGTCGTCTGATGGTAAAGTTGAGCATTAAGAGGCGCCTTTATATGCGTCTTCTTGTTGGAGTGGTCTGCAAATGACCGCGCCCCGATATGGGTCGGGGCGCGGTTTTGCAAGATTAACGCTTAGGAACCGGTCTTGCGGTACCAGTCCGCAATGTTCCACAGCTCGCTGTCCCAAACGTTCAGGACAACGCCACCCAGCGTATTGGCGTGTGCCGACAGACGACCACGGTGCACCAGCGGGATCATTCCGCCATTTTCAACCATGATGTCGTTCAGCTGACGCGCGATCTGCGCGCGCTCATCCGCACCTGCGGTTTCGGCCAGCTTGCCATGCAGCTTGTCGAACTCTTCGTTGCAGAAACGGCTGATGTTCTCGCCCTGCCACTGGCTTTCAGGCTTGGGTGCCTTGTCGCACAGGCCGTTGCCCAGATAGGACTGCGGGTCAGTGCCGTTGAAGGTGTTGGCATACATTTCAACGTCGGCATAGAACTTCTGGAAGGTGTCAGGCGAACCCGGATCACCACCAAAGAAGACCGAAGCATTGATGTTGCGCAGCTCAGTTTCGATACCGATTTGGCTCCACCATTCTTTGATCAGCGCCTGGAAGTCCTGGCGAACTGCGTTGGTAGAAGTCTGGTAGACAATCTTCAGCGGTACACCGTCTTTTTCACGGATGCCATCGCCATCGGAATCAACGATACCCGCGTCATCCAGAAGCTTCTTGGCACCTTCGATATCTTGAGTATCGCAGCTGAATGTGTCGGAATTCACCGCGGCAGGCGCAGGTACCCAGTTGCAGGTAACCTTACCGGCCTGACCGTAGCCGATTTCAACCAGCAGCGGCCGGTCGATGGCCAGCGACATGGCCTTGTAAACAGCAGGGTCCTGCAGGAACGGGTGCGGATGCGTTGCAGTCGAACGCTCGCCCTCCGGCAGATCTGGCGACGGGTTGGTCTGGTTCAGCATGATGCGTTCCACCAGCGGGCCGAAGCCTGCGACCGGAGTACCTTTGCCGCCTTCCTGCATCTGCGCGATCACTTCAGGCGCAAGCTGCAAGTTCCAGGCATAGTCAAATTCGCCGGTTTCCATGACCGCACGACCAGCTGCAGTTGCATCGCCACCGCCTTTGAATGTCACCGTTGCGAACGCAGGCTTTGCCGGGTCACGGTAGTTATCATTGGCCTTGAAAGTGATCACGTCATTTGGCTTGAACTCGGTGACAACAAACGGGCCTGTGCCGATCGGGTTAAAGTTCTGCTCGGTGCATTCGGGCGCTTTGGCTCCCATGCAATCCGCGAACTGTGCCGCCTGGATGATCGGGCTCTCACCACCCACGAACGGGCCGTAAGGGAACGGGGTCGGCGCATCGAATGTGACTTTGACGGTCAGATCATCGACAGCTTCGACATTGGTGACACCTTCAAATTTGGTCACCTGCGCACAACCGCCTTCTGGGTCCATGCAATAGTTTGCAGTGAACACTACATCAGCGGAGGTGAAAGGTGTGCCGTCTGACCAGGTGATTCCCGGCGCGATTTTCCAAGTGATCGAGGTCAGGTCTTCGCTGACGCCACCATTTGCAACTGTCGGAATTTCGGATGCCAGGAACGGAACCATTTCGCCATCTTGATTGTACCGGGCGAGCGGCTCAATCACTAGCGACGCGGATTCCACATCCTTGGTGCCACCCGAAAGGAACGGGTTCAGGATCGATGGGGCTTGCCAGTAAATGATGCTGACATTGCCGTCCGATCCACGCTCGGCCATGGCCATCGGGGCCATTGCCGTGCTTGCAATCGCACCAAGCAAAAGGGTTTTGATTTTCATCATACACTCCATGTTGGACACATACGTGTCTCGATTATCTCCGCGATGCCCGCGGGTTAGGCGTGGCCGTCAAAAGGGATAAGGATTTGGAATCAAACGGAAACGATTGTATCGCCTTCGTGTATTCAGACCTCCCCCCAGAACGGTTACGAGGCGTATCGAAACAGAGTTTTGGAAAATTGCAAGCCTTGCCTTGCGAAATTTGACCTATCGGTTTGACTTTTCACATCTGCCCGCCTTAGCGTTTGGCACCCAATCCGAAAAGCCGCCAAGGGGAGAGCGCGCGTGCTGGATCAGCCAATTGCCCAGATCAAAAAACTGCGGGTCGAATTTCAAACTAAAGATGGCCCAGTGGTGGGCGTCGAGGACGTCTCGTTCGAGGTCAACCCAGGCGAAACCGTCTGTATCGTGGGCGAATCGGGGTCGGGCAAATCAGTCTCATCTCTATCGCTGATGCGCTTGGTCGAGTTCGGCGGCGGTGAAATTGCTGGCGGGCAACTGCTTTTCGATCGCCGCGGCGGCGAGGAAATGGATCTGTCCCACGCCGATCAAGATCTGATGAAGCAGATTCGCGGAAATGAGATCGGAATGATCTTTCAGGAGCCGATGACGGCCTTGAACCCGGTTTTCACCGTCGGACGGCAGCTCACCGAAGGATTGCGAATCCACAAGGACATGAACAAAGCGCAGGCCGAAGAGCGCGCGCTGGAACTATTGCGTCAGGTGCGCATCCCTGAGCCCGAGCGACGTTTGAAGCAATATCCGCATGAACTGTCCGGTGGCATGCGCCAGCGTGTGGTGATCGCCATGGCCATGGCGTGTGAGCCACGCCTGTTGATTGCGGATGAACCCACTACTGCATTGGATGTGACCATCCAGGCCGAGATTCTGGCGCTGATGGACCGCCTGAAGCGCGAGACCGGTACGGCAGTAATGTTTATCACCCATGACATGGCTGTCGTCGCGCAGATGGCGGACCGGGTGGTGGTCATGTTCCGTGGCAACAAGGTCGAGGAAGGCACCGTCAAAGAAATCTTCGAAAACCCGCAGCACGATTACACCAAGGCTCTGCTGGCGGCGGTTCCGAAATTGGGCGAGATGCAGGGCAAAGCCGCGCCCGAGCCAATGAAACTGCTGGGTGAGGAAGGCCAGAAGATCGCTCCGATCCCGGGTACGAACGAAGTGTTGCTGACGGTCAAGAACCTGACCACGCGATTTGCGGTGAAAGGCGGATTGCTGCGCCGGACCATCTCGAACGTGCATGCAGTCGAAGATGTCTCGTTCACGCTGAACCGGGGGCAGACTCTCAGCCTCGTGGGCGAATCTGGGTGTGGCAAGTCGTCGGCAGGGCGCTCGATCCTGCGATTGGTGGAGCCGATGGCGGGTGAGGTTGATCTGGACGGTGTCGACATCATGAAGCTGGACCAGGCCGGCCTGCGCAAAGCGCGGCTGGACATGCAGATGATCTTTCAGGATCCGTTCGCCTCGCTGAACCCTCAGATGCAGTTGGTTGATCAGGTCGCTGAACCGATGCGGAACTATGGGGTTGCGTCGGGGTCAGAACTGCAGGACCGCGTGGCGCAACTGTTCGACAAGGTGCAACTGCCGCGCAGCTTCATGCGCCGCTTCCCGCATGAGATGTCGGGTGGTCAGCGGCAACGGATTGCGATTGCGCGAGCACTGGCGCTGAATCCCAAGCTAATCATCGCGGATGAGGCCGTTTCGGCGCTGGACGTCTCGGTTCAGGCGCAGGTGCTGAACCTGATGATGGAGCTGCAGTCCGAGCTTGGCCTCAGCTATCTGTTCATCAGCCATGACATGGCGGTGGTCGAGAGGGTCAGTCACCATGTCGGTGTGATGTATCTGGGCCGCATTGTCGAACTGGGCCCGCGTGCTCGGGTTTTTGAGAACCCACAGCACCCTTATACGCAGGCACTGATGAAGGCGGTACCAATTGCCGACCCGAACAAGCGCAAGTCGGAAAAAGACCTGAACTTCAAACCTATTCCGTCCCCGATTCATCCCATCGGCTACAAGCCAGAACCATCTGAATACAATGAGGTCGAGCCGGGTCATTTCATTCTGACCACTGACAGCGGATATTGACCCTCATGGTTGAACGCTTGACGCCGTTAGAAATCATGACCCGGCTGATTTCGTTCCCGACAGTCAGCCGCGACACGAACCTGCCTCTGGTGGATTGGGTCGAAGACTATCTAACAAGTCATGGGATCGAACCACATCGCTGGCCTGATCCGGATCAGCCTCACAAGGCGGCACTGTTTGCGCATGTCGGTCCGTGGGAAGAAGGTGCAATCGTCTTGTCGGGGCATACGGATGTCGTGCCCATCGATGGTCAGCCCTGGGATACCGATCCTTTCGTTGTGACCGAGAAAGACGGCAAATACTTCGGTCGCGGTACTTGCGACATGAAGGGGTTCGACGCTCTGGCGATTTGGGCTTTGGTCGAGGCACATCATTCAGGTATCAAACGTCCGCTTCAACTGGCGCTGAGCTTTGATGAAGAGGTCGGATGCACCGGCGCGCCGCCAATGATCGCTCGCATGCAGGACGTATTACCCAAGGGCTCGGCTGTGATTGTGGGTGAACCTTCGATGATGCAGGCCGTTACTGGCCATAAGGGCGGGTTCGGCTATGACACTCATATCGTTGGCTTTGAGGTGCATAGCTCGATCATGCATACGGGTGTCAACGCAATTATGGAGGCCGCGCCGCTGATCAATTGGGCCAACCAGCGCAATGCTGAGAGCATGGCGGCACAACCTTCGGATATTGCAGCGGTCTTCGACCCCCCTTGGACAACTTGCCACGTGGGAATGATTGAAGGCGGAACCGCGCATAACATCACCGCCAAGGATTGCCGGTTCATGATGGATTTTCGCACCGTTCCGGATGATGAAAAGGCGGTCTGGCAGAAAGCCTATTTTGACAAGGTTCGAGAAGTCGAGGCCCAAATGCAAGCGGTACATCCGGAAGCCCGGATCGAGCTATCCGAGCATTTCTCGATCCCCGGTCTTGTGCCTGAAGAAGATGGCGAGGCTGAGACGCTGGTGCGCGCGCTCACCGGTGACAATGCGACACATGTGGTAAGCTATGGCACTGAGGCGGGGCAGTTTCAGGAAGCCGGTTATTCCGCTGTTATCTGCGGCCCCGGTGATATCGCGCAGGCCCATCAGCCGAATGAGTTCATTACGATTTCTCAATTCAACGCAGGTCAAAAATTTATGGAGCGTCTGGTAAAGAGGCTCTGCGAATAACATCTCAAAGGAGAGGTTAAAGATGCCCGTCAAGAACCGGCTCGCCGAAATGCATGGCGAGATCACCAAATGGCGTCGTCACCTGCATATGCATCCCGAGCTGATGTATGATGTTGAGCAAACGGCAGGGTTTGTGGTCGACCGCCTGAAAGACTTCGGCGTTGATGAGATCACGCCCGGCATCGGCAAGACTGGCGTGGTTGCCGTTATCAAGGGACGTCAGGATACGCTAGGCCGTGTTATCGGGCTGCGTGCCGACATGGATGCGCTGCCCATAGAAGAGGCGACGGGGCTGGACTATGCTTCGACGGTTTCTGGTAAGATGCATGCCTGTGGTCATGACGGTCATACCTCAATGCTGTTGGGCGCGGCGCAGTATCTGGCTGAGACGAGGAATTTTGACGGTACCGTTGTGTTGATTTTCCAGCCTGCCGAAGAAGGCGGGGCAGGTGGTCTGGCCATGTGTCAGGACGGGCTGATGGAGCGCTGGGGTATTCAAGAAGTCTATGGCATGCACAACATGCCGGGAATGCCGGTTGGTGAGTTTGCCATTCGACCAGGCGCATTGCTGGCTTCTTCGGATGAATTCGAAATTGTTGTAACGGGTAAAGGCGGTCATGCTGCCGCCCCGCATGAGGCGGTAGATACAACGCTGATTGCGTCGCACATTGTTGTAGCTTTGCAATCAGTGGTGTCGCGTACCGTGGACCCTATCAAAAGGGTGGTGCTGACCGTCGGGACATTTGAAACCGATAGTGTGGCCTCGAATGTGATTGCCCATACGGTGCGGTTGCGGGGAACTGTTCGCACACTTGACCCAGAATATCGAAAGGTCGCTGAAGAACGCGTGCGCCGGATCGCCGAGGACACTGCCTCGGCCTTTGGAGCTTCGGCTAAGATGTCGTGGACACCGGGCTATCCGGTGACGGTGAATTCGGACGATGAAACCATCTATGCTGCTGAGGCCGCGCAGGCCGTGGCAGGCAAGGTCAATGACAGCACCGATCCAATCATGCCGTCAGAAGATTTTGCTTACATGCTTGAAGAACGGCCCGGAGCCTACATCTTTATCGGAAACGGGGACACGGCCATGTGCCATCACCCGGAATACAACTTCGACGACGACGCCATTCCCGCCGGTTGCAGCTGGTTTGCCGAGCTGGTGGAACGACGATTACCCGTCGCCTGATTTGGGAGGATTAGATGCCAATCAAGAACCGACTTGCCGAAATGCACGAAGAAATCACCGGTTGGCGGCGGGATATTCATCAACATCCTGAGATCCTTTATGACACCCACCGCACCAGCGCCTTGGTGGCTGAAAAGCTGAAAGAGTTCGGTTGCGATGAGGTTGTGACGGGCATTGGCCGCACCGGAGTTGTTGGCGTCATCAAGGGCAAGACCGACACGCAGGGTCGTGTGATCGGCCTGCGTGCCGATATGGACGCGCTGCCGATGCAGGAGCAGACGGGCCTTGATTATGCCTCGAAAACCGATGGCGCCATGCATGCCTGTGGCCATGATGGCCATACGGCGATGGTGTTGGGCGCGGCGAAATACTTGTCTGAGACGCGGAACTTCGACGGCACGGCCATTGTGATTTTCCAACCAGCGGAAGAAGGCGGCAATGGAGCCGAAGCGATGTGCAAAGACGGTCTGATGGATCGGTACGGCATTCAGGAAGTCTATGCCATGCACAATGTGCCAGGTGTGCCGACGGGGCAGTTCGCGATCCGGTCTGGCCCGCTGCTGGCGGCTGCGGATGAGTTCGACATTCATCTGGAAGGTCGAGGCGGCCACGCGGCGAAACCGCATGAAACAATTGATACTACAGTGATGTTGTCGCAACTGATCGTGGCACTTCAGACCATCGTGTCGCGTAACGCGGACCCTATTTTACAGGCGGTTCTGTCTGTGACTTCGGTCGAGACCTCATCCAAAGCGTTCAATGTGATCCCTCAATCGGCGCAGGTGCGCGGTACTGTACGAACGCATTCGAACGAAATGCGCGACCTGATCGAGACGCGGCTAAGCGAGGTGGCTGAGGGTATTGCTGAAACCTTCGGTGGCACTGTCAAAGTCTCATACACGCGTGGAGTTCCGGTGACGATCAACGCCGAAGAACAGACGGAATTTGCCGCTGAGGCCGCCATTTCCGTAGGTGGCAGCTGTGATGAAGCGCCCATGGTGATGGGCGGCGAGGATTTCTCGTTCATGCTGGAAGAACGCCCCGGAGCGTTCATCGTGCTGGGCAACGGCGACAGTGCCGGGCTGCACCACCCCGAATACAATTTCAACGATGAGATCATTCCACTGGGGTGCTCATGGTTTGCGGAAATGGTCGAGCGCCGGATGCCGGCGGCTTGAATTAGGAGAGAGAAGACATGCCAGTTAAGAACCGCTTTGCCGAATTGCAGGCCGAAATTACCGAATGGCGACGGGATATTCATGAAAACCCCGAGATTCTGTTTGAAACCCACCGCACCAGTGCTTTGGTCGCGGACAAACTGAAAGAGTTCGGCTGCGACGAGGTCGTCACCGGGATCGGTCGCACCGGGGTTGTCGGTGTGATCAAAGGCAAATCAGACTCGAGTGGCAAAGTCATCGGTCTGCGTGCTGATATGGATGCGCTGCCGATTCACGAGGCGACGGGGTTGGATTACGCCTCGAAAACCGATGGGGCGATGCATGCTTGTGGCCATGATGGACATACGGCGATGCTGCTCGGGGCGGCGAAATACCTTTCGGAAACGCGTAATTTTGACGGTACTGTAGTGGTGATCTTCCAGCCCGCTGAAGAAGGTGGCGGCGGTGGTCGCGAAATGTGCGAAGACGGCATGATGGCGCGCTGGAACATTCAGGAAGTCTACGGCATGCACAACTGGCCGGGCCGTCCGGTCGGCAGTTTCTCTATCCGTCCGGGTTCGTTCTTTGCCGCGACCGATCAGTTCGACATCACCTTTGAAGGTCGCGGTGGCCACGCCGCGAAACCGCAGGAGACCGTGGATACGACCGTGATGACCGCGCAGGCCGTGTTGGCGTTGCAGACGATTGCCTCGCGCAATGCCGACCCGATCGATCAGGTCGTGGTGTCTGTGACATCGTTCGAGACATCCTCGAAGGCGTTCAATGTCATTCCTCAAACAGTGCAGATCAAAGGCACCGTACGCACCATGAGCAAAGAGATGCGCGATCTTGCCGAGAAACGGATCAACGAGATTTGCGCAGGAGTTGCAGCGACCTTTGGTGGCACGGCGGATGTGACCTATATTCGTGGCTATCCGGTGATGGTGAACAGTGACGAGCAGACCGATTTCGCGGCCGAGGTGGCGAAATCGGTCTCGGGCAGCTGTGACGAGGCGCCCCTTGTCATGGGGGGTGAGGATTTTGCCTTTATGCTCGAAGAGCGTCCGGGGGCTTATATTCTGGTGGGCAATGGAGATACGGCCATGGTTCATCATCCCGAGTATAATTTCAACGACGAGGCCATTCCTGCCGGGTGTAGTTGGTGGGCCGAGATTGTTGAGCAGCGGATGCCTGCTGCTTGATGGGAAGGGTGGGGGCTCTGCCCCACCCCCCCCGAGGTATTTTTAGCCTGATGAAGAGGGATCGGTGTGTTTTGTCAGCCGAGAGACAGGCGGGAGCAGAGCGTTTCGATCACCGCATCCAACGCCGAACTCTGTGTTTTCACGCAGGCATCGGCCGCCATTCGAGCGGTGTGCAGTTCGGCTTTGTCCGACAGCCAGAGGGTGACAGCATCTGACAATGCGTTGGCCGAGTTGATCCGGACGGCGCCGCCCGTTTTGATGAGCGGCTCAAATGTCTCGGCAAAATTGAAATAACCAGGGCCGGTGATCACCGCAGCCCCCGCCTGAACCGGTTCGAACGGGTTATGGCCGCCGATCTCTTTCAGCGATCCCCCTAGGAAAACGATGGGGCAGAGGGCGTACCAGGTTCCGGTTTCACCCAATGTATCCGCGACATAGACCTGTAGGTCTGATGTTATCTGTTGGTCAGCGCTGCGTCGTGCATGCGAAAGACCAGCATCACTCACCAATTTAGCAACGTCGTCTCCACGCTCCGGATGGCGAGGGATCAGCAGCAATAGCAGGTCGGGCCAGCGCTGTAGCAACGCTTTGTGGGCTGCCAGAACCGTTTCTTCTTCCCCTGCATGGGTCGAACTGGCAATCCATAGCGGGCGACCATCTATCTGCGCTTGGGTTTTGGTCAGGACATCCTGATTTACGGGCAGCGGGTCAGACATGGCCTTGAGGTTGGTGCCGGGCTGTACGCGATCCGCGTCGGCACCAATTGCGATCAGATTAGCGGCGGTTTTGTCGTTCTGGGTCAGAAATACCTTGAAATGATCCAGAATGAAGCGCGCAGTGTTCGGGCGCTTGTTCCAACTATCCACTGATTTGTCAGATAGCCGGGCATTCAAGAGCGCCAGTGGCGTGCCGCGATTTGCGGCCTCTACGATCAGCCGGGGCCAGATTTCACTTTCTACAAAGATGCCTGCATCGGGTTTCCAGTGGTCCAGAAACTCGCGCACCGGAGCGGCGCTGTCCAATGGCGGATATTGGTGGCGCGTCCGGGCAGGCAAGCGCTTAGCAATCAACGTCGCCGAGGTCGGGGTGCCTGAGGTGATGAGAAACTCAGCATTCGGCAGGCGCTGCCCCAGACGGTTGATCAGGCTTAGAACCGATAGGCTTTCACCCACACTGGCCGCGTGAAACCAGATCAGCTGCCCATCTGGGCGCGGCAAACTGGCATGGCCAAGCCGTTCTTGCTGGCGGCTTTCGGGAACACCCGCAGCGTGCAGTTTGTTGCGTACATTTCGCCAAATCAGGGGTTCGGCAATAGATATGAGACCGCAGTACAGTTTGTACAGCAGCGTTGGCTGCGCGGGTGTGCCGGGCATCTCAGCCGCCCGTATGACTCATGTGGCGGCTCATCTGACCGTCGACGGCTTGCCGGGAATAGTCGAAATCATGGCCCTTGGGCTTGAGGTTGATGGCTGCACGGATCGCGTCTTCCAACGGTTTCTCGGTATCGGGATGATCGCGCAGGGGTGCGCGCAGATCAGCCATATCTTCCTGGCCAAGGCACATGTAGATCTCACCAGTGCAGGTCAGGCGCACGCGGTTGCAGCTTTCGCAGAAGTTATGGCTGAGTGGCGTTATGAAACCGATCTTTTGTCCGGTCTCCTCAAGCCTGACATACCGCGCCGGACCACCTGTCCGTTCGGCCAGATCAGTGACCGTATAGTGGTTCTGGTATTCCTTGCGGACGTCCTTGAGCGACCAATACTGATCCAGCCGGTCTTCGTTGCCTATGTCGCCCATGGGCATCACCTCGATCCAGGTCAGATCCATATCACGTTCGGCACACCATTCGGTGATCTTGGGTAGCTCGGGCTCGTTGAACCCTTTCAGAGCGACAGCGTTGATCTTGATCCGCAGGCCAGCCTTCTGCGCTGCGTCAATGCCGTTCAGCACCTGTTTCAGGCGGCCCCATCGGGTGACCTTGGCAAATTTGTCTTCATCCAGCGTATCGAGCGATACATTCACGCGCCGCACGCCCGCTGCGTAAAGATCATCCGCAAATCGGTGCAATTGTGATCCGTTGGTTGTCAGCGTCAGCTCCTTCAGGGCGCCGCTGTCCAGATGTCGGGTCATGCTGTTGAAGAATGACATGATGTTTCGCCTAACCAGTGGTTCGCCCCCGGTGATGCGCAATTTCTCGACGCCCAAATTGACGAAAGTCGTGCACATACGATCCAACTCTTCCAGAGTCAGAAGGTCTTTTTTGGGAAGAAACTTCATATCTTCGGACATGCAGTAAACGCAGCGGAAATCGCAGCGATCCGTAACGGAGACGCGAAGATAGGTGATGGCGCGGGCAAACGGGTCTATAAGCGGAGCTGTCATGGCTTATAGGTAAAGCGGAGGCATGTTCGCGGCAAGTGCCATCTGCGTTTTGGACTGGTACAGTTAGGCGCAGCGCTCTAGGTTTTGTGTTATGAAATATGCTTTGGTTTTAGCTTTTAGCCTCGTTGCCGGTTGCGATGCCGTTCGGTCCACGACGGATCGGGTGTTCGGAAGTTCATCCAACGAGACGGCGGCTGAACCCGTTACAGCAGAGGCGACGGAGGTAACTCCTGAACCTGTGGCTGCCGCAGGGTGGTCTGGCGCCAAAACGACCGTTGCCGGGCTGGGCGATCCCAACACACCGGGGCGATGGTTGCAGACGCCTCTGGTACAAACTGAAATCAACGGCCGCGTGGTTGTGCCGCGCACGGGTGCGCAGGCCTATGTCACGCTTGTTCCCGCACCAGGCCCCGAAGGCGGTGGCGGACGGCTGTCGCTTGAAGCCATGCGCGCGCTGTTGGTGCCATATGACGAGTTGGTGGAACTGGAAGTCTATTCCGACTGAGCGCGCAGGTATTTCCCAGCCTCTTTGCGGGCAAAGGGTTTCATGTTTGCGCCGTGCGTTTCCAGAAACGCGACCACGCGCTCTGGATCATGCTTTGACAATTCGCGCAGCCACCATGCGATGGCCTTCTGGATAAACCATTCCCGATCGGAGACATACGTGGCAGCCCAGCCGAGTATACGGTCGCGCCATGCCAGGTCTTCCGGTTTGGGATGGTTCTGTTTGGTCCAGGGCAAGGTGGCGACCAGCGCGGCGCGTTTGGTCCACATGTGGCCCGACGTGGTCCAACGTTCGACCTGATCCAGCCGGGTTGGATCAGCCGAAAGACGCTTTTGCATCGCCATACAGGCATGATCGGCCACGGCCCAGGCATCAAAATCCGGTAACCAGCTTTGCAACAGGTCCCACACCGCGTCATCCGGTCGGATACGGGCTTGGGTCAGCAGCTTTGCCGCCGCGACCCGCGCCTCGTGAATGTTGGTCTGCCACAACCCATCGGCGACAGCGATGCGGTCGATGACTTCAAGTTCGCGCCGCCAAGCCTTGGTCAGATCAATCAATACCGGGTTCGGAACGCCCAGATAGGGGCGGTCTACCTTGTGATAGGCCGCCGCCTGTTCTGCGCGTTCAGGATCGGCATGGGCTTTGATCTGATTCAGATAGGCCTGCATCTGCCGTCACTCGACCGTGACGGATTTTGCCAGATTGCGGGGCTGATCCACATCTGTGCCTTTGGCCACAGCCGTGTGGTAGGCCAGCAATTGCGCGGGCACCGAATAGAGGATCGGGGCAAGACTGGTGTGGACATGCGGCATACGGATCGTGCTCCAGACCCCATCTTCAGCCTCAGCGATTCCATCATCGTCGGAGACGAGGATAACCTTGCCCTTGCGCGCCATCACCTCCTGCATGTTCGAAACTGTCTTGTCGAAAACTGCGTCGCGCGGTGCCATGACAACAACCGGCATATGCTTGTCGATCAAGGCGATGGGGCCGTGCTTCAACTCACCCGAGGCATAGCCTTCGGCGTGGATATAGCTGATTTCCTTGAGTTTCAGCGCGCCTTCCATCGCCAGCGGGTACATGAGGCCACGGCCCAGGAACAGCACGTCGCGCGCTTCGGACAGGCGTTGGGCGGATTGGCGAATAGCGTCGTTCTGATCCAGCGCAGCATTCAGAACAGTCGGCAAACCGCGAAGGGCGGCCGCGTGATCGGCGATCTCTTCATCGCTAAGCGTGCCTCGATCTGCAGCGGCCTTGAGGGCAAGCATCAGCAACACGCTAAGCTGACAGGTGAACGCCTTGGTCGAAGCAACACCGATCTCAACACCCGCATGGATCGGCAACGCCACATCGCTTTCGCGCGCAATCGAGCTTTCCGCGACATTCACGACCGAGACGATCTTGTCCGCCTTGCCCTCGCAATAGCGCAGGGCAGCAAGCGTGTCGGCGGTTTCGCCGGATTGACTGACAAACAGCGCCAGCGTTCGGTCCGAGATTGGAGGCTCACGATAGCGGAACTCGCTGGCGATATCGACTTCAACCGGCATCTTGGCCAGCTGTTCGAACCAGTATTTTGCCGTCAGGCAAGCGTAGAATGCCGTGCCGCAAGCCACCATGGTCAGACGGTCCAGCTTGGTGAAATCCAGACCGTCACCGGGCAATACAACCTGATCGCCTCCGGTCGGAAGATACGAGCGGATGGCTTCGGCCACCACAACAGGCTGCTCGGCAATTTCCTTGGCCATATAATGCTTGTGGCCGCCTTTGTCGGCACGGGTCTGATCGATTTGAATTTGCCGAATTTCGCGGTTGGCAAGCTCTCCCGATTCGGTTCGAATCTCAAGCGAAGTGCGGGTCAGAACCGCCCGATCGCCTTCCTCAAGATAGGTGATGCGATCCGTCAGGGGGGCCAGCGCGATCGCATCAGACCCAACAAACATCTCACCATCGCCGTGACCAATTGCAAGGGGCGAGCCCTTGCGCGCCGCAACAATCAGGTCTTCTTGACCGTCGAACAGAAAGGCGAGCGCAAATGCACCCTTGAGCCGATCAATGGTTTTAAACGCGGCGTCGACCGGAGACAGCCCTTCGGACATGTAGCGTTCCGTCATCAGTGCGACGGTTTCAGTGTCGGTATCCGTCACGAAACCGACCCCATTCTCGGCCAGTTCGGCCCGCAGTTCACGATAGTTTTCAACGATGCCGTTGTGCACTACGGCGACAGGCCCGGCCTTGTGCGGATGCGCATTGTTAACTGATGGGGCACCATGGGTGGCCCAGCGGGTATGACCGATACCGGATTTACCCGGAAGGGGGTTGTGAACCAGAAGGTCGCTTAGGTTCACCAACTTGCCGACGGCCCGTCGGCGGCCCAAAGCGCCATCGTTCACAGTCGCGATACCGGCGCTGTCATAGCCACGATATTCAAGCCGCTTCAGCGCTTCGACCAGGATAGGGGCGGCCTCGTGGCTGCCCAGAACACCAATAATTCCACACATAACTTAGGCTCCTTTGTCGCGGCGAGCCTTCTTCGCCTTCAACATTTCAAACAATTTGCGCGCATATCCGGGTTTGTTTTCCTGCTTGGCACGTGCCACTGCCAGTGCGTCTGGCTCAATATCTTTGGTCACCACCGTGCCTGTCGCGGTCATCGCGCCATCACCCAGAGTGACCGGGGCCACCAGCATTGTGTTCGAACCGATGAACACGTTTTCCCCAATGGTCGTTTTGTGCTTCATCACGCCGTCATAATTGCATACGATAGCTCCTGCGCCGATATTTGTCGCCGCCCCGACCGAGGCGTCGCCGATATAGCTGAGGTGATTCACCTTTGCGCCTTTGGCGATCTCTGAGTTCTTGATCTCCACAAAGTTGCCGATTTTGGTGTTTTCGGCCAGCTCGGCACCCGGACGCAGCCGGGCATAGGGGCCAATTATTGCACCCCGGCTGACATGGCAGCCTTCGAGATGTGAAAACGCCCGGATCGTTGCACCGCTTTCCACAGTCACGCCGGGGCCGAAAACCACATTGGGTTCAATAATAGCGTCGCGGCCGATCACCGTATCTGCAGCAAGATACACCGTTTCAGGCGCCATCAGGGTGACCCCTAGATCCAGCAACGCGGACCGTGCTTGCGCCTGAAACACAGCATCCGCCGCCGCCAAATCGGCGCGCGAATTGATGCCCAGCGTTTGAGCTTCATCACAGGCCACAGCAGTCACGGTCAGGCCCCGGCTGCGTGCGATCTCAACCACGTCGGTCAGATAGTATTCACCCGAGGCATTATCATTTCCAACGGCATCGATCAGCGAGAACAAGGTCTTGGCATTACATGCCAAAAGACCAGAGTTACAGAAGGTTATGGCGCGCTCTTCATCTGAGGCATCCTTGAACTCGACGATCCGTTCAAGGGCGTCTCCGTTCATCACAAGGCGGCCATAACGGGCGGGATCTGCAGCTTCGAACCCAAGAATGACTAGATCGTTTTTTGCACGCGCTTCGATCATCCGCTCCAGTGTGTCGGGCTGCAAAAGTGGGGTATCACCATAGAGGACTGCCACATCCCCCTGAAAGCCCTCCAGCGCTGCACGCGCCTGCGCAACCGCGTGGGCGGTGCCAAGTTGTTCTTCCTGCACCGCAATGCTGGCGTTTTCATCTTCGGCTTCAGCCACACGCGCGACTGCTTCCGCACCGTGGCCGGTAACAATCACCGTGCGCTCGGGCGACAGGACAGCACCGGCGCGCATGGCGTGAACCAGCATTGGGGCCTGAGCGATCGGATGCAGGACTTTGGGAATATCAGAGTTCATCCTTGTGCCTTTTCCGGCGGCAAGAATGACAAGGGCAGTGCTCATGAAATCGTTTTCTCTTTTGTTTTGTCGCCGCCCGTTTTATCCGCTGTGGGCAAAGGCGCAAGCGGTTCAGCCATCAAAGAAGATTGCCGTTTGCAACACGACATGGCGGAAACCCGCCGGTTCAGGAGGTGAGCATGCGAACGGTAATCTTTGATCTGGATGGAACTTTGGCGGATACATCTGGTGATTTGCTGGCCGCTGCAAACCATTGTTTTCGCGAGATGGGTCATGGGGATGTTCTGTCGCCCGAGCTTGATGCGGCGGTATCGGTACGCGGTGCACGCTTGATGTTGTCCCATGGATTGAAGCGGGTCGGCGCCTATGACGCGGACGTTGTTGAAGCCTATTATCCGGTCTTTTTGGACGTCTATGGGCAGGCGATCGATACGCATACCTATTTCTATCCCGGTGCGCTTGAAGCCGTCGAAGCACTGAAAGATGCAGGTTATGGCGTGGGGATTTGCACCAACAAGCCCGAAGGCCTGGCTGATTTGCTGCTGACCCGGATGGGTGTCCGTGATCACTTTGCTTCACTGATCGGTGCAGACACATTACCGGTGCGGAAACCCGACCCTGAACCGTTACGCGAAGCAGCGCGTCGCGCCGGAGGGCACCCTGACCACTGCGTATTGATCGGCGACTCAGATACCGACCGAAATACGGCGCGGGCTGCGGGAGTGCCGTCGGTACTGGTGACATTCGGCCCGTCGGGCGATGAGATGGCTGCGCTGGAGCCCGAGGCGTTGTTGCATCATTTTGATGATTTACCGAAACTGGTCTCCGATTTGATCGGAGCGGCGGCCTGATCCCTTGACCCGCTTAACACTCAGCATAAAAACGGATTCATGACTGAGACATTCACAGGTAATTTCACCCAGCAAGAACCCATTCCCGAAGAGGCGATCGAGGCCGCCTTGGCCGTTTTGCGCCATGGTCGTTTGCACCGCTACAATGTTGCCCCTGGCGAGTTGAGCGAGACGGCTTTGTTGGAGCAGGAATTCGCCGCCCAGATGGGAGCGAAATACTGTCTGGCGGTCTCGTCGGGTGGCTACGCTCTGGCCACAGCTCTGCGGGCGGTGGGGGTTAAGCCGGGCGATCCGGTTTTGACCAACGCGTTCACTCTGGCCCCGGTGCCCGGGGCGATCGCGTCGGTTGGGGCAAAGCCGGTCTTTGTTGGTGTGACCGAAGCCCTGACCATCGATCTGGATGATCTTGAGGCCAAGCTGGATCAGGCGAAGGTGTTGATGCTGAGCCACATGCGAGGGCATCTATGCGATATGGATCGCCTGATGCAGACGTGTGATACGGCGGGTGTGATCGTGATCGAAGATTGCGCCCATACCATGGGTGCCGCCTGGCGCGGGCAGCTGTCTGGGCGGCAGGGGGCCATCGGATGTTACTCGTGCCAGACCTATAAACATGTCAATTCGGGCGAGGGCGGGTTGCTGATCACGGATGATCCGAAGCTGGCGGCCAAGGCAACGATGCTCTCTGGCTCATATATGCTGTATGAACGCCATCTGGCCGCGCCCGGGCCGGAGGTGTTCGAGCAGATCAAATACACAACCCCCAATGTCTCGGGTCGGATGGATAATTTGCGTGCAGCGATCTTACGTCCGCAGTTGCGTGATCTTGATCGGCAGGTACAGCGTTGGAATGAACGCTATGTTGTGATTGAGCATGGCCTGCGTGAAACGCCGGGTTTGACGATGGTGGAGCGGCCTGATGCTGAGACCTATGTCGGTTCATCGATACAATTCCTGTTGCTGGACTGGACACCCGAGCGCATTGCCGAGGTAATCCAGCGTTGCGCCGCGCGCGGGGTCGAACTGAAGTGGTTCGGGGGGGCTGAACCGTCGGGCTTTACCTCACGCTATGACAGTTGGCGTTATGCCGACAGCGCCCCGATGCCGGTCAGTGATCGGATATTGGCAGGGATCATGGATATGCGCGTTCCACTGACCTTTTCGCTGGAAGATTGTGCCCAAATTGCACGCATTATCCGGGCTGAAGTCAGCGCTGTCTATCAGTCTTAGTCCAGCGGAGTGCGCTTTCAACGCACGCTCGATTTATCTGAAAACGCCGCCCCTTGCCGGGCGGCGTTTTGCGTTGGTCTGCGTGTCGTCATTGACCCGAGGAGGAAACGCTGCTATCTGATTATTGAACGCTTGTTCATTAATGCAATCGGAGGAGCCCTGCATGTTTATGGCCACAATGCAATTCGATCTGGGCGAGGACGTGAACGCTCTGCGTGAGATGGTGCACCGCTGGGCTCAGGAGCGGGTCAAGCCGATGGCGGCCGAGATCGACGCGTCCAATGCCTTTCCGAATGAGCTGTGGAAAGAAATGGGTGAGCTTGGCTTGTTGGGCGTCACAGTCCCTGAAGAATATGGCGGGGCCGGTATGTCCTATCTGGCGCATACGGTGGCAGTTGAGGAAGTGGCGCGCGCCTCGGCCTCGGTATCTTTGTCCTATGGGGCGCATTCGAACTTGTGCGTGAACCAGATCAAGCTGAACGGAACGGATGAGCAGAAGCAAAAATATCTGCCCCGTCTGATTTCGGGTGAGCATGTCGGGGCGTTGGCTATGTCCGAGCCCTCGGCTGGGTCGGATGTGGTTTCCATGAAGCTACGTGCTGAAAAGCGAAACGATCACTATCGGCTGAATGGCAACAAATACTGGATCACTAACGGGCCGGATGCAGACACTCTGGTCGTCTATGCCAAGACCGATCCGGACGCCGGGTCAAAGGGGATCACGGCTTTTCTGATCGAGAAAGAGATGACCGGGTTTTCGACTTCGCCTCATTTCGACAAGCTTGGCATGCGCGGCTCGAACACCGCTGAGTTGATCTTTGAAGATGTTGAAGTGCCGTTCGAGAATGTTCTGGGCGAAGAAGGGCGGGGTGTAGCCGTTCTGATGTCCGGTCTGGACTATGAGCGTGTGGTTCTTGCGGGTATTGGAACCGGGATCATGGCCGCCTGCTTGGATGAAGTGATGCCCTATCTGGCCGAGCGTAAGCAGTTCGGAAAACCGATCGGGAGCTTCCAGCTCATGCAAGGCAAGATCGCGGATATGTACACAGCCATGAATTCGGCGCGGGCCTATGTCTACGAAGTTGCCAAGGCTTGCGACCGCGGGGATGTAACCCGTCAGGATGCTGCGGCGTGCTGCCTATATGCCTCGGAACAGGCGATGGTGCAGGCGCATCAAGCCGTTCAGGCGTTGGGTGGTGCCGGATTCCTGTCGGATTCGCCGGTCAGCCGGATTTTCCGAGATGCAAAGCTGATGGAGATCGGCGCGGGCACCAGCGAAATCCGCCGCATGCTGATTGGGCGCGAAATGATGAACGAGATGTTGTGACGGAAAACCCCGCAGTTCATTGAACCACGGGGCTTTTTGCGATTGGATCAGAAACGATGAACGTAGGACAGGCCAATCAGGAACGGGTCGATTTCGGCGGTGCCGATGTCGTTGCCGTCAAGTTTGACGTCCGAGTCGATGTCGAACCAGCGCACGTTCAGACGCACCGCGCCTTTTTCCGTGACCATGTAATCCAGACCGGCCTGCAGAGAAACGCCGAAGGAGTTGTCCAGATCGAGATCGCCCAAAGGCGAGTCTTCCTCGAAGAAGATGGTGTAGTTCAGACCGGCGCCGACATAGGGCTTCCACGCGCTATTGGTCGGGAAGTGATAGTTCAGCGACAGAGTAGGCGGAAGATGCTTGACGCTGCCCGCGTCAACGCTGCCACCGAGAGTGATGTCATGCTTGTAGGGGGTCGAGGCCAAGAGCTCGATCCCGAGATTGTCCTGAACGAAGTATTCGAAGGTGAAAATCGGACGGGTGTCCGAGTCGATTTCGGCGTCGAACCCGGCCAGAGTCCCATTGTCGGATTTGGGGTCCAGATAGCCGACACCAACACCGACTGTCCAATCGCCCTGGGATTGGGCGAAGGCTGGGGCAGCCAGAGCGACAAGTGCGGTAGAAAGGGTCAAAGCGGCGAGTTTCTTTGTCATATTCGTGCCTTTGCTTGCGTTGATGCCGATGTTTTGAATGCCGCGGTGCAAAAACGCTCTGATCTGCATCAAACTCCGGAAATTGCTGAAGCGGGGAGGCTAGCTGCAACCGCTAATGAAATAAGGGAAAATCAGCATGCATCCCGCTGAGCGCATACCGGGTTTGCGCGGCGACCAAAGCTGGGCGATCCCTGATCGGCTGAACATGGCGCAGCAATGCCTGTCGCAACAATCCGATCGGGTTGCTTTGTTGGATCTGACCCAGGGCGATCCGAGCGTGGTAACATCTGGCGAACTGGAGCTTATGGTTGATGGCATCGCTCGCGCGTTGATAGCTCGGGTCCAGCCAGGAGACCGGGTTGGCGTCTTGCTCAGCCAGTCGCCGTGGTGTGCCGCCGCGCATCTGGCGATCTGGAAGATCGGCGCGATTTCGGTGCCGTTGTTCAAGCTGTTCAAACACGATGCGCTGGCATCGCGCGTCAGAGATTCAGGCGCCCTGATTGTTTTGACCGATGCAGAAGGGGCCGCGTTGCTGGGGGATCTGGCCCAGCCACTTTTGGTTGACGAGATCGGGCAGGAGGGGGAACCGGTGCCCTTTGCCGATACCGGCCCCGAAGATCCGGCGGTCCTGATCTACACGTCCGGCACCACTGGCAGTCCCAAGGGTGCGCTGCATGGTCATCGTGTGCTGCTGGGCCACCTGCCGGGCGTCTCGATCAGCCACAACCACCTGCGTGATGGGGATTGCCTGTGGACTCCAGCAGACTGGGCGTGGATCGGCGGTTTGTTCGACGTTCTGATACCCGGGCTTGCGCTGGGTGTTCCGGTGGTTGCCACGCGTTTGGACAAATTCACCCCACAGGCCTGCGCCGATGTGATCGCGCGGGCGGGGGTGCGGAACGTCTTCTTTCCGCCGACGGCTTTACGGATGCTCAAAGCTGCGGATCAGTCGATACCGGGATTGCGGTCGGTAGCGTCTGGGGGCGAGCCTTTGGGCGCTGAGATGTTGGCTTGGGGCCAGCAGGCCTTTGGTCTGACGATCAACGAGTTTTATGGTCAGACGGAATGCAACATGGTTGTTTCGTCCTGTGCCCACGACTTTCCCGTGCAACCCGGCTGTATCGGTAAACCGGTGCCTGGTCATGAGGTGGCGGTAATTGACGATCACGGCCTACCGACGACGGAGGAAGGCGATGTTGCCATCCGGCGCGGTTCGGCCTCAATGCTGCTGGAATACTGGAATAATCCGCAAGCAACGGCTGAGAAATTCCGAGGTGATTGGCTGATCACCGGTGACCGTGGCGTGTGGGTGGGCGATTATCTGCGCTTTGTCGGTCGGGATGATGACGTGATTACCTCGGCAGGTTACCGGATTGGCCCGGCTGAGATCGAGGATTGCCTGCTGACCCATCCGTCAGTGGCAACGGTGGGCGTGGTCGGCAAGCCCGATGAGCTGCGGACCGAGATCGTGAAGGCCTATGTGGTATTGAAGCCGGGGGCTGAGGCGTCGGGCGCTGAGTTGCAGGACTGGGTTAAGGACCGTTTGGCGCAGTATTCCTATCCGCGTGAGGTGTCGTTTCTGGAAGAGTTGCCGATGACGGTCACGGGAAAGGTGATCCGGAAGGAATTGAAGGCGCGGGCTGCAGGGGAGGCAATTACATGATGCGAATTGCACTTGCTGCGATGCTAGCACCATCGCTTGTTTCCGCTCAGGGCGCTTGGGTAGACCAGTCGTATATTCAACAATGTTTTTCTCAGACGCAGCAGGGCGATAGCATGTCATCATGTCTCGGCGCAGCTGCCAATGCCTGCCAAACTATACCGGGAAATGAAACAACCCTTGGCATCACCGAGTGTATTCAAGCCGAAACCCAAATTTGGGATTCATATCTAAACGAACAGTATAAACTGCGTCGAGCAGAACTGGCTGAACAAAGTCCCGAACTTTCGGACCAGTTGCGAGATGCTCAACGCGCATGGATCGGGTTTCGGGATGCTGAATGCGGTCTGGCCTACGGCATATGGTCTGATGGAACGATACGCTCGATTGTTGCCGCAAATTGCCTGCTGACCGAAACCGCTGAACGCGCTGTGGAATTGCGCGACTTGGGGAAGATGGAATGAAACTAAAATCCAAAGCCATACCAACCTCTGAGGGGTTTAAGGCGAACCGAGCCGCACATCTGGATGCGCTGGCACATATTGCGGATGCCGCCGAAGCGGCCCGCATGGGTGGGGGTGAGAAATCCCGGGCGCGACATGAATCGCGGGGCAAGATGCTGCCGCGTCGTCGGGTGGCGAACCTGCTCGATCCGGGTTCTCCGTTCTTGGAAATCGGCGCGACGGCGGCGCATGGGATGTATGGGGATGCCGCGCCCTGTGCTGGGGTGATCGCCGGGATTGGCCGGGTGCAAGGGCGCGAGGTCATGGTGGTGTGCAATGACGCCACAGTAAAGGGCGGCACCTATTATCCGCTGACGGTCAAGAAACACCTCCGCGCGCAGGAGATTGCCGAGGAAAACCATCTGCCCTGCATCTATTTGGTCGATAGCGGCGGCGCGAACCTGCCCAATCAGGATGAGGTTTTCCCCGACCGCGATCACTTTGGCCGCATCTTCTATAATCAGGCGCGGATGAGCGCGAAGGGGATCGCTCAGATAGCCGTCGTGATGGGCTCGTGTACGGCAGGCGGGGCCTATGTGCCTGCGATGTCCGATGTCACGATCATCGTAAAAGAACAGGGCACGATCTTTCTGGCCGGACCGCCTTTGGTCAAGGCTGCGACGGGGGAGGTTGTGACAGCCGAAGATCTGGGTGGCGGCGATGTGCATACGCGCCTGTCCGGTGTGGCGGATTATCTGGCCGAGGATGATGCGCATGCGTTGGCCTTGGCTCGGCGGGCCGTCGGGTCGTTGGGGGGTGCCGAGCTGAAGCCTGGCCTACAGTTCGAAACACCGGAAGAGCCTGCCTATGATCCCGAGGAAATTTTGGGCGTAGTTCCCGCCGATCTGCGGACGCCCTATGACATCCGCGAGGTGATTGCGCGGCTGGTCGATGGCTCGCGCTTCGACGAGTTCAAACCGCGATTTGGTGAGACGCTGGTGACCGGATTCGCCCATGTCAAAGGTTGCCCGGTTGGGATCATTGCCAACAATGGCGTGCTGTTCTCGGAGGCTGCGCAGAAGGGTGCGCATTTTGTCGAACTGTGTTCGCAGCGCAAAACCCCGCTGGTCTTCCTGCAGAACATCACCGGCTTCATGGTCGGCCGCAAATACGAAAACGAAGGCATCGCGAGGCACGGGGCCAAGATGGTGACGGCGGTGGCGACGACGAGCGTTCCAAAGATCACAATGCTTGTCGGAGGGTCGTTCGGAGCTGGAAACTACGGCATGGCAGGACGCGCCTATCAGCCTCGGTTCCTGTGGACCTGGCCGAATTCGCGCATTTCCGTGATGGGGGGCGAGCAGGCTGCGGGCGTTCTTGCCACCGTCAAGCGTGACGGGATCGAACGACAGGGCGGCACATGGTCCGCCGAGGAAGAGGCTGAATTCAAGCGCCCGACGCTGGACATGTTCGAGGAGCAATCCCACCCGCTTTATGCCTCGGCCCGGCTCTGGGATGACGGCATCATCGACCCGCGCAAAAGCCGCGACGTGCTGGCCCTATCGCTGAGCGCCGCGCTAAACGCCCCGATTGAGGAGACACGTTTCGGCGTGTTCAGGATGTAAGATGAGCGTTTCATTGAATGAAGTAATGGCCCGCTACCCGGGCGCGCAGACCTTCAAGTTTGGAGACAGCGCATCGCTAAGCGCCGAGCTGCTGGCGTTGGTAAGATTAGGCCGAAAAACGGCGACATGTGGTGCTTTGCGAGACTACCCCGAAGGCAGTGCAGATATTCCGGTCGTTGGGCGTCAGGATATTGCGCTGGAATGGGATGATCGCCCGGCTTTGGTGATCGAAACGGTCGAGGTCTCGACCTGCCGATATTGCGATGTGACCGAAGACTTTGCGTTGGCCGAGGGTGAGAATGAAACGCTTGAGGGATGGCGCGAGGATCATCGCCGGTATTTCGAACGCAATGGCGGGTTCGATCCCGAGATGGAATTGCTGTGCGAACGCTTCCGCCTTGTCGAAGATCTGGCGGTTAAGGGGTAAGCTATGTTTAACAAAATCCTGATTGCCAACCGCGGCGAGATCGCCTGCCGGGTCATGGAAACTGCTCAGAAGATGGGCGTATCTTGTGTGGCTGTGTATTCGGATGCCGATGCATCGGCCAAGCATGCGCAAATGGCGGATGAAGCGGCGCATATTGGTGGCGCGGCCCCAGCCGAAAGCTATCTGAAGGGTGATGTGATCATTCAGGCGGCGCTGGATACAGGAGCGCAGGCGATCCATCCTGGTTATGGCTTCTTGTCCGAAAACCCGGATTTTGTGGATGCAGTCGAGGCTGCAGGTCTGACCTTCATCGGGCCATCGGCGGACGCGATCCGCAAGATGGGCCTTAAGGATGCAGCCAAGGTATTGATGGAGGACGCAGGAGTTCCCGTCGTCCCCGGCTATCATGGCAACAATCAGGACCCCGAACATCTGGCTGGCGCGGCAGATACCATCGGGTACCCCGTTTTGATCAAGGCCGTTGCAGGTGGTGGTGGCAAGGGGATGCGGCTGGTCGAGGCGCCCGAGGAGTTCTCGGCTGCATTGGACAGCGCGCGCGGTGAGGCAAAGACGGCGTTCGGTAACGATGCTGTACTTGTCGAGAAATTCGTCGCCAAGCCCCGCCATATCGAGGTGCAGGTGTTCGGCGATGGCACCCATGCGGTGCATCTGTTTGAACGCGACTGCTCGTTGCAGCGGCGACATCAGAAAGTGATCGAAGAGGCCCCAGCCCCTGGAATGACTGCCGAGATGCGTGAGGCGATGGGGCAGGCGGGCGTGCGTGCGGCTGAGGCGATTGGATACAAGGGCGCAGGGACGGTTGAGTTCATCGTCGATGCCTCGGACGGGTTACGCCCGGATCGGTTCTGGTTTATGGAGATGAACACGCGCCTGCAAGTCGAGCACCCGGTGACCGAGGCCATTACCGGCGTCGATCTGGTCGAATGGCAGTTGCGCGTAGCAGCGGGTGAAAGCCTGCCGAAGCGGCAGGGCGATTTGTCGATCCGCGGGCATTCCTTTGAGGCGAGGCTTTATGCCGAAGATGTGCCCAAAGGCTTTCTGCCTGCGACGGGTACGCTGACTCATCTACAGTTCCCGGAAGGCTGCCGTGCCGACAGTGGCGTGCGCGCCGGGGATACGATCAGCCCATGGTACGACCCTATGATCGCCAAGGTCGTGGTGCATGGCCCGACACGCGCGGTCGCTTTGGAAAATCTCCACCGGACCTTGCGCCAGACCGAGGTCGCCGGGACTGTCACAAATCTCGCCTTCCTTGGTGCTCTGACGCGGCACAGCGGGTTTGCGTCGGGCGACGTGGATACCGGGCTGATCGGGCGGGATCTTGATGATCTGGTGCAGGAAGCTGGCGTAAGCAACGCTTCGGCAGTGGCTGCGGCGATGACGGCGTTGGGTCTGGCCGAGACGGTCTCTGAAACGGGCTTTACGCTATGGGCACCGTTACATCGCGCTGTGCATTTACTGCGAGACGGAGAGGTTGTTGATCTGGATGTCCAGGTCGAAGGCCCGGATCGGCAGATTTGGGAGATCGAAGGTGCGCAGCTTGTTGCGCGGCGGCGTGGCGCTGGCTGGACCATCGATGGGACACCCATGCCCAATGTTGTCATGGCCGGGTCACAGGTCACTGTATTCGACGACTATGGGCAGGTATTTGAGGTCATTGACCCTCTGGACCGCGATGCCAGTGCTGCAGGTGACACCAACGTGATCGAGGCGCCGATGCCCGGGCTGGTCAAGGCCGTCTTCGCCTCGGCGGGGCAGGAGGTGAAAGAGGGCGACCGGCTGGCCATTCTGGAAGCCATGAAGATGGAGCATTCTCTATTAGCCGCCCGCGATGGCGTGGTTGCAGAAGTGCTGGCCGAAGCGGGGGCACAGGTCGAGGCAGGTGCGGCGTTGGTTCGGTTGGCCGAGGATTGATCTGTTCGGCCCGTGGATTGCGTGGCAAAGTCGGGCCATCCGCAATTGAAACGATAAGAAACCGGGAAGGGATGCGCTGATGAAAGAACGGGTCGAAATATTCGAGGTCGGGCCACGCGACGGCCTGCAGAACGAACAGCGCGAGATCCCGGTGGCCGAGAAGGTCGCCTTGGTCGATTGCCTCGGCCGGGCCGGTTTCAACCGGATCGAAGTTGCCAGTTTTGTCTCACCGAAATGGGTCCCGCAAATGGCGGGCAGCGGTGAAGTTATGGCTGGAATCACACGGACCGAAGGCGTGCGGTACGCTGCGCTGACGCCGAATATGCGAGGGTATGAGGACGCGTTGGCAGCCAAGGCAGATGAGATCGCGGTGTTTGCTTCGGCGTCCGAGGGATTCTCGAAAGCGAACATAAACGCGACGATTGCCGAATCCATCGAACGGTTTGTGCCCATTCTCGAAGCGGCACGACATATTGATCTGCCCGTCCGGGGCTATGTCTCGTGCGTGACCGACTGTCCCTATGACGGCCCGACCCCACCCGAGAAGGTGGCCGAGGTGGCGGACGCGCTGTTTGCCCATGGCTGCTATGAGATTTCGCTGGGGGACACGATTGGGCAGGGGACGCCGGACAAGATTGCTCATATGCTGCTGGCGGTGCGCGAACGAGTGCCGGTTACCCGGCTTGCAGGTCATTTTCATGACACCAACGGGCGGGCAATCGACAACATAGACGCTTCGCTTGCCTTGGGTGTGCGGGTATTTGATACCGCCGTGGGCGGGCTGGGTGGTTGCCCTTATGCGCCGGGTGCGGCCGGTAATGTCGCAACCGAAGCTGTGGCCGCACATCTGGAACGGTTGGGATATGAGACCGGTCTGGATGTGCCGGTTCTGGAACAGGCGGCGCGCATGGCGCGGGCAATGCGGGCGGAATAAGACATGTTCGAGACCATTACGCTGAACACAGACGCGCGTGGCGTGGCCACTCTGACGCTGGATCGACCCGAGAAGCACAACGCACTGTCGGCGCAGATGATTGCAGAGCTAACCCAGGCCGCTGGGCAATTGGCAAATGATGATGCGGTGCGGGTGGTGGTTCTGGCCGCCTCGGGCAAGAGCTTTTGCGCCGGGGGAGATCTGCGTTGGATGCGGGCGCAGATGGCTGCCGATCCCGATACGCGTTTTGCCGAAGCGCGCAAGCTGGCTGAGATGCTGAATGCCTTAAATACGCTGCCCAAACCCTTGATCGGCGCGTTGCAGGGAAACGCGTTTGGTGGAGGTGTCGGGATGGCCTCGGTCTGCGATGTGGCGATCGGTGTGGAAAGCCTGAAGATGGGTCTGACCGAGACGCGGCTTGGCCTGATTCCGGCGACGATTGGACCCTATGTCATTGCCCGAATGGGCGAAGCACGGTCGCGGCGCGTCTTTATGTCTGCCCGCCTGTTCGAAGCGGCAGAAGCGGTCGAACTGGGCCTGCTGGCCCGCGCAGTGCCCGCTGAAACGTTGGCCGAGGCGGTTGAAGCCGAGGTGCTTCCCTATCTGTCCTGTGCACCCGGTGCAGTGTCTTCGGCCAAGCAGCTGATCCAGTCACTTGGGCCGCGAATTGATGACGCGGTGATTGACCACACCATTCGACAGCTTGTCGCGCGTTGGGAAACTGATGAGGCGCAAGAGGGAATCGGCGCCTTTTTCGACAAACGAAAACCTGCATGGATTAGTTAGGTTTAGCCGATCACTTTGTTCCAGAAGTATTCTCCGCAATAGCCCGTTGGATGATTGTAACAATGCCGACCTGCGCGTTTCTGTTCGGTTGACCCTCTGACCCCACAGGGATAGAGAATGTCCAGTCAAATCGCCAATTGACGGCGCACCCTTTCGGGACTTGCGCAGGAAAGGAGCTATACGTGGAAGACCTGCTGCGGGAGTACCTCCCGATTCTGGTGTTTCTGGCCGTTGCCGTGGGCCTTGGAATCGTACTGATTCTGGCTGCTGTGGTCCTGGCTGTCCGCAATCCCGACCCCGAAAAGGTCAGCGCCTATGAATGTGGCTTCAACGCATTCGACGATGCGCGGATGAAATTCGACGTCCGATTCTATTTGGTCGCGATTCTCTTCATCATCTTCGATCTGGAAATCGCCTTCCTGTTCCCCTGGGCCGTTGGCTTCAAAGACATCAGCGATGTTGGGTTCTGGTCGATGATGGTGTTCCTGGCGGTGCTGACCATCGGCTTTGCCTATGAATGGAAGAAAGGGGCCCTGGAATGGGAGTGATGACGGGCGCAAACACCGCCGGCGTCGACAAGGAAGTCGCCACCCAGGCCCTGAACGCGGAACTGCAGGACAAGGGGTTTCTGCTGACCTCGACCGAAGACATCATCAACTGGGCGCGGACCGGTAGCTTGCACTGGATGACCTTTGGTCTGGCCTGCTGCGCGGTAGAGATGATGCACACGTCGATGCCACGGTATGACGCGGAACGGTTCGGCATCGCGCCTCGTGCGTCTCCGCGCCAGTCTGATGTGATGATCGTCGCTGGAACGCTGACCAACAAGATGGCCCCGGCGCTGCGCAAGGTTTATGACCAGATGCCCGAGCCGCGCTATGTGATCTCGATGGGCTCCTGCGCGAATGGCGGTGGGTACTATCACTATTCCTATTCGGTCGTTCGTGGCTGTGATCGGGTTGTTCCGGTGGACATCTACGTGCCCGGCTGCCCTCCAACCGCTGAGGCGTTGTTGTATGGACTGATGCAGCTGCAACGCAAAATCCGCCGAACCGGCACCATCGTACGCTGAGGGAGAGGTAGATGAGCGAAGCACTCAAAGAACTCGGCGCTCAGTTGGAGCTGAAACGTGCAGATTGCGTTCTGGCCTGGGATGTGACCCATGGCGAGCTGAACGTCGATGTGGCTCCTTCGAATCTGGTGGAATTCATTGAGTTTCTCAAAAGTGAGCGGACCTGCCAGTTCTCGACCCTGGTTGACATCACCGGCGTCGACTACCCCGAACGGGCCAAGCGGTTCGATGTGGTCTACCACTTCCTGTCAATGTATCAGAACCAGCGCATTCGCTTGCGAGTCTCGATCCGAGAAGATGACATGGTGCCTTCAATCGTGGACGTGCACCCCTCTGCCAATTGGTTCGAGCGCGAGGTGTTCGACATGTTCGGCATCCTGTTCTCGGGTCATCCAGACTTGCGACGCATCCTTACGGATTATGGTTTCCGCGGCTATCCGCTGCGCAAGGATTTCCCGACCACCGGCTATACTGAAGTCCGCTATGACGAAGCGCAAAAGCGCGTGGTCTACGAACCGGTCTCATTGGTTCAGGAATACCGTCAATTTGATTTCATGTCCCCGTGGGAAGGTGCGAACTACATTCTTCCGGGGGATGAAAAACAGGAGTCGTAAGTCATGGAGTTCCTGATCTGGATTGCCGTCACGGTTGCCACGATTATCCCGATGCTGAAGCTGCTACCGCATTTCGGGATCGAGAAATACTGGGTCGTAGCCTGCGTCATCCCGATTGGAACGCTGATCCTGATTTGGATCATGGCCATGAAACTGCAAGAGATGGAGCGCCGCTGATGGCTCTGGGGGAACTGATTGCGTTGGGGGCGCTTGGGGTTCTGCTGGCTGGGGCCGCTGCCAAGGCAGCTGAGGCGGAAAAGGTCCGGGTACGGGCCGAAGCGAAGAAGAAACGAGGGCGTTGATGGACGGCTCAAGATACGATGACGGCAGCACGGACGCGCTGAGCGGAGAACAGAAGATCCGCAACTTCAACATTAACTTCGGCCCGCAACACCCTGCGGCGCACGGAGTTCTGCGACTTGTGCTTGAGCTGGACGGCGAGATCGTCGAACGTTGCGACCCGCATATCGGCCTATTGCACCGTGGTACCGAAAAGCTGATGGAAAGTCGGACGTATCTGCAGAATCTGCCGTATTTCGACCGTCTTGATTACGTGGCACCGATGAACCAGGAACATGCCTGGTGTCTAGCCATCGAAAAACTGACCGGTGTTGAAGTACCGCGTCGCGGATCGCTGATCCGGGTGCTGTATTCCGAGATCGGCCGCATCCTGAACCACCTGCTGAACGTGACCACGCAGGCGATGGACGTGGGCGCGCTGACCCCACCTTTGTGGGGGTTCGAGGAACGCGAGAAGTTGATGGTGTTCTATGAGCGGGCTTGCGGTGCGCGCCTGCACGCCGCCTATTTCCGCCCCGGCGGTGTCCACCAAGATCTGCCGCCGGAATTGCTGGATGATATCGAGGCGTGGAGCCATGAATTCCCTGCCGTTCTGGACGACATTGACGGACTGCTGACCGAAAACCGCATCTTCAAACAGCGCAACGCCGATATCGGCGTCGTAACCGAGGATGACATTCAGAAATACGGCTTCTCGGGCGTGATGGTGCGTGGATCGGGTCTGGCCTGGGACTTGCGTCGCGCGCAGCCCTATGAGTGCTATGACGAGTTCGAGTTTCAGATCCCCGTCGGCAAAAACGGCGACTGCTATGACCGCTATCTCGTCCGCATGGAAGAGATGCGCCAGTCGCTGCTGATCATCCGTCAGGCCATCGCCAAAATCCGTGACTGCCCCGGTGACGTTCTGGCACGCGGCAAGATCACCCCGCCGAAACGTTCGGACATGAAGACCTCGATGGAAAGTCTGATCCATCACTTCAAGCTCTATACCGAAGGCTTCCACGTCCCTGCGGGCGAGGTCTATGCCGCTGTCGAAGCCCCCAAGGGCGAGTTCGGCGTCTATTTGGTCGCCGACGGCACCAACAAGCCCTACCGCGCCAAACTCCGCGCGCCGGGTTTCCTGCACCTGCAAGCCATGGACCACGTTGCCGGAGGACACCAACTGGCCGACGTCGCCGCCATCATCGGCACCATGGACGTCGTATTTGGAGAGATTGACCGCTAATGCTCCGCCGTCTTCACCCCGAACAACCCGAAAGCTTTGCCTTTACCGCTGCCAACCAGCAATGGGCCGAAGCGCAGATCACCAAATACCCCGAAGGCCGTCAGGCCAGCGCGGTGATCCCGCTGCTGTGGCGTGCGCAAGAACAAGAGGGCTGGCTGAGCCGTCCGGCGATTGAATCCGTCGCCGACATGCTGGGTATGGCCTATATCCGCGTGCTTGAGGTCGCGTCGTTCTACTTCATGTTCCAGCTGCAGCCGGTTGGATCGGTGGCACATATTCAGGTGTGCGGCACGACATCCTGCATGATCTGCGGGGCCGAGGATCTGATTGCGGTCTGCAAGGAAAAGATCGCGACCAAGCCGCATGAACTGTCTGCTGACGGTAAGCTGAGCTGGGAAGAGGTGGAATGCCTCGGGTCCTGCACCAACGCGCCGATGGCTCAGATCGGCAAGGATTACTACGAAGACCTGACGACCGAGAGCTTTGGTAAGATTCTCGATGATCTGGTGGCGGGCAAAGTGCCTACTCCGGGTCCTCAGAACGGGCGGTACGCGGCGGAACCTTTGAAAGGTCTGACCAGCCTGACGGATTATGACAGCGGCAGAACGCAGTATAACGCAAGCGTGCAGCTTGCGAGCGATCTGGGCGATACAGTCAAGCGCATCGATGGGACCGAGGTTCCAATCCTGACCCCTTGGCTGGGCGAGGATGGAAAAGCGACGGCGGCCAAGGCCGCGCCGAAGCCGCCTAAAGCGCCGGCCCCGGCGAAGCCAGCGGTGAAACAGGCTGCTGAGGCGAAAGCGGCGAAAGAGGATCAACCGGAAACGCTGAGCAGTGCGCGCGATGGCAAGCCCGATGATCTGAAGATGCTGAAGGGTGTGGGTCCGAAGCTGGAAGAGACCCTGAACGAGTTGGGCTTTTACCACTATGACCAGATCGCTGCATGGACACCCGAGCAAGTGGCCTGGGTGGATGCGCGCCTGAAATTCAAAGGCCGGATCGAGCGGGACGGGTGGATCGAACAAGCCGCGAAACTGGCCGCAGGTGAAGAGACCGATTTCGCCAAACGTGCCAAGGAAGACGGCACATACGAAGACTAAACGGGTGCCCGTTCGGGGCATCAGGATGAGATGGATACGGATAAGGAACTGGCCATAGCCCGCAAGGGCCGACATATCGGCATCGTCATCGCCGTGACGATGGTGGTTTGGCTTGGCATGACCTTGTTCATCGGCCCAGCAATCGGATTGCCGGGGCGCTACGCGCTGCTGTTTGATTTCGCCGCTCTGGCCGGATTCATCTATGCGGGCGTCAACATATTTCAACTCTGGCGCATGCGTCAGGATAGCCAAGGGTAACTGAGCGATGCTGAAGGATCAGGACAGGATCTTTACCAACATCTACGGGATGCACGAGCGCACTTTGAAAGGTGCGCAGGCCCGCGGGCATTGGGACGGCACTGCTGGCCTGATTGAGAAAGGCCGCGACTGGATCATTCAGACGATGAAAGACTCAGGGCTTCGTGGCCGTGGTGGTGCGGGATTCCCGACCGGTCTGAAATGGTCGTTCATGCCCAAGGAAAGCGATGGGCGTCCGGCTTATCTGGTGGTGAACGCGGATGAATCCGAGCCCGGCACCTGCAAAGACCGCGAGATTATGCGTCATGATCCACACACGCTGATCGAGGGGTGCCTGATCGCGTCCTTCGCGATGAATGCGCATACTTGCTACATCTACCTGCGCGGCGAATACATCCGCGAGCGTGAAGCGCTGCAGGCCGCGATTGACGAGGCCTACGACGCCGGTCTTCTTGGCAAGAACGCTGCTGGCTCGGGCTGGGATTTCGACCTGTTCCTGCACCATGGCGCTGGGGCCTATATCTGCGGTGAGGAAACCGCCCTGATCGAAAGCCTAGAGGGTAAAAAGGGCATGCCGCGCATGAAGCCTCCGTTCCCGGCAGGCGCGGGGCTTTATGGCTGCCCGACCACGGTGAACAACGTGGAATCCATCGCCGTTGTGCCCACCATCCTGCGGCGTGGCGCTGACTGGTTTGCGGGTTTTGGTCGTCAGAACAACGCAGGCACCAAGCTGTTTGCGATCTCGGGTCATGTGAACAACCCTTGCGTTGTCGAAGAGGCAATGTCGATTTCCTTCGAAGACCTGATCGAGACCCATTGCGGCGGTATTCGCGGCGGTTGGAATAATCTCTTGGCGGTGATCCCCGGCGGGTCTTCGGTACCGTGTGTGCGTGGTGAGAACATGCGCGATGCCATCATGGATTTTGACTATCTGCGCGGAGAACTGGGTTCGGGTCTGGGCACGGCGGCAGTCATCGTGATGGACAGGTCTACCGACATCATCAAGGCAATCTGGCGGTTGTCGAAGTTCTACAAGCACGAAAGTTGCGGCCAGTGTACGCCATGTCGTGAAGGCACTGGTTGGATGATGCGCGTGATGGACCGTCTTGTACGCGGTGAAGCCGAACTGGAAGAGATCGACATGCTGTTTGACGTCACCAAACAGGTTGAAGGCCACACAATCTGCGCCCTTGGCGATGCCGCCGCTTGGCCGATCCAAGGTCTGATCCGCAATTTCCGAGAAGAAATAGAGGACCGCATCAAGGCCCAGAAATCGGGCCGCATGGGTGCGATGGCAGCGGAGTAAAATCGATGGAAGTCTATGCCGAATATTCCCACGCGATCGCCGCTTTGGTGATCTTTACCCTGATCGTTCTGTTTATGTCGCCGTTCTCGGCGCTTGCAAAAGCGGGCAAGGGGCTGGCACCGGGGGCCACTCCGGATCAGGATTATTCGGACAGGGCCTATCGTTTGAACCGCGCTTATCTGAACGGCACTGAAACTCTGCCTGCCTTTTTGACTGTTACAGTCGCGGCGATCCTGTTGGGGGCCAGCCCGTTCTGGGTGAACCTGCTGGCCTCAATAGCGCTGCTGGCGCGGGTTGTTATGTTGGTGATTCACCTGCGCGGGATCGGCAAGCCGCATAGCGGGGTCCGGTCTGTTGCTTATGTGGTTGGATGGGCCTGCATGTTCATTCTTGGCCTTATTGCGTTGGTGGCCGCGTTTTGATCCAGCCCGAAGGATATCATCTGGCCGAGTTGAATGTCGGCCGTTTGTTGGCGCCAACAGACGATCCGCGCGTGGCTGAATTCATGGCCAACCTGGATCGCGTCAACGGGCTTGGCAAGCGGATGTCCGGCTTTGTCTGGATGATGGAAGGGTCTGGAGAACCGGGAACAGGCAACACCGAAAACAGCATCGGGGATGATCCGCAATTCGTCGCGAACCTGACGGTTTGGGAAGACGTCGCCAGCCTTGAGAAATTTGTTTGGGGGACTATCCACAAACAGTTCTACGAGCGTCGGCAAGAGTGGTTCGAAATCCTTGGCGAACAACATTTTGTCATGTGGTGGGTGCGGGAAGGGCATTGCCCCAGTTTGGCCGAAGCGCTGGATCGTCTGGAAAAGCTGCGCTCGGAAGGACCCAGCGAGCATGCCTTTGGGTGGGCAGAATTGAAACAGGCCAGCAAGTGGCGCGACAATCGTTGCGTACAGGTCGCGGCGGAGTGAACGGGATGTTGATTCATACGCTTTCTCCTGCGCATCAGCGGATGCCACAAGCGCCAGCCACGAAACAGGAGTGGTCATGATGGCGAAACGCGTATTCGTAATGACAATGGTATTGGTGGGAAGCTTACTTGTATCTGCCTGCGGTACAGCGAAATCGAGGGCGACCCGCGTGGCGTTTGATGGCATTTTCTTCAACGCCAACGCTAAACACGTGGATAAGAAGACGACACCTACCGATTTCACTGTGACTGTGAATGGCGTTTCGCAGTCATTGGAAGGCGCACGCGAAGCGGGCCGCTATGAGGCGACAAAATTCTGCATTCAGAATTTTGGATCGTCCAGAATTGTATGGAAGGTTGGGCCGGAGACCGAGCCGCAAAATCTACGGATCGAAAACGATAAGCTGACGTATGCCGGAAGCTGTCAGCGACCATGAGCCACCGTATCGCATATCACGGCAAAACCCATGGGCTGTTATTGCATAGCAGCCCGGCTGACCGCCGTCTTGGGAATCCCAAGACGAAAGGAAATGTCATGACTGTTGTACGACTTCTGGCCGCGATTTGCGCGATTTTGATGCCTGTAATGGCCGAAGCCAAACCACCCTTGAGGGATGTCAAAGAGATCGACAACGAACTCTACTACATCGCGATCGCAAATGAGATTTCGGAGTACTGTCCGTCGATCAGCGGGCGTCGACTTAAGGCGATTGGGGTGATGTGGGATCTGCGGTCCAAGGCGAACAAACTGGGATATTCGGACAAGGAAATCCGCGCCTATGTGGACTCGGATGCCGAGAAAGACAGGATGCGTGCCAAGGGTGAGGCATATCTGACCCAAAACGGCGTGTCTTATGAAAATCCCAATTCTTTCTGCACGTTGGGGCGGAAAGAGATTGAAAGAAACAGCGCCATCGGCGTGTATTTGAGGGCGAACTAGCGATGTCTGACCTCCGCAAAGTCAATATCGACGGGCAGGAAATCGAAGTCGATGGCGCGATGACACTGATCCAGGCCTGCGAGCAGGCCGGGGTCGAAGTGCCGCGCTTTTGCTATCACGAGCGTCTGTCGATTGCCGGGAACTGCCGGATGTGTCTGGTCGAGGTCGTGGGCGGCCCGCCGAAACCAGCGGCCTCCTGCGCGATGCAGGTGCGCGATCTGCGTCCGGGTCCCGAAGGGCAGGCACCGGTGGTCAAGACGAACTCGCCCATGGTCAAGAAGGCCCGCGAAGGGGTGATGGAGTTTCTGCTGATCAACCACCCGCTGGATTGCCCGATCTGCGATCAGGGCGGTGAGTGTGACTTGCAGGATCAGGCCATGGCCTATGGTCTGTCAGGCACGCGCTTCAAAGAAGCCAAGCGTGCCGTGGATGATCTGGACCTTGGTCCGCTGGTTGGCACCGCGATGACTCGCTGCATCAGTTGTACCCGTTGCGTGCGCTTCACCACAGAGGTCGCCGGGATCACCCAGATGGGTCAGACCGGACGCGGCGAGGATGCCGAGATCACCTCGTACCTGAACCAGACGCTGGATTCGAACCTGCAGGGCAACATCATCGATCTGTGCCCGGTAGGGGCGTTGACCTCGAAGCCATATGCATTCACCGCTCGCCCTTGGGAACTGACCAAAACCGAGAGTATCGACGTGATGGACGCTTTGGGCTCAAGCATCCGTGTAGATACCAAAGGGCGTGAAGTGATGCGCTTTCTGCCGCGCAACCATGACGGCGTGAACGAGGAATGGATCAGCGACAAGACCCGCTTTGTCTGGGACGGCTTGCGGCGTCAGCGACTGGACAGGCCTTATGTGCGCGAAAACGGCAAGCTGCGTCCTGCCACATGGCCAGAAGCACTGAACAAAGCTGCTGAGGTTCTTAAGGGGGCCGAGAAACCGGCTGGGATCGTAGGTGATCTGGCTTCGGTTGAGGCCATCTATGCGCTGAAACAGATGATCGAAGGGCAAGGCGGTATCGTTGAGTGCCGCACCGACGGCGCCAAACTGCCTGCGGGTAACCGAGCAGCCTATGCCGGGACCGCGGCAATCGAAGATATTGATGCAGCTGAACGTATCCTGTTGATCGGGACCAACCCGCGTGACGAGGCTCCGGTTTTGAATGCTCGTATCCGCAAGGCCTGGGCACACGGCGCCGAGGTGGCCTTGGTCGGGCCTGCCGTCGATCTGACCTATGAGTATCACCATGTAGGCAGCGACCGTGCCGCGCTGCAGACCATCGTTGATATGGGTGGTGATGATGAGATCAAGAGCAAGCGCTCTCTTGTCATCGTCGGGCAGGGCGCGCTACAGGAGACCGATGGCTCTGCCGTTCTGGCCGCCGCGCAAGCCATTGCAAGCAATACCGAAAGTGGGCTGATCGTTCTGCACACCGCGGCATCGCGCGTAGGTGCGATGGATGTGGATGCGACCAACGAAAGTGGCATGGAGGCGGTCAACGCGGCCGATGTGATCTATAACCTCGGTGCTGACGAAGTCGAGATCGGCGAGGGTGCTTTTGTGATCTATCAGGGCAGTCACGGCGATCGTGGCGCGCACCGCGCAGATGTGATCCTGCCGGGGGCGGCTTACACAGAAGAAAACGGTCTGTTCGTGAACACCGAAGGGCGTCCTCAACTCGCCATGCGCGCAGGCTTTGCACCGGGAGAGGCCAAGGAAAACTGGGCAATCCTAAGGGCGTTGTCTGCCGAGCTGGGGGCTACTCTGCCCTACGATACATTGGCTCAGTTGCGCACCTCCTTGCTCGAATCTGTTCCGCATCTGGCGCGCATTGATGAGGTGATTGAGAATGAAGCAGCGGCGCTACAAGCCGGAAAATTGGGAGAAGCCAGCTTCCGCAATGCAATCAAGGATTTCTACCTGACCAACCCGATTGCCCGCGCCTCGCAATTGATGGCCGAACTATCGGCACAGGCGCAGACCCGCAAGACTGAGAAGATTGCGGCTGAATGAACCAGAAACGTTTCATATCGCAGACGTACGCGGTGCCCGGGTGGCAGATAGCCGCGCCGGATTTGCGTGTGAAATTGAAGATTAAGGGTGGCGTACAGACGGCAGATGCTGTTTACACCAACGCGCCGACCCAGCCGCAGATTGCGCAGGCATCTGGCCTTTGCATCGCACGCGGAAACCAAAATACCCACGGTGTGAGGACCAATGGCTGACTTCTTTAACACCCCAGGCGGAATAGCCATCATCATTCTGGCGCAAGTGCTTGCTGTTGTTGCGTTCGTGATGATCTCGCTGTTGTTCCTCGTTTACGGCGACCGCAAGATCTGGGCCGCCGTCCAGATGCGTCGCGGCCCCAACGTTGTCGGCGTATACGGCCTGCTGCAATCGGTGGCGGACGCACTGAAATATGTGGTGAAAGAGGTCGTCATTCCCGCAGGTGCCGACCGTACGGTGTTTATCCTCGCACCATTGACCAGTTTTGTCCTCGCGATGATCGCCTGGGCGGTGATCCCGTTCAACGATGGCTGGGTCCTGTCGGACATCAACGTCGCCATCCTCTATGTCTTCGCAGTCTCATCGCTTGAGGTTTATGGCGTGATTATGGGTGGTTGGGCGTCGAACTCAAAGTATCCATTCCTTGGGTCGCTGCGCTCTGCCGCGCAGATGATTTCATACGAGGTATCCATCGGTCTAATCATCATCGGCATCATCATCTCGACCGGTTCGATGAACTTTGGTGATATCGTCCGCGCACAGGATGGCTCGTTCGGGTTCTTCAGCTGGTACTGGCTGCCGCATTTCCCGATGGTGTTCCTGTTTTTCATCTCGGCATTGGCTGAAACCAACCGTCCACCCTTCGATCTGCCCGAGGCGGAATCGGAACTGGTTGCAGGCTATCAGGTCGAATACTCGGCCACGCCTTTCCTGCTTTTCATGGCTGGTGAATACATCGCCATCTTCCTGATGTGTGCTCTGACCACACTGCTGTTCTTTGGCGGCTGGCTGTCCCCGATCCCAGGCCTGCCTGACGGCGTATTGTGGATGGTTGCCAAGATGGCGTTCTTCTTCTTCATCTTCGCGATGGTCAAGGCGATCACACCCCGCTACCGCTATGACCAGTTGATGCGCCTGGGTTGGAAAGTGTTCTTGCCGTTCAGCCTCGTCTGGGTCGTCTTCGTGGCCTTCGCGGCGAAATTCGACTGGTTCTGGGGCGCGTTTGCCCGTTGGAGCGTAGGAGGCTGATATGACTCAAATCGACTACACCCGCGCCGCCAAGTATTTCCTGCTGCAGGACTTCTGGGTCGGAATGAAATTGGGCTTGAAGTATTTCTTCGCCCCAAAAGCCACCGTGAACTACCCGCATGAAAAGGGGCCCTTGTCCCCGCGGTTCCGGGGTGAACATGCCCTGCGCCGTTATCCGAACGGTGAGGAACGCTGCATCGCCTGCAAACTGTGCGAAGCGATCTGTCCTGCACAAGCCATCACCATCGATGCCGAGCCGCGCGAAGACGGAAGCCGCCGCACCACGCGCTATGACATTGACATGACCAAATGCATCTATTGCGGTTTCTGCCAGGAGGCATGTCCGGTTGATGCCATCGTCGAGGGCCCGAATTTCGAATTCGCCACCGAAACCCGGGAAGAGTTGTTCTACGACAAGCAGAAACTGCTGGATAATGGCGAACGCTGGGAAGCCGAAATCGCTCGCAATCTGGAAATGGACGCGCCGTACAGATGAGTGACAGTCCGACAAATCCGTTCGAGCTGATGATGAAGCAAGCTCAGGACATGGCCAAGGCGATGAACCCGGCGATGGAAAATTTCTCGCCCAAAGGGTTCGAGGCGCTGTGGCCGACCATGCCGAAAGAGGTCATGGAGATGATGTTCGGCAATACCGTCAACAAGGACGGGCTGGACGCCAAAACGCGCCTTCTGCTGACGCTGGCCGGGCTGACCTGTCAGGGCGCTCAGGCGGACTCGGCGGTGCGTCAGACCGTGCGCCACGCGCTGGAAGCTGGCGCCAAAAAACAAGAGATCGTGGAAACGATCGGTCAGATGTCGGTCTTTGCCGGCATCCCGGCCATGACCCGTGCGCTGGATCTGGCGCAAGAGGTCATGGGTGATAACGAGGATGAGGATCAATGACCGTCTTTGCCTTCTATCTGTTTGCCATCAGCGCCATCACCGGCGGGCTGTTCACGGTGATCAGCCGCCAGCCGGTGCATTCGGTGCTGTGGCTGATCCTGTCCTTTCTGTCCTCGGCGGGCCTGTTCGTGCTGCTGGGGGCCGAGTTCGTGGCGATGCTGCTGATTATCGTTTACGTCGGCGCGGTCGCGGTTCTGTTCCTCTTCGTGGTGATGATGCTGGATGTGGACTTTGCCGAGCTGAAGGCCGAGATGGCGCGCTACATGCCGCTGGCGCTGTTGATCGGATTGGTGATCCTGATGCAGTTCGTCATGGCCATCGGAGCATGGGACAGCGCGCAGGGTGCCGCCGCCAATCTGGCGCAGCCGGTACCGAGCGACCGCCACAACACTGAGGCGCTAGGCGTCATTCTATACGATCAATACTTCCTTCTGTTCCAACTGGCGGGCCTGATCCTGCTGGTGGCCATGATCGGTGCCATTGTGCTGACACTGCGCCACCGTCAGGACATCAAGCGTCAGGACATCATCGGCCAGATGATGCGCGACCCGGCCAAAGCGATGGAGTTGAAGGACGTGAAACCGGGGCAGGGACTTTGAGACGATGATCGGACTTGAACACTATCTTACGGTCGCGGCGACGCTATTCGTCATCGGCATTTTTGGTCTCTTCCTGAACCGCAAGAACGTCATCATCCTGCTGATGAGCATCGAGTTGATGCTGCTGGCGGTGAATATCAACCTCGTGGCGTTCTCTAGTTTCCTCGGCGATCTGGTCGGGCAGGTCTTTACGCTGTTCGTGTTGACAGTTGCGGCGGCTGAGGCGGCGATTGGTCTTGCCATTCTGGTCTGCTTCTTCCGCAACCGTGGCACCATCGCGGTTGAAGACGTCAATATGATGAAGGGGTAAGAGAATATGGAAACCACCATCCTCTTTGCCCCGCTCGTGGGTGCGTTGATCTGCGGTTTTGGCTGGCGCTTCATTGGTGAGAAAGCCGCCATGTGGACTGCCACGGGCCTGCTGTTTCTGGCCTGCCTGCTCAGCTGGATCGTCTTCCTTTCATTTGACGGCCACACCCAGCAGATCGAGATCATGCGCTGGATCGAAAGTGGTTCGCTGTCGACAAGCTGGGCCATTCGTCTGGATCGTCTGACGGCGATCATGCTGATCGTGGTGACGACCGTTTCGGCGCTGGTTCACTTGTATTCGTTCGGCTACATGGATCACGACCCGCAATGGCGTGAAGGCGAAAGCTATAAGCCGCGTTTCTTTGCCTATCTGTCGTTCTTCACCTTCGCCATGCTGATGCTGGTGACGGCGGACAATCTGGTTCAGATGTTCTTTGGCTGGGAAGGCGTGGGTGTCGCCTCGTACCTGCTGATCGGGTTTTATTATCGCAAGCCCAGCGCCAATGCAGCGGCGATGAAAGCGTTCATCGTGAACCGAGTGGGCGATTTCGGCTTTGCGCTGGGGATCTTCGCGCTGTTCTTCCTGACCGACAGCATCAATTTCTCAGACATATTCGCGTCGGCCCCGGCATTGGCGGAGGAAAAACTGAGCTTCCTCTGGGGTGAGTGGACTGCGATCGAGGTGATCTGTGTTCTGCTGTTCATTGGCGCGATGGGTAAATCGGCGCAGTTGATACTACACACCTGGCTGCCGGATGCGATGGAAGGTCCGACCCCTGTGTCCGCGCTGATCCACGCTGCGACCATGGTTACCGCAGGTGTGTTCCTGGTCTGCCGTATGTCGCCGCTGATGGAGTTCGCACCGGGGGCCACCGGGTTCATAGCCTTCCTTGGCGCTTCGACTGCGTTTTTCGCAGCAACCGTGGGCTTGGTGCAGACCGATATCAAGCGGGTCATTGCGTATTCGACCTGTTCGCAATTGGGTTACATGTTTGTCGCCGCCGGCGTTGGCATGTACTCAGCCGCGATGTTCCATCTGCTGACGCACGCGTTCTTCAAGGCGCTGCTGTTCCTTGGTGCCGGTTCAGTGATCCATGCAATGCATCATGAGCAGGAGATGACCGAGTACGGTGGTCTGCGGAAGAAAATCCCCTATACGTTCTGGGCGATGATGATCGGCACGCTGGCCATTACCGGTGTGGGCATCCCGCTGACCACGTTTGGCTTCGCCGGGTTCCTGTCGAAGGATGCCATAATCGAAAGCGCCTTTGTAGGTGGCACAGGTTATGCCTTCTGGATGTTGGTAATCGCAGCGGTGTTCACCTCATTCTACAGCTGGCGTCTGATATTCCTGACCTTCTATGGCGAGCCGCGTGGCGACAAGCACACGCATGAGCACGCGCATGAAAGTCCAATGGTCATGCTGGTCCCACTGGGCGTGCTGTCGCTGGGCGCGGTGTTCTCGGGGATGCTGTGGTACAACCAGTTCTTCGGCTACACCGATAAAGTGGCCAAGTTCTACGGCATTCCGCTGGCGGAAGAGACCGGCGGTCATGGCGAAGTTGCCGCAGACGCATCTCATGGTGAGGCCAAGGCAGATGACGACCAAGTCGACGCGAAGGCTGATAAAGGCGAGGGTGACTACAAGGCGGACAAAAAGCATGCCAGCTTTGGCGGTGAGCCGGGCGAAGGCGCGCTGTATATGGCACCTGACAACAATGTCCTGAACGATGCGCATGAGGCTCCGAAATGGGTCAAAGTATCGCCTTTTGTTGCTATGCTGCTGGGTTTTGTCGTCGCCTATTGGTTCTACATCGTGAACACGTCGCTGCCCGCTCGTCTGGCGGCGAACCAGCGGCCGCTGTACCTGTTTCTCAAGAATAAGTGGTACTTTGACGAGATCTACGACGCGATCTTTGTCAAACCTACCATTGCGCTGGGTCGGTTCCTGTGGAAACGCGGTGACGGCAACACGATTGATGGCTTCCTGAACGGGGTTTCGATGGGCGTCGTGCCCTTCTTTACCCGCCTCGCAGGCAAAGCTCAGACGGGTTACATCTTTACTTACGCCTTCTGGATGGTTTTGGGCATCGCCGCTCTTGTCACCTGGATGTCAATCGGCGGAGGCGCAAACTAATGGACAATATCCTATCTATTGTCACCTTCATCCCCGCCATCGCAGCAGGCATTCTGGCCCTGTTTCTGCATGGCGAGGACGTAGCCGCGCAGCGCAACGCCAAATGGGTTGCGCTGGTGGCCACAACCGTGACCTTTCTGGTCTCAATCGGCATCTATACCGGCTTTGATCCGTCCAACACCGGCTTCCAGATGGTGGAAGAGGGCGAGTGGCTGCTGGGCTTGAAGTACAAGATGGGTGTCGATGGTATCAGCGTTCTTTTCGTGCTGCTGACCACCTTCATCATGCCGCTGACCATTCTGGCCAGCTGGCAGGTCACGGACCGGGTCAAGGAATACATGATCGCATTCCTGCTGCTGGAAACGCTGATGCTGGGCGTGTTCATGGCGCTGGATCTTGTGCTGTTCTACCTGTTCTTCGAGGCGGGCCTGATCCCGATGTTCCTGATCATCGGTATTTGGGGCGGCAAAGACCGCATTTATGCCAGCTTCAAGTTCTTCCTCTACACCTTCCTCGGCTCGGTGCTGATGCTGGTGGCGATGGTTGCGATGTATGCGGATGCGGGCACCACGGATATCGAGGCGCTGATGAGCCATCAGTTCTCGTCCGAAGGGTTCAGCGTGCTGGGCATCTATATCGTCGGCGGCATGCAGACGCTGATGTTCCTGGCCTTCTTCGCGTCGTTCGCGGTGAAGATGCCGATGTGGCCGGTGCATACCTGGCTGCCGGATGCGCACGTTCAGGCGCCGACGGCGGGTTCGGTCGTGCTGGCGGCGATCCTGTTGAAGATGGGCGGCTATGGCTTCCTGCGCTTCAGCCTGCCGATGTTCCCAGTGGGGGCTGCGGTGATGACCGACGTGGTTCTGTGGATGTCGGCGATTGCCGTTGTCTACACCTCTCTGGTTGCGCTGGTGCAGGAAGATATGAAGAAGCTGATCGCCTATTCCTCGGTCGCGCATATGGGCTTTGTGACCATGGGTATCTTTGCAGCGAACCAGCAGGGCATTGATGGCGCGATCTTCCAGATGCTCAGTCATGGGTTCATTTCAGCAGCGCTCTTCCTGTGTGTTGGCGTGATCTATGACCGGATGCACACCCGCGATATCGAGGCGTATGGCGGTTTGGTCATCCGGATGCCGGCTTACGCTCTGGTCTTCATGCTGTTCACCATGGCCAATGTCGGCTTGCCTGGTACATCGGGCTTCATCGGGGAATTCCTGACCCTGATGGGCGCTTTCCAGGTCAACACCTGGGTGACGGTTGTGGCTGCAACCGGTGTGATCTTCTCAGCGGGCTATGCGCTATGGCTCTATCGCCGGGTAGTCTTTGGAGATCTGATCAAGGAAAGCCTCAAGGCCATCACAGACATGAGTTCGCGCGAGCGGCTGATCTTCGCGCCGCTGATCGTGATGACCATTCTGCTTGGGGTTTATCCCTCGCTGGTGACCGATGTGATCGGGCAATCCACCGCAGCGCTAATCTCGAACTATGACACGGCTCTGGCCGCGGCTGAAGCCGCAACCCAGACAGCCGCTTCGCATTAAGGGGGCTTTGGAGACATGATCCAGGCTGATCTGACAATCATCCTGCCGGAAATTGTTCTGGCAATTTATGCGATGGCGGCGCTGATCGGGGCTGTCTACACCACCAAGGATGCTCTGGCCCCCATGCTGGTCTGGGCCACTTCAGGTCTGATGGCGGTGTTGGCAATCTGGATTGCGATGAATGGCGAAGGTACCAACGTGGCCTTCAACGGCATGTTTGTGGATGACGGCTTTGCTCGATTTGCAAAGGTTGCGATTCTGCTGTCCGCCGCTGCGGTATTGCTGATGAGCCAAGAATATATGGCGCGCCGCGATCTGCTGCGCTTTGAATATCCTCTGCTGGTCGCACTTGCGGCTGTAGGCATGATGATGATGGTTAGCGCAGGCGATCTGATGTCGCTTTATATGGGGCTTGAGCTGCAGTCGCTCTCGCTTTACGTCGTGGCCGCCTTGCGGCGCGACAGTGCCAAATCCACCGAAGCCGGTCTGAAATACTTCGTGCTGGGCGCGTTGAGTTCTGGCTTGCTGCTCTATGGTGCGTCGCTGGTTTACGGCTTCACTGGCACCACGCTGTTCTCGGGCATCATCCAAACGGTGCATCATGGAGATGTCTCGATTGGCCTCCTGTTTGGCCTGGTGTTCATGATCTCGGGTCTGGCCTTCAAGGTCTCGGCCGTGCCGTTCCACATGTGGACGCCGGATGTGTATGAAGGGTCACCGACCCCGATTACCGCGTTCTTCGCCACCGCTCCGAAAGTGGCTGCGATGGCCTTGTTCGCGCGCCTGATGCATGACGCATTCGGAGGCGTGATCAAGGATTGGCAGCAAGTGATCGTGCTGCTTTCGGTCCTGTCGATGCTGCTGGGCGCGGTTGCGGCCATCGGGCAGCGGGACATCAAGCGGCTGATGGCGTTTTCGTCGATTGCCCATATGGGATATGCTCTGATCGGACTGGCCGCCGGGACCGAGATGGGCATCAAGGCAATGCTGATGTATCTGGCCATCTATGTGACGATGAACATAGGAACCTTCGCATTCATCCTGATGATGGAGCGTGATGGCAAACCGGTCACTGATATTGATGCGCTACGTCAGTTCTCGAAGCGCGATCCGGGCAAAGCTCTGGCGGTCCTGATCTTGATGTTCAGTCTGGCGGGCGTGCCACCGATGCTGGGCTTCTTCGCCAAGTTCGGCGTCTGGCAAGCCGGTATCGATGCCGACCTGTTCGGGCTGGTGATCGTCTCGGCCATCGCCTCGGTCATTGGTGCGTTCTACTATCTGCGGATCGTGTTCTACATGTATTTCGGGGCGGAGAATGAAGACCCGATCGACATCCGCTCGACCCCGGTTTTGTGGGCAGCGCTGATGGGCTCTGCGGCTCTGATGTTGATTGGCGTATTTTATCAGTTCGGTGTGGAAGCGGCAGCTGCAGCTGCTGCGGCGACGCTTGTCAACTGATACTGCCGCGTTTCGATCAACCGAGGCTCGGTCGCGCGACCGGGCCTTTTTGACATGAGCGAATGGCCGCAGGGATATGGCCTGCATATACTGAAAGAAGTCGACAGTACTCTGAATGAGGCGGTGCGGCTTGCGCCAACAGCGACCGGTCCGGTCTGGATCATGGCACATCATCAGACCGCCGCGCGTGGTCGGCGCGGGCGAGCTTGGGCCAACCCAAAAGGTAATCTGGCAGCGACTTTGCTGATGCGCCCGCCGAGTGATCCGGAACAGGCGGCCCTTCGAAGTTTTGTCGCAGCGCTCGCCCTGTATGATGCCTGTGTGGCGGTAACGGGGCGCGCAGTAGGTTTGGCACTGAAATGGCCCAATGACGTACTGCTCAACGGCGGAAAACTAGCGGGTATCCTGCTAGAAAGCACGGGGCAGGGCCGGGGTGTGTCACATCTGGCGATAGGTATTGGGGTGAACCTGTCCGAGGCACCGGGCACTGATCGCGTCGAAGCCGGAGCGGTGCGACCTGTTTCTCTGCTTTCGGAAACCGGCGCGCTCACCACCCCCGAGGATTTTCTAACCGAACTGGCGGTAGCCTATGCGCATTATGAGACCCAGTTCATGACTTACGGGTTCGAACCTATCCGCACCGCCTGGCTATCCCGAGCAGCGCGGTTGGGCGAAGTCATAACCGCTCGTACAGCCACGTCCGAAACGGTTGGAACCTTCGAAACGGTAGACGTGGGTGGCAGCCTTGTCCTAAACACCGCCAAGGGCCGGGTCAGCATTCCGGCTGCGGATGTGTACTTCTGAAAGGGGCGCGGGATGCTTCTGGCGATTGATTGCGGCAATACCAACACCGTTTTCTCGATCTGGGATGGCGAAAAGTTCCTGTGCACTCTGCGCACCTCAACCCACCATGCCCGCACAGCGGATGCCTATTTCACCTGGTATTCAACCTTGGTGAAACACTACGGTATCGAAGCTGATATCTCGGATGTGATCATCGCCTCAACCGTGCCACGCGTGGTGTTCAACCTGCGGGTCTTTGCTGATCGCTTTTTTGGATGCCGGCCGATTGTTGTTGGCAAGCCAGATTGCCTGCTGCCGGTCAATCCGCGCGTGGACGAAGGCACCGTGCCCGGTCCGGACCGGTTGGCCAACGCGGCGGCGGCGTTCGACCGCCATGGCGGCAATGTGGTTGTGGTTGACTTTGGGACGGCCACGAATTTCGACGTGGTCGCAGCCGACGGCGCCTACGTCGGTGGTATCATCGCCCCTGGCGTGAACCTGAGCCTTGAGGCACTGCATCAGGGTGCCGCGGCGTTGCCGCATATCGACATCACGAGGCCCGAAAAAGTGATTGGAACAAACACGGTTGGCTGTATCCAGTCCGGCGTGTATTGGGGATATTCCGGCCTGATCGAAGGGCTGATCTCGCGCGTGAAAGCTGAATACGGAATGGCGATGAAAGTCGTCGGTACCGGGGGCCTGGCGCCTCTGTTTGACCAGGCTGACGTGGGTTTTGACGCTATCGAGGATGATCTGACGATGCACGGGTTGACCGTGATACATCGCTATAACAAGGAAAATGGCTCAACATGAGCAGTGAACGACTGATCTATCTGCCGCTGGGCGGTGCAGGCGAAATCGGCATGAATGCCTATGTCTATGGTTACGGTAAGCCGGGGCAAGAGCGGTTGATCCTTGTGGATCTTGGCGTTGCCTTCCCGGACATGGACACCTCGCCCGGCGTGGATCTGATCTTTGCAGACATCACCTGGTTGAAAGAGCGCGCCGATCAGCTGGAAGCAGTTTTTGTCACTCACGCGCACGAAGATCATGTCGGGGCGGTGGCCCACTGTTATGAGGCTTTAGGCGCGCCGGTCTACGCGCGCGCTTTTACCGCCAATATCGCGCGTCGCAAGATGGAAGAACGCGGCCACCCGACCGAGGCGGTGCAAACTGCGTCTCCATGGCCCGAACAGATCAAGGCTGGCCCGTTTACCGTTGGTTTCCTGCCGGTTTCGCATTCCATCCCTGAAAGTGCAGGGCTCGTTATCGACTCGCCTGCCGGACGCGTGGTGCATACGGGGGATTTCAAGCTCGATTCCAACCCGGTCGTGGGCGAACCATTCGATCCCGATCTGTGGGCCGAGGTGGCAAAGCCCGGCGTCAAAGCGTTGATCTGTGACAGTACTAATGTGTTCTCAAGCCATCCCGGGCGTTCGGAATCCGAAGTCGGCCCCGAGATCACCCGTCTGGTTCAAGAGGCCAGCGGCATGGTCATCGCAACCACGTTTGCCTCGAACGTGGCACGCGTGAAAACGCTGGCAGAGGCGGGACAGAAAGCCGGCCGTTCGGTCGTTCTGCTGGGTCGTGCGATGCGGCGTATGATCGAGGCGGCGACCGAGACCGGCATCCTGACCGATTTTCCAAAGGTTATCAGCGCCGAAGAGGCCGTCGACGTGCCGCGCGCGAACCTGATGTTGATTGTGACTGGCAGCCAAGGCGAACGCCGCGCAGCCAGCGCCCAACTGGCGCGCGGTAAGTATCGCGGACTAGAAGCGAACGAGGGCGATCTGTTTCTGTTCTCGTCCAAGACTATTCCCGGCAATGAACGTGGCGTGATCCGCATCATGAACCAGCTCAGTGAGAAGGGAGTGGATGTAGTCGATGACAGCTCTGGTCTGTATCACGTCTCGGGTCACGCCAACCGGCCTGATCTTGAGAAGGTTCACGCTCTGATCGATCCGCAGATGGTCATCCCGATGCATGGCGAACACCGCCACTTGCGTGAGCATGCCAAACTGGCCGAAACGGGCGGACGTACTGGGATTCTCGCTGTTAACGGCACTATGCTGGATCTGACTGGGAATGCGCCCAAAGTGGCGGATTATATCGAGACTGGCCGGACCTATCTGGATGGTACAGTCAAAATCGGCGCCTTGGACGGCGTGGTACGCGACCGGATTCGCATGGCGCTGAACGGCCATATCACCATCACCGTGATATTGGACGAAGAAGACGAACCGCTGGGTGAGCCGTGGTGCGATACGATGGGCCTGCCCGAAATGGGATCATCCCGCGCGGGGCTGATTGAGGTGCTGGAAGAGGACCTGAACCAGTTCCTGATGCGTGCGGGCGCAAAGACGCTGCGTGATGACGACAAACTTGAAGAAGGGTTGCGCCGGATCGCACGTCAGACCGCGCAGGCCGAGATCGGCAAGAAACCCGAGGTAACAGTGGTTGTTAGCCGAATGCGTTAATCTGCATAAGGCATCGGATAGCCCCGAAGCTGCAGGAAAAGGCTGGCCTCTTCGTTGTTGAGAAAGAAGGGAACGGTTTCAGGCGGGTTCTGGTCCTCTGCACGGGCGGCGACTTCGGCCAGAACAACTTCGGTGATGAAGGGCAGGTCGTACTCCCGCGCTTGGCTGATCTTGACCCATTGCAAATGCGATAGCTCGTCCGAGGCATGGGTGAAGTCGTCAAGACCCCCCTGAATCGCGTCCGCATCGACCAGAAAGAACCTGGCGTCGAACCGGCGGGGTCGTCCCGGTGGTGTGACTGCGCGAAAGACAAATTGCAGTGCTTCTGCAGACGGCAGGTAGCCCATCGCCGCAAAGCTTTGCCAATCGGCCGGGATCGCGCCTTGCCAATCCCCTTGTTGCCCCAGAATAAGCCCGGTTTCTTCCCACAACTCTCGGATCGCCGCGACAGCCAGAGAGGTCTGCAAGTTTGGCGCTGATTGTTGTGACAGGCGATCGGTGCATAGATCGGGCAATGGCGTGCTGAGCGAGATGCCCGCATCGGAAGCATCAACCGCGCCGCCCGGGAACACGAATTTGTTCGGCATGAACGCAGCCTTGGCACCGCGTTGGCCCATCAGGATCGACGGGTCTGTGAACCGATCACGCAATACGATTACGGTAGCAGCATCCCGGATTGCGGTTTTATCCGCCGTCATCAGGCCTTGCCAAACCCGTGCATCCGCCGCGCCCATTGATAGGCGACAACGGCCCCTTTGAGACGGGGCAGGAGGAACAGGGATAGCGCGACGCAGCCGATCGAGAATGCAATCGCCATGGTCCATGGATCGGGACGCCACTGCACGTAAGAGACATGAAGGGCGGGTGCCAGAAGGTGCCCCACCAGCAGGATCGTCAGGTAGGCCGGGCCGTCATCAGCGCGATGATGGAACAATTCCTGCCCGCATTCCGAACAGGTGTCATTCACCTTGAGATAGCTGTGCAACAGCGCACCCTCACCGCAATTCGGGCATTTGCACCGGAACCCTCGGATCAATGCGGGTTTTGTTGGGCGGTCTTCTTCGAGCGAACTGTCAATAGTTTGGTCAATCATATGTATCTCGCGCATCTTTCCTGAAGGCATATAGGCAGGATCAGACCCAACGGAAAAGGGGGGTGCGTCGCTTTGTGGCGCTGCTGCTTAGCGTATCATTTTCTATTGGCGTTTCAAATAAACCAAAAAAAAGTTGTGCCGGAAGCGACGGAAACCCGCCCAAGCCGCGTTTGAACAGGTATCAACAGCGGCAAATGGCCGCCAAATTCAGGGAACTATGTAATGAAAACCAAAAGCTTCATTTCGGCAATCGTCGTAGCTGCAGTTACTGTGACCGGCACTTCCGCTTTGGCCAAGGGCCCGCGTGCGACATTTCAGGAACTGGATGCCGACGGGGACGGGCAGGTGACTCAGGCCGAGATCGAGACACATCGCAACCAGAAATTCACCGCTGCCGATACGGATGGCGACGGCCAACTGAGCGTCGAAGAAATGCAGGCTGCGGCGCAGACCAAGGCCAACGAGCGTGTCACCAAGATGTTCGAAAAGCACGACGCAAATGCGGATGGTTTCCTTAGCGAAGATGAATTGCCGAAACCGCGCCGCGCCTCCAAGATGTTCGAGCGCATCGATGCCGACGGCAACGGTTCGATCTCAGAGCAGGAATACGCGGATGCAAAAGACAAAATGGGCCGGAAACACAAGCGGCATCAGAAGTCGGACACCGACAACAACTGATGCGGGATGGAGGATCTGACCTCTTATCCCGACATCGAGCATGGCGGAACACCTGCCATGCCCGAGCCCAGCGACGAAGAGTTGCTGGGCCGGTTTTCTGATGGCGATGCTACGGCAGCCCGCCTGCTGACCGGGCGGTTGGGGCCGCGAAGTTATTCCGTGGCTTTGCGAATGCTGGGAAACCCAGCCGAAGCAGAGGACGTGACGCAAGAAGCGATGATGCGCCTTTGGAAGATGGCACCTGACTGGGTGCCGGGGCAGGCGCAGTTATCGACCTGGCTCTATCGCGTAACACTGAATCTATGTGTGGACTTGCGCCGGAAAATGCGGCCTCAAGCGTTGGACAATGTGGCCGAACCCGAAGATGAGACTGCCAGTGTGGTCGACCAGATGCAGGAGAGTGCCCGCAAGGACGCGTTGCAGGCTGCATTGGAGCATTTGCCGGACCGGCAGCGGCAGGCTGTGGTTCTGCGGCACATCGAAGAATTGTCCAATCCCGAAATCGCAGGGATCATGGATATTTCGGTCGAGGCGGTTGAAAGCCTGACCGCGCGTGGCAAACGATCTCTGACCGCGATACTGGCGGGGCGTCGGGATGAACTGGGGTACGAACATGGCTGATCAAGATAACGAACTCGACCATCTGTTTGCACGGGCGCGTGCGGCGCGGGATACGTTTCCTGACGATCTTGCTGTTCGCATCGAAACTGATGCCGAAGCCATACGTCTGGCCCGGACTGCAAGACCGCAGCGGCGGACATGGCGGCAAAAGATAGGCGTTATCGGGGGGTGGCAAGGGTTGAGCGGTCTTGTGGCCGCAAGCGCAGCTGGCGTCTGGATCGGGTTCTCCGCGCCGACCTTCTTGCCGGACCCTGTTGATTATTTCATCTCACAAGAGACGACCTATCTGATGGCCGATCTGAATTTAGACGAAAACTATCTGGAGGACGCAGAATGAGCGATCATCCCGCACCCAAACGCAAATGGATGCCGATATTGCTGGTTGTCTCTCTTGCTTTGAATCTGCTGATTGTCGGAGTCATTTTGGGTGCGGCATTGCGCTTTAAAGGAAGCGCTCATGCCGATGCGCCTCCGGGATTTGGCCCGGCGCTGTATTATGCGCTGCCAAAGTCGGATCGAAAGGCTCTGAGGGGTGAGTTGTCGGACCTGCGCGGAAAAGGATCACATCGGCGCAAGCAGGATTTTACTGCTCTCAGTCAAGTGCTTAGGGCCGTGCCTTTCGATCCCGCAGCGGTTGCGAGTCTTTTGGCACAGCAGTCGAAGGCAACTGCTGATCTGCAGACTGCGCTTCATCAGCAATGGCTGGCCCAGATCTCGGCCATGAATGATGACCAACGTGCCGCTTACGCGGACCGGCTGGAGGACGTGGTTAAACGCGGCCCGCGCAAACACAAAAAACGGGACTGACTAGTCACGCTGCGCTTTGCCGAATCTGTACCTGGTTGCGGCCCGCTTTTTTGGCGGCATAAAGTGCTTTGTCCGCCGAGCTGATCAATCGACCGACCGGGTCTGCTTCGCCTGGATGAGAGAGTTCGGGCGGGGTACATAATTTCACCCCCACGCTGATCGTTACGGGTACTGGGGCCGGACGATCCGGCAGCTGAAAAGGTGTTTCGCAAATTGTTGCACAGATCTGCTTCGCTTGCTTCAGCGCTTGGTCGGTTGAGGCATTCGGTAGCCCTATCATGAACTCTTCGCCGCCGATACGCGCGACAAAACCGGTTTTTCCTATCACGACTCGCAGCCTTTTCGCGGTTTCGGTCAGAACCAAATCCCCCGCGGCGTGACCGTAACGGTCATTGATTGCCTTGAAGTGGTCCAGATCGGCCAGCATCACGGCGAATCCGTGTTCCGTTTCTGGGGCCTGATGCGCGATCTGGTCCAGCGCGCGCATCGCATAGCGGCGATTGAACAGTCCGGTCAGCGGATCGATCAGGGATTCGGCCAAATCCCTGCGCAATGTCGCTCGCAATCTGTCGTCTCGGGTCTTGCGGGCGATCAGAGTTTCAAGCCGCAAGCATATCTCATCTGTCTGAAACCCGCCCATGCAGACCGCATCAGCACCTCGGTCCAGCGCCTCGGCCGCAAGTGCGGGATTATCATCCGGCAACACACCGATCAGCACCGTATTTCGTGTCGCACCGCGCGACCGAAGATCTGCCAGAAGGTTCCGCCCCGAGCTATTCGGTGCAAGCTCAACAACAATCGCGTCCGGGATCGTTCCGGACAGGATGCCTTTGAGATCAGGCAGAGTATGGCCGGTCACACGATGCCGGGTTTGATGGGTCAGAGCATTACTCCACAACGCGCTGGTTCGAACTGTTTGCGTCAGGATCGCGATCTCTGCCGTCGATGGCGGGGCGATCAGCACCTGTGGCGCCTCGCCAAAGCCAATGGTTTGGGCCGAACCTTCGATGTTTAATTCCTGCCGTTCGGCGCGCGTACGTAACAAGCTGCGCACGCGGGCCAATAGAAGTGTATCCTTGAACGGATAGCCAAGCACATCATCCAGCCCGTCCGACAGTGCCTTCAAACGCGCTGCTTTGTCGTTTTGCGGTGCAATCGCAACAATCGGCACATCGATCAGAGCAGGATCTGCCGCCATCACTTTCTTAACATCCGCAGCGCTTCCGTCGGGCAGAGTTTGCGCTGTAAGAACCAGATCAGGCCGTGTCCGCCGCAGCAATGCACCAAGCCCGGCCACTTTCTCACCCTGCACGACTTGGTACCAGGCGGCCGTCAACTGAACCTTGAGCATTATGCGATTGGTCGAAACACCGTCGAGGACGAGTATGGTGCCTTGTACAGACATAGCCATTCACCGTTTGATTGCATGCGTTGCTAAAGTGTTTATGAGTCTGGTTAACAAACCCTTTCCAACACAGTGTCCGAGGCCAGTTTATGCCGATCTCCGCCAATTCCGCTGAAACTCTGGCCCTGAATGTGCTGGGCTGGCTGGTGGGAAATGATGAGTTGCTGCCCGTTTTCCTGGGGGCGACAGGTGCCTCGGAACAAGATTTGCGCGACCGTGCGGGTGAGGCTGAATTTCTTGGGTCTGTGTTGGACTTTCTGCTGCTTGACGATTCATGGGTGATCGCTTTTTGTGACGCCAATTCCGTGCCCTACGAAGAGCCGGGTCAAGCCCGTGCCGCGTTGTCCGGAATTTCGGATATGCACTGGACCTAACCCAAAGGAAATTTGTTTCATGGCAATCGACGCCCTCGTGTTCGACAAGGACGGTACTCTTTTTGATTTTGCAGCCACTTGGGGTGCGTTCGGGCGTATCGCGATGCTGCAGCTCTCTGATGGAGATGTGCAGCGCGCGACCGAGTTGGGGAAGGCCATCGGATTTGATTTTGAACAAGAGAGCTACGACCCGAATAGCGTAGTCATCGCCGGAACGGTCGATGAAGTTGCTGCAGCTCTGACACCGCATTTGCCTGAGGTATCTCTGGGGCACCTGATCGAAACACTCAACCGGGCGTCAGCGAACGCAGAGCAGATCCAAGCCGTTCCCTTGGCACCATTCCTTGCCGAGCTGCGGCGCGCCGGGCTGAAACTGGGCGTTGCGACGAACGATGCTGAAATGCCGGCCCTGCAGCACCTGCAGTCCGTTGGTGTGCGAGACCATTTTGATTTTGTAGCCGGATATGACAGCGGACATGGTTACAAGCCAGGTCCGGGGCAGCTATTGGCCTTTGCTCAGCATGTCGAGGTCGCGCCATCTCGTGTTGCGATGGTTGGTGACAGTCTTCACGATCTAGAGGCGGGACGCGCCGCAGGGATGGTCACCATCGGGGTTCTGACCGGCATGGCGACGGCCAAAACACTCGAACCGCTGGCGGATGTCGTCTTGCCCAACATCGGGCACATTCCCGGCTGGTTGTCGAAAACCGAATAACCTCGGTTTCAAATCGCCGAGTTAGATAATAAAACCGACAACTCTTGTCGCAGACAGAACGGCGATGCTGAATCTTCGGGGCTTTCATAGGAGTGAAAGCGCGGAGGATGGTGATGGCTGAGAGCAAGACACGCAAACGTCGCGGTGGTGGACGCGCGGGCGCAGCCGCGAGGCGCGGCGCGGCGGTGATCGAGCAGATGCCCTGGAACCCGCCCACAAACATCGACAAGCCAATCGAGCCGTTGGGACCCGAGGGAATCGAAGCGGTTCACGAAGGTGCCATGCGGATTCTCGAAGAGATCGGCATCGAGTTCTACAATCAAGAAGCCATCGGGATCCTGCGCAAGGCGGGCTGTACAATTTCCGGCGACAACGTCCGTATGGACCGGGATTTCGTGATGGAAATGGTGGGCAAGGCGCCCAACAAATTTACCATCACGCCGCGCAACCCGGAGCATCAGATCGAGATTGGTGGCAAGACCATTCTGTTCGGCAATGTTTCATCCCCACCAAATTATTGGGACATGGAAATCGGAAAAAAAGTGCCCGGCACCCGGCGGATGTGTCAGGACCTGCTGAAGCTGACGCAATACTTCAACTGTATCCACTTTGCAGGTGGATATCCGGTTGAGCCGGTCGATATCCACGCCAGCATACGGCACCTTGATGTGCTTTATGACAAGCTGACCCTGACTGATAAGGCAATGCATGCCTATTCGCTGGGGAAAGAGCGCGTCGAAGACGTGATGGAGATGGTGCGTATCGCGGGTGGCCTGAGCCACGAGGAATTCGAGGCCACGCCCCGGATGTACACTAACATCAACTCGACCTCACCGTTGAAACACGACCATCCAATGATCGATGGCTGCCTGCGGCTTGCGCGGCGTGGGCAGGCAATTGTCGTGACGCCTTTCACTCTGGCCGGGGCGATGGCCCCTGTGACGATGGCTGGCGCAGTGGCACAATCGCTTGCCGAAGCGCTGTGCGCGATTGCGTTGTTTCAGTATGTTCGCCCGGGTATTCCATGCGTGATCGGGACCTTTACTTCGAATGTCGATATGAAATCCGGTGCGCCTGCATTCGGGACACCGGAATACATGCGCTCGACCCAGATGACTGGGCAGATGGCACGGTATTATGGCTTGCCTATGCGGTCCTCGGGCGTTTGCGCGGCAAATGTGCCCGATGGGCAGTCGGTTTGGGAAACCTCGAATTCCCTTTGGGCGGCGGTGCAGTCAGGCACCAACATGGTATATCATGCGGCAGGCTGGCTTGAAGGAGGCCTTATCGCAAGCCCCGAGAAATTCATCATGGATTGCGAAATCCTGCAGCAGATTCAGCGGTATATGCAGCCGGAACTGACAGCAACGGGCCCGGATGACATCGCCCTTGAAGCGATCCGGTCTGTTGGAAACGACGGGCATTTCTTTGGCATCCAACATACGCAAGATCGTTATACCACCGCATTTTATCAGCCGTTCCTGAGTGACTGGAAAAACTTCGAAGCCTGGGAAGCAGCTGGTGGTATCTGGACTGCGGAACGTGCCCATCGGATGTTCAAGGAGATCGTGCACAATTTCGAAGCCCCGAAGATGGATGAGGCGATCCGCGAGGAGCTGGCCGAGTTTGTTGAGCGCCGCAAGGCCGAAGGCGGTGCGCCGACCGATTTCTGATCGCTGCCCAATCCGCCCTTCAGTTTGGGATTAGATCGGATTCTCATAATCCCGTATCGGATTTTGGGTGTTTGTTAAGCTTTCTGCGATCACTTGAGAGTGTCTTTCAATCTGAGGCGACACATGCACGGGCTGATCAACAGGGCGATCCAATCCTTTGTCTGCGCCACCTACGGGCGTCAATGCTGGTTGCGCGCGACTCATACGGCCGGGCTGGGATTTGACGAGTTCGAGGCGATGTTGATCTATGACACGGAGATATCGACCCGAGTGCTCGACGCTTTGTGCGCTGACTTGAACCGCCCAAAATCCGAATTTCTTGAGGATTTGGGCACTTATCTGGTCTCACACTCGAACATGGAAGATCTACGCAGGTTATTGCGTTTTGGCGGGGTCACCTATTTGGAGTTTCTGCATTCGCTTGATGATCTGTCGGATCGCGTCCGCCTTGCTGTGTCCGATCTGAGATTGCCGGATTTGGAATTGCAGGAACACTCGCCCGGGGAATATCACCTGCATTGCACTCCTGATTTGCCGGGGTATTCCAGCGTCATGACCGGTGTACTGCGAGCCATGGCGGATGACTATGGGGCGTTGGTGATCCTGTCCAATGAAGGGTGCCAAAACGGGGCTGAGTTGATTTCAATCACATTGATCGAAAGCGCGTTTGCCGAAGGGCGTCACTTTGATCTTGGGGCACGTAAATCATGATCAAGACCGCAGATCTTGGACAGTTGCTGGACACCTTATGTCCGATGTTCGTCCTTGTAGATGACATGGGGCGGATCGGGCAGGTTGGACCAACTCTGCAGAAGCTACGCCCGGATCGGCCTATGGTCGGCCAAAGCTTTCTGGATGTCTTTGAACTGGTGCGCCCTCGCTCAATCACGACAGTAGCTGCGCTGATGATGGTGCCGGACCGAAAGCTACACCTTAGGTTTCAAGACCGGCCGCAGACTGCGTTCAAAGGTCTGATCGCGCCGTTTCCTGGCGGTTGCGGGGCGGTCATCAACCTGTCGTTTGGAATTTCGATACTGGATGCGGTACGCGACTATTCTCTGACCAGCACCGATTTCCCGGGCACTGATCTGGCCATAGAATTGTTGTATCTGGTCGAGGCAAATTCTGCCGCGATGGAAGCGTCACGCTCGCTGAACTTGCGTCTGCAAGGTGCGATGCTGGCGGCAGAAGAACAAGCCTATACGGACACGTTGACCGGGCTGAAAAATCGACGTGCGATGGATCATATTCTGGGGCATTTGATTTCGTCGAAATCGAGTTTTGCAATGATGCATCTGGATCTGGATTTCTTCAAATCGGTCAATGATCGATTGGGGCATGCTGCAGGGGACTATGTTCTGCAGCAAGCCGCAAAGATCATGCTGGACGTCACACGCAGCGACGACACGGTTGCCCGAGTCGGGGGTGATGAGTTTGTCTTGATTTTTAAGGGCATGAACGATCGTACAAAGCTTGATGATATTGCAGGGCGCCTGATTTCACGCCTGTGCAAGCCGATGCAGTTCGATGGGGCAACCTGCCGTATATCGGCAAGTATTGGTACAGCACTCTCGACACAATTCGAAGTGCCCAAGGCCGAGGATATTCTTCATGCCGCCGATCTGGCTTTATACGCCGCGAAACGAAGCGGGCGATCCTGCCACCGTTTCTATTGCGAGCTATCGGATGCGCAGCAATCCGGTTGACTGCAGGTGGCCCCCCATTGCTTCGCTACTGTGTATCCAACACCGCCGCGATGTGTCGTTTTACCTGAGGAAGCTCTGAAATCACAGGCATTACGTGTCCATGAAAGCTGGCGCGGGCAAGCTCCTCGGGTACATCTTCCAAAACATGGCCTCCGGTGCAGGCAAAAAACGGCAGGCACAGCGCCTTGCCACCGCACCCGGTGGCGGCGTCCGCAATTGATGGGGTTTGCTCAACGAACCCGGTGCGAATGCTATTGAACGCGGAAAGCCGACCCAGATTCTCGGCGAAACCCTTTGCGACAATGGCCGGATTGGCGCTGCGGCCCGAGCCATGTGCAGCGATCACAAGATCTGTGTCCGCCGCGCTCCAAACCCTGTTCGTCAGTTCCTGATGTATGGCCGCTGTAATCAGGGCAGGCAGTTCGGGATCGATACCCATGGGGTCCAGAATCGTGACAGAACGCTGGCCAATCCGCTTTGGCAGAGCGCTGGTGACAAACCAGCCGCGCGCCATGAATAAGGGGTAGATAACCGTGTCGCTGGTCAATCCATCAAGGCAATTTTCCAACGCCTGCGGGGCTGCCAATGTGGCCGACGATACCGAAACCCGTTGACATAACTCATCTACCTCTCGCGCAAAGGCTGCTAGCGCAGCTTCTGCAGGTGCAGGGTCCGAGGGTTGGCCATGGGCGACGATAACGGCTTGTGTCATGCAGGGCTCCGGATAGGTTCTGCGATAGATGTATTGCTGGTGGGCAGAGTCAATGCGGTGTTGGCAATTTCGTCATCCCAGTAGAGTCAGCCACAACCAGACTGTCAATATTGACGCGGTCGTTCCGATCAGAACCGACGACGCGGCCACACGTTTGGCATGTCCGTACATGTTTGCGAAGATGTAGCTATTGATCCCCGGCGCCATCGCTGCGGTAAGAACGCCCGAGCGGAACAGGTCTTGCGGCAACGCCAGAGATGACCCGAAGAACCAAACCAGGCTCGGGTGCAGCATCAATGAGATACAGCAGACGAAAATAATGGTACGCAGATCGCCCTCGGGTCGGTACTTAACCAGCACGCCCCCCAGCGCGAACAGGGCACCGGGCAAGGCCGCGCGGGTGATCAGGTTCAAGGCTTCGTCCACAACTCCGGGTATGGCCAGTCCAGTGAGGTTTACGACAAACCCCAACGAGATCCCAAGAATGAGTGCATTCTTGAACATGGCCGACAGCACGGATTTCAACATCCGCACTCCGCCGTTTCCGCGGTTTCGAAGCACCTCCATCACCGTGATGCCGAGGCAATAGCAAAAGGGTGAGTGGAACGCGATGATTGTGAAGTTGCCAACTAGATTTTCGACCCCATAGGCGCGCTCGGCAATAGGCAACCCCAAGAGGACCGAGTTTGAAAACAGACAGCAAAATCCAATAGCAACCGAATCCTCCCACGCTCGTCCGAAGATCAGGCGCGCACCGATCATACCAGCGACAAAACACAGACCAGCTGCTGAATAGAAACTGACCAAAAGCCGAGGATCGAAGCTGGTGCCGAGATCGAGATTGGCAATGGCGAGAAACAGTAGGCAGGGAATGGCAAAGTTCTGCGTGAAACTCATTAACCCATCGATATGGGTTTCGCGAAAATAGCCGAACCTCGTCGCCGTGTATCCGGCACCGATGACCAGAAACACCGGCAGGATGACATCAATCAGGCTTTGTAACATGGCGGCGCCATACGGGGTATCGTAAGCGCGTGCAGCAGCATGCCTTACAGGGCGTGCCGGATCACCATGCCATCATAGGCAGGCGTGATATGATCCGGTGTTTCCGCATCGACCGTCGCATAATCCAGATCGATATGCATGTTGGTCAAAACGGCGCGTTTTGGTTTCAATTGGTCGATCCACTCCAGCGTCTTTTCCAGATGGGCATGTGTCGGATGCGGGGAACGACGTAGAGCGTCAATAATCAGGCAGTCCAGATTCGCCAGTTCAGTCATGCTCTCATCATAAAGCTCTGCTACATCAGGCAGATAGACGATGTTTCCCATTCTGAAGCCAAGCGCATCAATCGATCCGTGGTTCACGCGAAATGGCCGAAGCGAGATCGTGCCGCCTGGGCCGGGAATTTCGAACGGCCCATTGATTGTCTTGAGGTCGAGTATGGGCGGATAGGGCGATCCTTCGGGCTGAACGAAGGCATAGCCAAACCGGCTGAGCAGATCGTTCTGCGTGTCACCATCGGCCCAGACGGGGACGCGGGTTTTCATATTGAAAACGATCATCCGCAGATCGTCGATCCCATTCATGTGGTCCGCGTGGGAATGCGTATAGACGACACCATCCAATCGCCCAGTCCCGGTGTCCAGCAATTGGCTACGCATATCAGGTGAGGTGTCGATCAGAACCGACGTAGTCCCATCCGGCCCGTCCCGTTCGACCAGTAACGAGCATCGCCGCCGCTGGTTTTTCGAGTTTTCCGGATCACAATCGCCCCAATGCCCCCCGAGACGGGGGACGCCACCGGATGACCCGCAGCCCAGGATTGTCAGGCGCAGCTCGCTCATGCAGCCGCCTTGTATGTGGCGGCTTTAGTGAAGAGCCGATCAAAATTGGCCTGCGTTTTTGCGGCGAAATCTGCGTAATCCAATCCGAAGACCTCAGCCCCTTTACGGGCGGTGTGTGCGGTATAGGCGGGCTCATTCCGTTTACCGCGATATGGTGGGGGGGCAAGATAGGGCGCATCGGTTTCGACCAGAATACGATCAACCGGAGCTGAAGCGAAGATATCGCGTAGTTCTTGGCTTCTTGGGAAGGCCGCGATGCCGGACATGGACAGGTAAAAGCCCAGATCAAGCGCGGCCCGGGCCAGTTCAGCCGATGAAGAGAAACAATGCATGACACAGGAATAGGGCGTATTACGATGCTCTTCGGTCAGAATGCGGGCCATGTCGTCATCAGCAGCGCGCGCGTGGATGATCAATGGCAGGCCAGTGCGCTGGGCGGCCTCGATATGGATGCGCAGCGATTGTTTCTGAACATCTGCCGACTCGGCCGTGTAGTGATAATCAAGCCCGCTTTCCCCAATGCCCACGAACTTGGGATGCTTAGCCAATGCGACCAGCTCATCGACCGTGGCCATCGGCTCATCAGCGGCGCTCATCGGGTGGGTGCCTGCAGCGTAGAAGACTGGGGCGTGAGCCTCGACGATGGCGCGCACAGCGGGTTCGTTGCGCAGCCGGGTGCAGATGGTCACCATGCGGGTCACGCCAGCCTCGGCAGCGCGGGCGACGATATCATCCAACTGACCGTCGAAATCAGGGAAATCCAGATGGCAGTGGCTGTCGGTAATTTCGGGGGTGAGGCTCATCAGCTGTGACCGGCGGTTTCCTGTATCTTGAACACCGTATCTAGGACAAGCGAGGCAGGGTCAAGGTTCACCGCCTGCCCGTGTCGTGCGCGCGCCGTGATGAGCGCGGCGACCTCCGCCCATTGGCGGGCCTTGTGCTGCGAGTTAGAGAGGCGCGACAGAGTTTCAGCCTCATTCGGGGCGGCCTCGGGTATGGGGGCGGCACCTTTTGCACCTGTCAGCGCCAAACGCGAGAGCGCAACGTCGATCAGCGAAAGCAGCAGATCAAACCGTTCCGCAGCACCTCGCTGAGCAGCCGCTTCTGCCAGTTTCAGGGCGCGCTGGCGGTCGAGCCGGGGAAGGGAGCCCAGAATTGCAATCAGCTCGGCATAAAGCTCTAGCCCGCCGAGATTGATCAAGCGGACGGCATCACCCACTGAACCGGCGGCGAGGGCTGCCAAATGCTCGGCCCGACTAGGGATTTCTGTGCCGGTCTGCGCTAGCGCGGCCTGCATGTCATCTGCGCCAAGGGGTGAAAGCCGCAGCGTGCGGCAACGCGAACGGATGGTCGGCAGCAGGCGCGAAGGTTGGTGTGAAACCAGCAGCAGCGTCGTGCGCGCTGGGGGTTCTTCGAGCATTTTCAGCAGCGCATTGGCGGCGCTGACATTCATTTCATTCGCTGAATCGACGATAACAATCCGGCGACCACCATCGGCAGAGGACAGGCCGAAGAACTTGCCCAGTTTGCGGATGTCATCGACAACGATTTCGTTGCGCAGCCGTCCCTGATCGTTGACGGACCGGGTGATTGCGGCAAGGCCGGGCTCGGCCCCCGCCTGGATACGGTGTGCGACGGGGTGGTCCGGGTCGATGTCCAACGTCTCAGGCACAGGAGGGGCACCAAACAACCCGCCTTCATCTGCCGGAGGTGTGGCCAACAAAAACTGTGCAATGCGCCAGGCAAGGGTAGCCTTGCCCACGCCGCGCGGCCCCGTTAGCAACCAGCCGTGGTGCAGCCGGTCCGAGTTATACGCGGTTAAAAACGCCTCTTGGGCCGCATCCTGTCCGAACAGCTTGAGAGTTTCGCGCGGATGCGGGGCACCAGGGGCCTGATCCGGTGTTTGGATATCGTCGCTCATGTCAGCTCAATTGCAGGGACGCCATGACAATATCTGTCACATCCCGCGCAACGCTGTCCATGTCCCGATTGCCGTCGACCACGTGGAAACGGTCAGAGAATTCTTGGGCTAGACCCAGAAAACCTGCCCGCATCTGTTGTTGAAGATCCAAACCGAAATCTTCGAATCGTTCTTCGGTGCCCTGACGACCTTTGGCGCGCAACAGACCGGTTTCCGGGTCCATATCGATCAGCAAGGTCATATCTGGCTCTCGCCGGATCATCAAGCTGTGCAACTGATCCACCAAACCCCGCAGATCGCCGCGCGACAGACCTTGATACATCCGGGTACTGTCGGCAAAGCGATCGCAGATCACAACCTTGCCCTCTGCCAACGCGGGTTCAATCGTGCGCTCAAGATGATCGCGCCGGGCAGCGGTGAACAGCAGGATCTCGGTCTCGGCCGACCAGCGGTCCGGATCACCCTGCAGCACAAGGCTGCGAATTTCTTCTGCCCCGTCCGATCCGCCGGGCTCGCGCGTCAGAACGACGTCGCGGCCTTGATGCCGCAAGTGCTCGGCCAGCAGGCGCGCCTGCGTGGACTTGCCTGATCCGTCAATGCCTTCGAAGGTCAGAAACGTTCCGCGCGCTGTCACATTTGCTCCAGAGGAGTGTTGATCACTTCTTTCAGAACGATGCCACCCACGGTCAACATACGCACGACAAACCCGCCCAAGGGAACATCCTTTTCCGCAACCAGCGGGCGGCGGATTTCGGGCAATCCCTCGGGTTGGATCACAAGCTCGGCCAATTGCTGGCCTTTGCTGACCGGTGCGTTGATAGGGCCGTCATAGACAACCTCGGCCTTGATGTCCTTGTCGCCCAAAACGGGGAACAGCAAGGTCAGATCACCCTCGGGCACCAATCCCACAGTCTTTTCCGCCCCCATCCAAAGCTTGGCCTGGGCTACCGGTTCTTCTGATTTGGCAACTGTCCTCTCGACAAAATTTCGAAACGACCAGTTAACCACGGCCTCAGCCTCCTCTGCGCGCTTGGCAGTGCTGTCGAGCCCTGAAAGAACAAAGACAACCCGTCGGTCGCCTTGTTTAGCAGAACCGACCAAACCATATCCTGCCTCTTGGGTATGGCCAGTCTTGAGGCCATCGGCCCCGATATCAAGCTTCAGCAGCGGATTGCGGTTTCGCGCGTTCGAGGGCGCTCGGCCATCGAATTCGAACTCTTCTTCGGCAAACAGGGGATAGTACTCGGGGAAATCGGTGATCAGCCGGTCGGCCAGAACTGCCAGATCGTGCACTGACATCATGTGCCCAGCAGCAGGCCAGCCGTTGGAATTGGCAAAGTTCGAGTTGTTCATGCCCATCTGCTGCGCCCGCTGAGTCATGAAACGGGCGAATCCGGCTTCGCTTCCGTCGGGGCTGAGCGCTTCGGCGATCACGACACAGGCGTCATTGCCCGAAAGCACGATGATCCCGCGCAAAAGATCCTCGACCCGGACACGATCCTGCGTGTTCAGGAACATGGTCGAGCCGCCATAGCTCATTGCATGTTCCGAGACGGGCAAAGTTTCGTCCAGCGTCAAACGGCCATCGCGCAAGGCTTCAAACGCCACATAAAGCGTCATGAGCTTAGACATGGACGCTGGAGGCAGAGGCTGATCGGCGTCTTTAGACAACAGCACAGTGCCGGTTTTCTGGTCCATCACATAAGCCGCACGCGCGGTGGTGTCGAAGGCATGGGCGGGCAGTGCCAACAGCGCCAACCCGAGGGCCAGTGTGGTGGATCGCAAAGCGGAAAGCATCATGGGCCTCCTGTTTGATCAGTTCTTTGCCGTGAAAGCATCGGTAAACCCAAGGTCTTTCACATCGTTCAACATCGCCCGACGTTCCGCGCGGGTTGCAACGGGTCCAACCAAAACGCGCCAGACCGACTTGTCCTCGCTTTTCAGTTCCATGACTTCGGCGGCCATGCCATTGCGCCGGATCTTGTCCGCCGCGCTCTTGGCATTGGATTCTACGCTGAAGGTGCCCGCCTGAACAAAAGGTTTTGCCAACCCACTTGTCGTCGCAGCACTCGCCGTCGCTGGTGCCGCGGCCGTTGGTTCAGAGGCCTCGATGGCCGCTGCCGCTCCGGCAATCGGGTCCAGAGGCGTTTCGGTGATTGCGTTAGGGTCTTTCTTTTGCCACCACTTGCGCTTGGCCGGTTTTTCAGCCGGTGCCGTCAGTTCGGGATCCGACAATGCTGCCGTCTGTGTTTCTGACGAAGGGGATTCGGTCTCGGCAGCCGCTGCGGTTGCTGCGCCAGTTGCAGCGACTGCAGTCTCGTCGCTTGGCTTTTTCTGCCACCATTTGCGTTTGGCCGGTTTCTCTGGGGCTGGGGCCTCATTCGCGGCCAATTCACTGGTCGGGGCTTCTGCATTGGTCGGGGCTTCTGCACTGGGCGCATCTTCATTCGACGATGCAGCAACGGCAGCCCCAGCAACGACTGCAGCTCCGGTCGCTGCTTCGGTGCTTGGCTTTTTCTGCCACCATTTCCGCTTTTGAGGCTTTTCAGCAGCGCCCGTTTCCGACGCTTCTGCGGTTTCGGTTGTTTCCGAACTCTCTGCACTATCTGTCTCTTCGGCAGGTTCCGCGGCGACAGGTGCAGGGGGTTCTTCAATAGCCTCACGTCGCAACGCGACAACCTGCACCCTGGTTGGAGCACCAGCCAGCATTCCCAATTGCTCGGCAGCGGATGACGAGACCTGCAGCGCGGGTCCCGGCAAATTCCGCTCACGGCGGAACAGAGCACCCGTTACCGATTTGTTGTTGGCTGTATTCTTGATTAGCACCCGCTCGGGTTGAGTCACATCGGGATGCGCCACCCAGATACCACCCAGCGATGGCCGCCCGTCCCACAATCCTGCTTCGGTGACCTGAAAAACCTCGGGGGCTTCAACATCGCGCTGATTGGTCGCGGCAGCCTCGGGGAACAGTTCGAACCGGTTTGTGTTGTCCGCATCTTCGGCGGCCGTATCCTCAGGCGGGTCCTCCGTAGTAAGTAGCCCTTCTTCGCATCCTGCCAATGCTGCCATCGTCACGACCAAAATTGCCAGCCGTTGTGGCCCAAAGCGTGTGCCCGTAGCTCGCTCCATTTTCTCAATCCCTTGCCTGACAAGGCCATTCCGGCCGCGCCCCACCGCGTCACTGCTGGTTCTTGTTGCCAGTCTTGTGCGGTCTTTCCCGCAGATCATAGCGCGGGCATCGGGCCATGGAAAGACTGCTACATTCGCTTCGGCAAGATTTCCCGCTTTATGGCTTGCCTCCGCGCTCAACTCGTCATAGACCCAGCCTCACGCGGGGAGGTGGCAGAGTGGTCGAATGCGGCGGTCTTGAAAACCGTTGAACGTGAGAGCGTTCCCAGGGTTCGAATCCCTGTCTCCCCGCCACTCATACCTGTCTCACTTCAGTTGTATTTTCTGATCCGGAATTGTTACGCAATTCCCGCGCGTTGGCGCATGCGCTTTCAATCAGAGACGAAGCAAACCGTACATTCAGAGGACAATTCAGGCGCGAGTCTCAGTGTCGCATTTTAGCGGGGTCGCTTTGGGCTGGATTTCCCTGATAACCTGCAATTTACCGGGAATATTCGCAAACCGGGACTGACTTCCGTCATTTCTTCTATCAGAACTGTATGTTTCTCAGAGGTTTATGTTGCAAATTCCCTAAAAGGTGGAACAGGGAATTTCCTCGTGCGAACAGGGAATTGTTCCGCCGGATCAGGGAGGGCGAAGTCTGTATCAGGGACGCAGGAGCTGGAGATGTCAGAAGCCGAACAGGCGTTCCTGTTCGGACCATTCAAGTGGGTGGGTCACGCTGACCAGACGCTTGAGTGTGAGTTCGGGCGGCTGGCTCCCGTCGAGAATCGCCGTTTGAATCTTTGGTGAGAGAAAGGCGAGCTGAGCACGGGTGCGGATGAAGGCGTCAGGGACGCTTTCGCGGCGGGCAATCTCCATCAGTTGAACTCCGGCCTTCAGATCACGGGCCCAGCCATGGGCGCGGATCAGCATGGACCGGAGGTGGGGATCAGGTTGGGGTGCCATGTCTCCGGCGATGACCTTGGCCTCGACGCCGCGGCGGCACAGATCGAAAGATGCGGTGACGTGGGCGAGATCCGGGTGCAGATGATCGGCCGCGATGCCAAGTGCGCTTGCCAGAGTTTTGGGGTTAAATTCGAGGTCGATCTGTCCTCGTGCAAGTTTGCCTTTGGCCAGAAGAGCAGCGCCGATCTGACAGCCATGGCCTAGAAGCCGGGTTACTAAATCCGCAACTGAAGTCTGAACTGCCTCGGCTGACCCGGCCTCCGGCTGCGCCAGTACTTGGTGCGCCGCGGCGGCGTCTTGCAAATGTCTGACGATGACATCAATGACCGCGTTTTCCAGCGCTGGGCCGGGCAGTCGCCAGCCAGAGATATCCTTGCCGCCTGAGATCAGTCGATTGGAGATATAGTAGCGCAACCGTCGGCCTTTGCGCGTGGTGTGGGTCGGCGTCAACCGATCACCAGTTTCGTCATACAGCAGACCGGTGAGCCAGGCCCCGGGGTCAGTGGAGTGTTGGCGCGCATCGGAGTCGCCGCGTGCCCGCGAGCGGTTGGAGGCCTGTCGCATTTTTTCCTGCACCCGGTCCCAGATGTCCTGATCGATGATCGCCGGATGTTGTCCGTCCCAGATCTTATCCTTGTGGCGGATTTTTCCGAGATAGACCGGATTGCGCAGCAGGTAATAGATTTGACCCCGTGACAGCGGACAATCCCCTTTCACACTGCCATCTGTCCGAACAACCCGTTTTGACCGCAGGTCTTCTGCCGTTGCCCGTTCTTCTACTTTGCGCAGGCAACCAAGCTCGTCATAAAGCCCAAAGAGATGCCGGACCGTTCTGGCCTCCTCTTCATTCACCACCAGCGTTCTTGCCTTCGGATCGGGGTGGCGATCATAGCCCAGAGGCAGGTTGCCACCCATCCAAAGCCCCTTCTTCTTCGACGCTGCAATCTTGTCGCGAATACGTTCGGCGGTGACTTCCCGTTCAAACTGAGCAAAGGACAACAGCACATTCAGCGTTAACCGGCCCATGGAAGATGAGGTATTGAAGGCCTGCGTGACGGACACAAAAGAACAGTTTGCCTGTTCCAGCCGGTCGACCAGCTTAGAGAAGTCGGCAAGCGACCGGGTCAGCCGGTCAATCTTGTAGACCACCACCATGTCAATACGCCCGGCATCGATCTCTTCAAGAAGGCGCTGAAGGGCGGGTCGCTCTAGGGTGCCGCCCGACAGGCCACCGTCATCGTAGCGCCCGGACAACAGGGTCCAGCCTTCATGTCGCTGGCTTGCGACATAGGCCGCGCAGGCCTCATATTGCGCATCCAGCGAATTGAAGTCCTGATCCAGACCATCTTCTGAGGACTTGCGCGTGTAGATGGCGCATCGGATTTTACGGCGCGGGCTCATTTGGCCGCCTTGCCGGTGAGCCCAAAGAAACGCGGCCCTGACCAATGCGCGCCGGTAATCTCTCGGGCGATGGCCGAGAGTGAGCGATAGGACCGACCGTTCCAAGTGAAGCCGTCTTCTGTAACGTCGACTACATGGGTCACACTATTCCACTCGCGTAGCAGGCGCCCGCCGGGTTTTAGGGCAGGGCATGTAGGCCGGGGTTTCTTCCCAGAGCCCTTTTCCAGCGTGGCTTTGACCTGGCGGGGTAGCCTGCCATGACGGCGGGACTGCATCTCAAAGGCGATAAAGCGGCGCAGAAAGGGTTGGCTGAGCATGGCGGGGGCGGGTTGATCAAACAGTTGCTGCCAAAGCGTGACCAGATCCGATCGACCCATGGCGGCGAGATCGGCGACATCGCTCGTCTTGGTCATGACGCTTCTCCAGTTCCCGCCGCCAGATGATATGTGGATGGTCCATTTGGTTTGTCGGATGTCCGCCGTTCAATTGTGACGCCTTTTTTCCGCAGACCGCTTAGAGCTGCTCGGACCGAATGAGGCTGCCATCCCGTTGCTTTGCAGAGCGCCTCAAGGCTGGCGCCGCTCGGGCGGCGCAACAAGTGTTGCACTTTGTCAATTTTGGTTTGCTTCCGCTTGGACATGTATTGTCTCCTCTGATTTGGGGCTGGCTAGATGCCGAACCCCGGTACCGAGGAGCGCCCGAATGGCTCGGGCGTGGGTTCAGTGATGCGTGGTTGACGGCAACAGTCCAGCTCTTTCTGAAGCGATTACTTGAGGCGTGTGTTTTGAAGGGCGTTGCTGGCGTACCCCCGATTATTCGTCAACAATCTTAATTGGTTACTTTTAGTTTGGGGGGTTGCGTCTCGTATTGATGGCACCTACATTCGACCTAATCGCCCGGACTATCAGGGCGGGAAACTGCTCCCGCAGGCAGCACTCATTGGAAACACAGGTTTCCGCAGAGAGCATTCAAAGGAGCAACGTCTCGGATCGATTGGTCCGGGGAGTTGCGATTTGTGCTCTCTCCGATTTTCCAGCGCGATCCCTCCATCTCGACGTCCGCGCGGCGTCACGCAAAAGGAGGCGGTTATGCCTGCCAAAAACACACAAAGTGACGCTCTGGCGTCCAATACGCCGATCTGGATGGCCGAAAAAGTTATCCAATCCCAGATCAGCCAGATCAAGCCCTACGCCAACAACAACCGCGTGCACGCGGCCAAGAATGTCGACAAACTGAAAGCATCGGTGGCCCAGTTTGGCTTTGTCACTCCGATCCTGTTGGATGGTTCGGGCACAATCATCGCGGGTCATGGCCGCTATGAGGCCGCTAAGGCCCTGGGGTTGAATTCCGTACCGACTGTTGTCGCGGATCATTTGTCAGAAGCGGAAGTGCGCGCTCTGCGCATTGCGGACAATAAGCTGGCGGAATTGTCGGACTGGAATGAAGCGGCGTTGCAGATCGAATTTGCCGAGCTGATGGACCTCAGCCTTGATGGCGAGTTGAACTTTGATCTGGACATCACAGGGTTCGAAACACCGGAGATCGACATCATTATCGACAGCGTCGGTGAGGTGACGGTATCTGTAGCGGAAACTGTTGAGACGCCGGACCCTGCGGCACCCGTAGTCACGGAGCCGGGCGACCTCTGGGTTCTCGGAGATCATCGCATTTTCTGCGGGGACGCCCTTCAAGCCCAGAGCTACGACACCTTGCTGGAAGGCGAGACCCCGCAGATAGTCTTCACCGATCCGCCTTACAACGTGCCTGTCAATGGGCATGTGCGGTCCGGCAATAGCGCCGAACTCCGCGAGTTTGCCATGGCGTCGGGAGAAATGACGGATAGCGAGTTCCGCGGCTTTCTTTCAGGCGCGATCACGCAGTTGTTTGACTGCCTGCCGAACGGAGGCATCGCGATGATCTGCATGGACTGGCGTCATATCGAAGAACTGATTACGGCGGGCAAAGCAGCTGGATTGGACCTCATCAATCTCTGCGTCTGGAACAAGACGAACGGAGGCATGGGCAGCCTTTATCGCTCAAAGCATGAGCTGATTTGCATTTTCAAGAAGCCTGGTGCGCCGCACATCAACAACGTCGAGCTGGGCAAACACGGGCGCAACCGGACCAACGTCTGGGATTACGCCGGTGTGAACAGCTTTGGGGCAGGGCGCGAGGCGGATCTCGCGGATCATCCCACGGTGAAGCCGACAGCTCTGGTTGCAGATGCCATCATGGATGTGAGCCACCGCGGCGATGTCGTGCTGGACGCCTTTGGCGGGTCCGGCGCGACTCTGCTGGCAGCTGAGAAAACCGGGCGCCAAGCGCGGCTTATTGAGCTCGACCCGGCTTATGTCGATGTGGCCATCCGCCGTTGGCAGGAGATGACCGGTGATAGCGCCGTGCACGCGGTAACAGGCCAGACGTTCGATGCGCGTTTTGCGGCCAACGATACCACTTCAGAACAGGAGGTGGGTCATGTCTGACGATACGAAAGAGTATGAGGTCGGCTACGGCAAACCGCCCAAAGCGACCCAATTCAAAAAAGGCCGATCCGGCAATCCGAAAGGGCGGCCGAAAGGTGCCAAGGGGGTGAATGCCAGCTTGAAACGTGAATTGGAAACCAAGATTACGGTTCGCGAAGGCAGCCACGAAATCCGGATTTCCAAGGCTGAGGCAATTGCCAAGCGGTTCACGGCAGGCGCGTTGAAGGGCGACACGAAATTGTTGATGGCGCTGCTTAAGCTGGACACAGATCTGTTCAACGCAAGTGAATTGGACGCGCAAGAAAGCGTCCGTACGGTTGAGCCCGACGCTGTCGACTACGACATCCTCCGGGATTTCTTTTCCAGCCAACTGGACGGTGACGGTGATCTGGAAAACGAGGAGGCGGAAGATGACGACTCCTGATCCAAAAATCGTCGTGCAAGCCGCTCGCGAGGTTTGCCGGGACAATTTCTTTCCCTTCGTTTGGCGTGTGTTTGGCACGCTGCACCAGGGAACTGACCGCAGCTTTGATCCGGCCTGGCATGTGCGGGCCATGTGCCATGAGTTGGACAATGTCCGTCGAGGCGAAAACAAGCGACTGATCATCAACATCCCGCCACGTTGCCTGAAATCGGTCACCGTGGCCGTTGCATATGTCGCTTATCTTCTCGGTCATAACCCCAGCGCCAAGATCATCGTTGCCAGCTATGGGTTGGATCTGGCGCGCAAACATTCCGAAGATTGTCGTCGGATCATGTCTGCGCGCTGGTACCGGGAAATGTTCCCTGAAACGGTCTTGGCTAAAAAGGGCAACACCTCAGAAGAAATCCGCACCACAAAGGGAGGCAGCCGTAAGGCTGTCTCCATTGGAAGTTCTGTCACCGGTCATGGCGCCGATTACATCATCATCGATGACCTGCTGAAAGCCGGAGATGCCGGCTCCGAAGCCGAGCTGGTCAAGGCGCAGGAGTTCATTGAGGGGACCTTGTTGTCGCGCTTCGACAATCCGGCCGAAGGGCGTGTGGTTATGGTTGCGCAACGGTTGCACGAGATGGATCCGCCGGGTTATCTGCTCGAACGCGGGACCTACCGGCATCTGAATCTGCCTGCCATCGCAGAAGGCCATGAGGTGGTTCCTCTTGGGCGTGGAAGGGTCATGCGCCGCAAACCGGGTGATCTCCTGTGCCCGTCCCGTTTGGATCAGCAAACGCTGGATACCAAGCGTCGCGAAATGGGCGCGGCCGTGTTCAATTGCCAGTATCAGCAGAACCCCATTGCTCCCGACGGGTCGCCCTTGCGCTGGGAGTGGTTTGGCACCTACGAGACCATCGAAGATCGCCGCTGGTTCCAACTGGTGGTTCAGAGCTGGGATACGGGCATGTCGGCAGACCCCCGGTCTGATTTCTCTGTCTGTACAACCTGGGGGTTCCGCGAAAATGCGTGGCATCTTATCGACGTCTGGCGCGGGCAGGTAGACTACCCAGACCTGAAAGCCAAGGCACTGCAACTTGTCGGCCGTTGGGATCCCGATCGTGTCCTGATCGAAGATGCGGCCTCCGGCAAACCTCTTTTGGACGAATTGTTTCGTGATGACCGTCGGCGCTACGAACGCATTAAACCCGACAAGGACAAGGAAACCCGGTTCCAGTCCGCTTGCGGTCCTGTCGAAGAGGGCAAGGTTTATCTGCCTGCAGATGCACCCTGGCTGCCGGTATTCAAACGGGAGCTTCAGTCCTTTCCACGCGGACGCAACGACGATCAGGTCGACAGCTTTGCCCACTTTCTGAACTGGTCCAAGGGACCGGGCTTCTACCGGGCATTGGGCCGCGACCACCGGATCAACATCGAACGTCGGGAGCGTAATCGAGAGAGGGTCAGGCGACGGTAGGATCTCGGAGTTGAGCTTGAAAACTCGTTGAATAGTACTGGGAGGGCCGATGTCGGACCAATCCTGAGAGCGGCCCCAATGACCGCTCGCAACCACAAACCGGTCTAATCGCTAATGCCGTCGGATGACGGCTTTGAGCCCTTCCCGACCGATGCAGCTTTTGTCACGAACGGGCAGAATGCCGACCTTACGGACCTTCGCTGCGGGCACGAGAAGTCAGAGTTCGCAGAAACCAAGGCGGTCAAGATGGGCGGCAAGCGGGAGTTCGCTGCGGATAGCATGGAGGTCTCCTTTCCCATCGATTGCTCCCCGCGAAGGGCTCGCCGGTTCATGCATCTCTTCGGCATTACCATTGGCGACCGAGGTTCCAAGAGATTGCGGTAGTCGAGAAGTCGCAGCGGGGTCAGGCTAATCTGCAGGCGCTCCGGCAATTTGGGCCTCTTGTGCCTCCTTATTGCGCCAATCTTTCGGGGATATGCCGAAGTTCCGCGTGAAGGCTCGGGTGAGTGCCGATGTTTCGGACAAGCCGACCAATTGGGCGATCTCCTTGATCGAATGATCAGATGTGGTGAGCAGTTCGGAGGCCTTTTCCATCCGCAGCCGGTTGATCACCTTGGACGCCGTTGTTCCGTAGGAGGACAAGCGCTTGTTCAGCACCTTGGTGGTGATGCTGCACATCCGGGCGGCCTCGCTCACCGTCAGCGCCGGATCGGACAGCCTTGATCGCACGAGAATTTCGAAGCCTTCGAGGTAGTCCAGGGGCACATCGACCTGAACCGGTTCTTCGATATCATTGTCGTGGTTCACGAGGAGTTCGGGGTTGATTGGAAGCGACAGCCAGGCCGCCGGAAAGCGGATGGAGAATCCCCTGTTGTTGCACTTGATGCCCCGCACGCCATGAAACTGCTCCGGCAGCAGGGTCGGATCGCAGAGGCGCAGAACAACCTGGGTTGGATCCCATCGGAAATCGAGAACACGGTGCAGCAGGGAGATCCAGATCCCGACGAGAAAGGCGTCCGAATGGCCCGGCGACACCTCGGGTTCGAAATTGCGACTGGTGGTGAAGTAGGCGTGTTCCTCCTCGATCAGGAGCCGGAAGGACACCGCGTTGCTTTCCTTCGAGACGATCTGGGTGAACCGGGTGAAGAAATCGCCAAGGGTCACCGACTGGCCGAGGAGCGCCCCACGCGGCAGGAACTTCAACAGGTCTGTCTGTTGTCCCGCCAAGGCGCAGATATCCGGCCGGGTGATGTCGGCGATGGAGGCCAGCGCCGCATAGACCGTGTCATGCGGGATGAACTCGGCCGGGTTCAGGACCTGTTCCTCGCTCAATCCATGCAGCCCGAGCGCAAAGGCCGGATCCGCATCGAGCCGCCGCATCATCGCTACGACGGGGCCGAGGACCGTAGCACGTACGAGGGACAAACCGTCCTTTTGTTCTCCTTGCGGCATCCACATCACCCTTTCGCTCTCCGACACGCTACGGGCGCGGGCGCCTGACGGCCAAGCAGAAATTGGCTGAAATTGACCGGATCGGGTCAGAAAAATGCACCACGGGATCAGCGGGTCAAAAGAATCTCGGGGCACATGTGCATAGTGGGAGGATCGGTCCGCAGGAAGACCGACCCCTGGGAGGACACCGAATGACAACACTCAACCTGAAGGCGTTGCTGCCGGCCATGTCAATGGCAATTGCGCTCACGACGCCTGCCATTGCGCAGGATATCCCCAACATTCCCTCGGAGGTCACGCTGTTCAAGAACGTGATGGTCTTCGACGGGGTGAATGACGGCTTGAAAGATGTCGACGTGCTCGTCGTCAAGAACAAGATTCACAAGATTGCAGAGGACATTCCCGAATCCGGCACGTGGGAAGTCGAAGTTCGAACGGGCGGAAGCAAGCGCCTGCCCGATCCTGTTGGCGGTATCGACGGCTATTCTTTCACCATCCAGACCGAACGCGGTATCGAGACCAAAGAGGTCGAGGTCAATGTGATCGACGGCGGCGGACGCACCTTGATGCCGGGACTGATCGACAGCCATGTGCATGTGAATATGTACAAGGATGGCACGATCCCGGGCCTTCAGGACACGACATGGGAGGAGATCGGCGCACGTTCTGCGGCCTTTGCGCAGGAAATGCTGGCGATGGGCTTCACAACCGTGCGCGACATGTGCGGTGCACATGGTGGACTTCGTGCGGTAATCGACGAGGGTTCGCTTCCGGGCCCGCGGATATACTCGTCCGGCGCCTGCCTCAGCCAGACCGGTGGTCATGGCGACTGGGGGATCGCCGGGCAACGCAAGAACGAAAGCAATCTTGAACGGCTGGAGATCACGCGGCTTGTCGACGGCCCTGCCGAAGTGCTCCACGGCGCGCGGCGGAACTTTGCGCTTGGGGCCAACTACCTCAAGATCATGGTCAGTGGTGGTGTGACCTCCATCAAGGACCCGATCTACCAGTCCGCCTTTACAGACGAAGAAATCGCCGCTGCCGTCGAGGTGGCCGGGGACATGGATTCCTATGTCGCCATGCATGTCTTCATGGATAGCGACCTGTCGCGCGCGCTCGATCTCGGGGTCAAAGTGGTGGATCACGGCCTGACCATAACGGAACCGACGATGCAGAAGCTGGTAGAGAAGGAAGCGTTCTTCTCGCCCAACCTGACCGCGTTGGCGCCCGAGGCGCTTGAGCATCCGATGCACCAGGACCCGACCTTCCCGCCGACGGCGAAGTTCCTCTGGTTGCGGAAAAACAGCGAGCAGTTGTTTGATCTGGTGCGGAAGTACAAGCCGAAGATGGTGTTCGATTCCGACTACGTGCTGCTGACCGGTGTGCCGTACCGGCAGTCGATGGACTTCACCAAGGCTTTCATGGCGCGTGAGTTCGGCAACCTCTGGGCCTTGCAGATGATGACCTCGAATGGCGGCGAACTGGCCGCACTGACGGGACGCGGAAACCCCTATCCCGAAGGCAAGCTCGGCGTGATCGAGGAAGGTGCCTATGCCGATATCCTCATCGTTGACGGAAACCCGCTCGAAGACATCACTGCCATCGGCGCTGTCGATACATGGTTCGATGCCGAGCCACGCGGGCAGGACGTGCCGAGCATTCGCGTCATCATGAAGGACGGCAAGTTCTACAAGAACACGTTGAACTGAACTTTCGGCGGGGCGCTGGCTCCGCCGTCAACATTGCGGAAGGGCAAACTTATGAAGCATCTTTTCAAGTCCACATTACTGGCGGGCGTGGTGTCGCTCGTTGCCGGCATGTCCTCTGCGCAGGACGAAGCGCTGCCGCAGACCCTGTTCACCAATGTCCATGTTTTTGACGGCGTGAACGAGGCGCGGATCGAAAACGCCAGCGTTCTGGTCGAAGGCAACCTGATCAAGGAAATTTCGACGGACGGGATCGAAGCGCCCAACGCAACCATGATTGACGGCGGCGGGCGCACGCTCATGCCGGGGATGCATGACCAGCACGTGCATTTGCTGGTGTTCAACCCGCTCAGTGACGGGTTGCGCCAGAACATCACGCCCTTCCATCTTGGTGGCGTTGCAACGATCCGGTCCGAGCGCATCCTGATGAACGGGTTCACGACGGTTCGTGACCTCGGCGGACCGGCAAAGTCCATCGCGCGGATCATCGATACCGGTATGTTCCCCGGCCCGAGGATCTATTCCTCGGAGGCCTTCATCACGCAGACATCGGGCCATGCCGATTTCCGCAAGCTGAACGACCGGCATCCAACCCTGTCGGGGCAAGGCCCATCGCATTGGGTCGACACGGACATGAGCTTCATCGCGGATGGCCCGGAGCAGATCCGCATGGCGGTGCGCGAGAACCTGCGGCGCGGGGCAACCCAGATCAAGGTCATGGTCAGCGGTGGGGTCACGTCCGAGTTCGACCCGCTGCATTCGCTTCAGTACCAGGCGGACGAGATCCAGATGGCGGTCAAGACCGCCGAGCAATGGGGCACTTACGTCACCTGCCACGTGTTCACCGAGCAGGCGATCCGCAACTGTATCGACAACGGTGCAAAGACCGTTGAGCACATCCCGTTCCTGACCAAGGAGGCCGCCGAGATCATGGTCGAAAAGCAGATCATGTTCGCGACGGCGGTAGCCCCGGTCTACTCGGTGACGACCGAACAGGCGGAAGCCTTCTACACGCCAGCCTCGTTCGCCAAATGGAAGAGTGTCCGTGACGCCGCCGCCAACATGATCGAGGTGATCCAGACGACACCGGGCATGATCGACCTCTACACTCTGGGCACCGATCTCATCAACAACTGGGACCAGACGCTTGAGCAGGACAAGAAGATGAACGACGAGTTCAAATACCTGCACGAGGCCAAGTTCAAACCCTTCGACATTCTGCGCATGGCCACATCGAACGGCGCCCGCATGAACCGGCTTACGGGCTTGAACAATCCGTATCAAGACGGCCCGCTCGGCGTGGTCGAGGAAGGCGCTTACGCGGATCTCCTGCTGGTCGATGGCAACCCGCTCGAAGACATCCTTCTTCTGGCCGATCCTGATCCCAACCTGAAGGTCATCATGAAGGACGGCGTGATCTACAAGAACACGCTGGACTGAGGAGAGCGCGGGGCGGTCTCCCTCGTCCGCCCCGCGTTTTTTTGCCCGACGCAATCATCCCGGAAGGACTGACCGTGAAACACCTCACTCTTGCCACTCTCATGGCCCTCTGCAGTTCGATGGCGGTTGCTCAGGAGTGCGACGTCGCGCTTCTCAACGGCCGCGTCATGGACCCGGAAACCAATCTTGATGCCGTGCGCAATGTCTGCGTGACCGGCGACAGGATCACCGCGATCACCGAAGATGCCTTGACGGGCAAGCGCGAGATCGACGTTTCCGGGCATGTAGTCGCGCCGGGATTCATCAACACCCATTCGCATTCCTTTGGCGGCTTCGATCAGAAGATGATGGCCCATGATGGCACGACGACGATCCTCGATACCGAGAGCGGCGTGGCGGATGCCGACCTGTTCTACGACAAGTACGAGGGCAATTCCTTTCTCAACTTCGGTTCCGGGATGGGGCACGAGGAGATCCGGCGTGTCGTGATGGATGGGGTTTCAGTCGAGCTGGCATCCGATCCGACCTACATCCTCAAGTCACGCGGTGCAGCCGAGGAAGAAGACGGACATGCCAGCTGGGCGCTGGATATTCCGACTGCGGATCAGCTCGTCGAAGTCATGACCATGTATGAAAAGGGTCTTCGCGCCGGGGCGATCACCGTCAACACGACGGTGGGATACATGGGATACAACACCTATCCGAAGGAGATTTTCGCGCTTCAGAAAATGGCGAAGAAGTATGACCGCTTCTTTGGCGCCCATACCCGTTTCGGTCCGACCGAGAGCCTGCCGCTCTACTATTCCCTGGGCGCAAACGAGGTGATCGCAAACGCCGTTGCGCTCGACGGGGCCCTGATCCTTTCCCACATCCAGAACCAGGGGTGGGAAGAAATCTACGAGCTTGCGCGCCGCCTGCAAATGCGCGGAATGACCATCTTCGCGGAATACTACCCGGCCATCACCGGCAATCCGAACATCGCGACACCGCAACTGCTGCCGGACAAGATCGAGGCGAACAATATCGTTCCGACCCGCGATATCTTCGATACCAGCACCGGCGAACTCTACGAGTCCGACGAGGAGTTCTTCCGGCAGCAGAAGGAGGATCCGAGCAAGCCGATTTTCATCACAGTCCGCCCCGAAGCAGACCTGGAGCGCTGGATCCACATGAAGGATATTGCGATCGCCAACGACATCGTCGGCTTCACCGTCGATGGCGAACCGCTGCCGATCGAGGCCGATTTCACGGAGTACGGGGGGCACCCGCGCAATGCCGGCACCTATGGCATCGTGTTCCGCGAGGCCCGTGAACAGGGCATCGCGCTGATGGAGATGGTGAACAACGCCTCCTACATTCCCGCGAAGTACTTTTCCAAGGTGGGCCTGAAGGCGATGCAGGAACGCGGCCGGATGCAGGAAGGCATGATCGCGGATATCACGATCTTCGACCCCGACACGATCACCGAAACATCATCGATGAAGAAGGGCATGAACGGCTCCTTCACCAAGGGAATCCCCTACGTTCTGGTGAGCGGGCAGGTCATTATCGACGACGGTGTCGCTAATATCGACCTGCGGCCCGGGCAGCCGATCCGTTACCCGGTCATCGAAGGGGGCGAGATCGATCTGGACCTCGGGGACAAGGAATTCACCTGGCACGCCGACATCGAAACGCCAGAGGATGAGCATTCCGAGTTCCCGCTCCGCCCTGCCGAGCTGGAACACTCCATTCCCGGAGCTCCGGGGCATTGAACCCACAAGAACGGTCAGGGCAGCCATGCTGTACTGACCACAACATCGAAGCAATTCCGGGTGGCAAGATGAACAGGATCCTTCTTTCGACAGCCCTTTGCGTCTCTGCGACAGTTGCAGCGGCGCAGGACACAAAAGACATGCGCACCTTCCTGTTTATCGGCGCATCCAACAGCGCCGCCTGGGAGATGCAGATCGCCAATCCCGGGGACCGCGCGGCCTCGGTGAAGGGTGGGATCGAGGCGCTCGGCGGCGAGCTTTTGAGCTACTATTGGGGGCTTGGGAACGGGAAGAACTACATCACCGTCGCCCTGCCGGACGACCCCACCTTCATCCAGGCCTTCTATGTCAGCCGTCTCGGTGACGGGTTGCTGGAGGATTACCAGATGATCGAGTTGATGAGCAGCGCCGACATGGCCGAAGCCCTCGCCCGTGTGCCGGAGATCAAGGCGCAGGACGATCTCAAGTAACCGGACTGCACACTCGGGACGATCCAGAAGGGAACATCAAATGAACTTCAGCCCTGTGTGTGTCGGCGAAGTCGTATTATGCAAATAGTTGCCATTGGCCTGCTGTCCGCCTTCTTTCTCTTCGCCAGTTCGATCAAGATCCTTGGCTGGCAGAAGCTCATCTTCGAAACGCAACTGGCGATGTTCGTCAAATACGGGCTGAACCGTCAGATCATGGCGCTTGTCGGTGGTGTCGAGCTTTTCGGGGCGGTGGCGATCTGGTTTCAAGGCAGCTTGCTCGGGCCGCTCGGGGCCGCTGCCCTTCTGGGCACGTCGCTTGGCGCAATCGGTTGTCATCTGATCTGGGACACTTGGAAAGACGGTGTGCCTGCCATGATCACGGCTACGCTTTCGGCCTTCGTCCTCTGGACGGGCCGGGATGTCGTACTGGCGATACTTGCATGAGCGGGCCGAAGAAGAATCAAGAGCAACAAGAGAGACCTCATATGGGACAGGCAAGGCTTCTCGGTACGGTCATCGTCGCTGGCTTCTGGTTATCAACCGGAGCCTTGGCGCAGGAAAGCCGGCCAACGTCCGCCCTGGAGGCCGCCGCAGCGGTCTCGCTCGGTGGCCCGGCATCCACGCAGGCCCAACTGGAACAAGACCGAGTGCGGCGGTTGCAGGACTCTCGCTGGCCGGGGCTGGATGCGGCATTGGACCCCTTGGAGGCATCGCGGCAACGCTTTGCCGAACGCACCGGCCTGAACCTCTCCTTCGACTACCAGGCCTATTACCAGTCCGCGACCGAGAGCCTGACCGATATCGACGAGGCCGCCTTGGGCCAGGCGCGCATTCTGGGCCAGTGGACGCTGCTCAATCGCGGCGGCGAAAATCCCGGGCAATTGGTCTTCACATTGGAGAACCGCCATCTGCTCGGCACGGACATCGCGCCAAGCGGGCTTGCCGGGGAAATCGGCTATGCGGGCGTCACCGCAACGACATTCAGTGACACCGACACGACCCTCTCCGTCGCCTACTGGTCCCAGACGCTCGCTGGCGGGAAGGCCGGTTTCGTGGCCGGCCGGATCGATCCGGGAGACTACTCGGACATCCTCGGCTACGTGAACCCACGCACGACTTTCTCCAATTTCTCGATCCTGTTCAGCCCGGTCCTGCCGATCCCCGATCCCGGCTTCGGCATTGCGGGGGGCGGTTTCCTGACCGACCAGATCTATGCCCTCGGTGTCCTGTCGGATGCAAACGGCTCGCTGACCGATGTCGAGTGGTTTCCCGGTGGCCCCGAGTTCTACAAATACGCCGAGATCGGATGGACGCCCGAACGCTCGAAGCGCTTTCTAACCAACGTTCACCTCGGGGTATTTCACGTCGATGAACGCACCGAGGCAGGCGTGCCGGAGAGCTACGGGGCGATCCTGTCTGCCAACCACACGATCAACGAGGAATTCATGATCTACGGACGCCTCGGCTGGTCGGAGGGTGAGGCGCCGATCGCCCGACGCGCAGCCAACGCTGGACTTCTATGGCGGCCGGGCCTCTATGACGACCTCTTTGGGTTTGGCGCGACCGTTGCGGACCCGGTAGATGAAACGCTCGACACCCAGACCACAATGGAGGCCTTCTATCGGTTGGACCTGTCGGACAATGTCGCCCTGACGGCGGACGTCCAGCACATGATCAACCCGGGCTTCAACGATCAGGACACGACCGTTTTCGGCTTGAGGCTGCGGATCAATCTTTGACCTGAGTAGCGGCGGATAGAATGCCGTCTGGTTGGGAGTGTCGTGCCTGCGCCGGAACGGCCCATGCAGCCATCGCGGCCAAGGAGGCGACCCCTTGGATGATTGGCATTGCGTCAGGCGAAAGTCTTGACGGCAGAACAACCGTCGAATTTGGCTTGTTGCTCTGCAATGTCAGCCATTCCAATGAAGCTGTCGGATGGGTCTTGTCAGAAGAACTTGTCTTGAGGCAGGCAGGACGGTTGCGTAGCTTTTGCCCATGACCAAACCTGCCTCTTTCAAGTACTTCAAAACCAGTCCCGAGGTCATCCGCCTTGCGGTGATGCTGTACATCCGTTTCCCGCTCTCGCTTCGAAATGTCGAAGATCTGTTGCACGAGCGAGGCATCGACGTGAGCCACGAAACCGTCCGATATTGGTGGAACAGGTTTGGTCCAATGTTTGCAGCTGAGATCCGACGGAAGCGTGTGCAGCAGCTGCGCGCGTTCTCGAAATGGAAGTGGCACGTGGACGAGGTTTTCGTAAAGGTGAATGGCAAGCGACATTATCTGTGGCGTGCAGTAGATCACGAAGGTGAAGTGCTGGAAGCAGTTGTCACCAAGCGCCGAAACAAGGCTGCAGCACTAAAATTCCTCAGGAAATTGATGAAACGGCACGGTTGCGCCAAGGAGGTCGTCACAGATCGCTTCGCTTCCTACAAGGCTGCGCTCAGAGAAATAGGCGCGTTCGAAAAACAACAGACGGGCAGGTGGCTCAACAACCGCGCCGAGAATTCACACCTGCCGTTTCGACGACGCGAACGCGCGATGCAGCGTTTCAGGCGCATGCGAAGTCTACAGAAATTCGCCTCCGTCCATTCCTCCGTCTACAATCACTTCAACCAGGAAAGATCGCTAGCCAGTCGAGACACCTTCAAGCTGACCCGCGCCGCCGCTCTTAGCGAGTGGCGTCAGCTTTGTTCCGGATAGGTTCGCGGTTTCCGCGGCAAACTGAGACTGGTTCGAATTCGTCTGACAGCACCATCATGGATGTGAGCCACCGCGGCGAAATCGTGCTGGACTCCTTTGGCGGGTCCGGCGCGACCTTGCTGGCCGCTGAGAAAACCGGACGCCGGGCGCGGCTTATTGAGTTCGACCCTGTTTACGTCGACGTCGCCATCCGTCGCTGGCAGGAGATGACCGGTGAGAGCGCCGTGCATGCCGTCACGGGGCAAACGTTCGATGCGCGTTCTGCGGCAACCGATGCCACCTCAGAGCTGGAGGCGGATCATGTCTGACGATACGAAAGAGTTTGAGGTGGGCTACGGTAAACCGCCCAAAGCGACCCAATTCAAGAAAGGCCGCTCTGGCAATCCGAAAGGGCGGCCGAAAGCGTCGAAGAATGTTGGGTCGATGCTTGAAGAGGTCTTCTTTCGGAAAATCCCGATCACCGAGAATGGATCACGCCGCGAGGTCACGATGCTGGAGGCAATCCTGCGCCAGCTGGTGAATGGGGCAGTTAAAGGCGAGATGCGTTCGATTGACCGGGTGCTCAAACTGTTGCCTGCGGTTCAGGAGGCGCGCGCCGCAGAGTTGGCGGGTGGCGAAGGTGTAACTGCGGCCGACCCCGGTTCAGACCTGGCCGCCCTAGAAGTGCTGGCGGACATGTTTGGCAGCGATCCGGATCAACTCTTTGCAAGCATTCAGGGAGGCATCGACGATGAATGCCCTGAATTCTGATGATCGCAAAAGGCTGGCAGAGGCTGCGATGCGTGAAAACCTCTACGCATTCCTTGCAGGCAGTTTTGGTATCTTGTGTCCGGGTGAGAGGCTTGCCCGGGCCCCTTACCTGGAGGCTATGTGTTATGCCCTTCAGCGCGTGGCCTCTGGTGAGTCCCAACGGTTGATGATCTCGATTGCCCCTCGCCATCTGAAATCGATCTGTGGATCTGTTTTGTTGCCAGCCTTTGAGCTTGGACGCGATCCGACAAAGAAAGTGGTTGTTGTCAGTTACGGCAAAGATCTGGCGCGCGAACATGCCGAACAGTTTCGACGGCTGGTGACCAGTCCGTTTTATCAGCGCCTGTTTCCGAAGATGAAGGTTGATCCCAAACACAACCGGTTCGAACATATGAAAACCACTAAAAGCGGCGGGCGCAAATCGGTCTCTCTTGGCGGTGGTATCACCGGCTTCGGTGCAAACCTCATTGTCATCGACGACCTGGGTAAACCCTCTGAAATGCGTCACGATACGTACCGGCAGGAGTTGCGTGACTTCTTCGACCAGACCCTGTTCTCGCGGCTGAACGACAAGCGCACCGATCGCATTGTCTCGATCCAGCAGCGACTGCACCCGGATGACTTCTCGGCCTACCTCTTGGAAAAGGACACATTTGACCATCTGTGCCTGCCGTCGATCGCGGAGATCCCGGAAGAGATCCCGCTCTACAACAACCGGGTGCTGAAGCGTCGGCCAGGGGACTTGCTGAACCCTGAAAGGGAACCGCAGGAGGTTCTTGATCGGATCAAGGCCGACATAGGCAATTTTGCCTTCCAGGCGCAGTATCAACAAAACCCCACGGACGGAGAAAACGAGTTTCTCTCATTGTCCGACTTACATCTGGTGGAATCCTTGCCGGACGAGAGCGTGTTTGTACGACGCGTTCAAAGCTGGGATACAGCGGCGAAGGATGGTCCGCGTTCTGACTTTACGGTTGGGCTGACCTTTGGGTGGCATGCTGATCGAGTTCTGGAGTGCACTGTACTCCGCGACAAGGTTTCGTCCGCTCTGGCGCACCTTAGGGAACTCGTAGCAAATGACACCGCGGTCTCTGATTTGATGGTTACCGTGCGCAATGCTCTGCGTCGCAAACCAGATGCGAATGTACTCTGCGAGCTATTGGCAGAAATCTCTGTGGAAATCTCAGAAGTAACACAGACAGATACAGAAAATTTGAGGGACAGTGACAATGAAATTGAGGGGCACAAAGAGGACTCTTTGAGTCCGAAAGTTAAGAAAGAAAAACTTTCTCAGATTCAGGTTTCTCCAGACCAAATGGAGCGCAGTTTTCCACGGCTATGCTCAGAGCTACGCTTTGCAAAAGATCAGCACCACTGTGATCGGCTTATGGATGATATCGCCCAGTATCTACGGCTTGGCCAAACCTGGTATGCAATGAAATCAACGTTTGGCCCAGCTATTCGCTTCATGGTTCTCGGGTACATCTTTCAGCGTGCTGAGAACATACAGTCTCCAGGGGCTTATCTGATTTCACTACTGGTCAAGATTGAAAAGGGAGAACTATCTCCAAGCGCAATGCTGACGCGGACCTCCAATGCTTCGTAGGTTTTTTGAAACAGGAAGAGATTTTCTGTCGTCAGCTTATCCTTCAATCCAATGTTTGGATTGAACGGTTCGGGAAGAAATGAGCTATAGGATTGACCTATATGGATCATAAAGTAATAAATAATGAGTTATAGACTGGATTCTTATACCTCACGATGTGGAACTGGCAGAGCCCTGATTGGCCGACATTTCGTTACGATGCCTCAAGACTCGAACCATACGAGCAACAGTTCCTGTTGTCCTCGGGGGAAGTTCTTGGAGCGGTTCATCATGTGAACACGTCGGATCGAGATCAATTGCGTATCGACCTGCTAAGCGAAGAAGCGATGAAAACCAGTGCGATCGAAGGTGAGATGCTGGATCGACTCAGCGTGCAGTCTTCCTTGCGTCGGCATCTTGGATTGGCGCTCGACAGCCATCCATCCAAACCGCGCGAGCAGGGTGTTTCTGAAATGATGGTGGATGTTTATTCCAACTATGCGGAACCATTGTCACACGACACCCTGTTTCGGTGGAATGACATGCTTCTGTCCCATGACAGGCATCTCGAAACGATTGGAGCATACCGGAGCTATGAGGATGCGATGCAAATCGTCTCAGGCAGGCTGGATCGTCCAACGGTGCATTTCGAAGCGCCACCTTCGCATCAGGTTCCGGCTGAAATGGACCAGTTCGTAACTTGGTTCAACCGGACCGCACCGGATGGTCCCGAACCATTGCGCGCACTAGTCCGGGCCGGATTGAGCCATCTGTATTTCGAAAGCATTCACCCATTTGAAGACGGCAATGGCCGGTTGGGCAGGGCGCTGGCTGAAAAGTCCCTGGCGCAAAACATTGGCCAGCCGAGCCTGATTGCTCTTGCTTTCACGATCGAGCGAGAGCGGAAGGCATATTATGATCAGCTTGAACGCCATCAAAAGACGCTGGATGTCACGCCATGGCTCACATGGTTTGCCGAGACTGTCCTGAGAGCGCAGCAGGTGACTCTTGAGCGGGTTGGGTTTTTCATATCCAAGACGCATTTCTACGACCGGCATCGTGATCAGTTCAATGCCCGTCAAAGCAAGGTCATCGCCCGGTTGTTCAAGGCTGGACCAGACGGTTTCAAAGGAGGGTTGAGCGCCGAGAACTATATCTCGATCACCGGAACGTCGCGCGCCACTGCGACGCGGGACCTGCAGGATCTGGTAGAGAAGGGTGCTCTGAACCGAACGGGTGAACTTCGGTACACACGCTATTGGCTAAAGTTGGACCGGGAAGGGTAGGGGGCTGAAGCACGGCACGAAGGGCGGGATCCGGCCATTCGCCGCCAGTGCGATGAGATGGTGCCAGGACAGTGAGAGCGGACGTTCAGAATGGCCTGAAACCGAGCATCTCGCCGCACGACCGCATGGCAACTCCGAGTCCAACTCGGACATAGCATAATCGTTTTGCGTGCGCTCGCGGCGCAGATTTCGCTGCAAGCCGATCTGGAAGAATGGCTGCACCACTACAACCAAGAGCACACTCATCAGGGCAAAATGTGTTGCAGAAGAATACCCTTCCAGACCATGATCGAGAGCAAAGAGATCAGGAAGCAAAAGATCCGGAACCAAACTTAATCTGGCATACACCACAGGAAAAACGGCCAACTGTCAGATCACATCGGAACCACTACATGTCAGTACATCAGCGACGCCGAGCAAACCCAGGGCTTTCCGATACGCCATTTCGCCATGCGTTCAACCCCTTGCAGCGTCGACAAATCCGCTCTCCGAACCCTTCGCTCCAGAATGGAGTTCTGCAACGAAGACACGGGCGTTCTTGCGGCACGTCATTGTGGGCGCGAGCCATGATCGTATCTGCTTCGTTGTCGGAGTCTTCCATCAGTTTTTAGCCTCGATTTCTGTTTTGGTTTATACAGCGACTGGAAAAGAAAGTTCCGAGCCCTAAGCCTTGAGATTGAAGGCGCTGCCTGGTTCAGACTGTCCGATGGGACGGCCTGCAATCCGAGGGGTTTTATTAGGACGAACCGGCATTCCTTCGTTCTCAGCAGCTTGGACAGCGAAAGTATACCGAGAACCGTTTCCGCATCCTCGCGGTAGGGCTCGTTGATCTGATGATATGTCGCCTGCCTCAGAGATGAGCGAGTCCGAGTAGAGGTGCCGAAGTTGAGTCTCTGAAACGCCATCCGCTTCCATAATCAATTGCACCATGGGATCGGCCAAAAGTTGGTCGAGCAAGAACTGCGACAACTGCTTTGAAGACAGTTTATCCTTTGCGCGGGCTCTCTCCAAATCAGTAAGAGAAACGGTCAAGGTACGCGCCAGACCGGGGTGAGATTTCCGTGGATGCAGACAGATTAGCACTGATGCTTTCCAGGCTTCTGGATCCGAATAATCTGGTGGTGCGGAAAGCTCAGTTTCTATGTCGTATTCGCCCGCCGGGAGTAATTCGTCAAAGCCAGGGAAAGTAAACGGCCTGGAAAAGACTGCGATTGTCTTGCTGATTATCTGGTTCATTTGGTTAATTCTCCTTTGCTGATACCGCTCGCTCGGAGATGCAGACAAGAACAAGCCACCCACTCCCGGCAGGGTATTATCAGTTTTGGGGTTTAGGCTTTGGTTTTTCGGGGACGGTGTCCTGCCCTTTCGACGTCACTTCTTTTTTTGACGCGTCCGCATCGTTTTCCTTCAGTGCGGCAGCCGCTCTGGTCGTCAGGTCTTTGAAAGACATCATTTTGATCCTTTGATTGTCCGCACCACCCACGAGCCCAGATGGGGTGTGAAAAGTGAATGCGGCTACATCCAATATAGGGATTGGGTGCCTCATTTACTACGTAAAGCCGTAGAATAAGACGGGTGGCTGAAGCAGAGCCGAGGCGGCGGCAACCCTGGCGCGCTACTTTCGCTTCGAATATGGGCGATCAGTGTTCGCTGCGGTGCAGTCAACCAATGCGCCATCACCATGGAAAACTTTTGCTACATCGGGTGCAGCCATGCCGCGCGAGAGCGCGCTATAGTTCAATTTCAGTTTCATCTCGCCACCAGCGCGAAGCAGGCAATTGGTGGTTTCAACAACGATATGATCACTGGTGGCTCCGACGAACGTGACGCCAGTAGGGAAAATTAGACCCGCCGCATCGGTGTCCTGGAGTCCAATGGCAAGGATCGACCGAGTATTCGAAGGACTGTCTAAAGTCACACACCGCATTGAAGGCATAGGATAAGTCATTTGCACGGGATTTGAATTTGCTTTGGTCTTCGTTTCGATCACTTCCGCCCAAAGCGTGAAAACATCTGTGTATAGCCCATCGATCGTGTACCCCGAAATGGGGTCAGTACCCAGCAGGATTGCCTCACCCAGACGCAGGTTGTTGATCTTTCCGGTCGCCTCCTTGCCAAGCGCCCATGGCAAACTGGCAGAGCCGCCGCCTGACACTGTTTCCAGAGCGGGTCCACTTGCAAGTTCGGTGTCGGCGGCAAGCGACGAAAGCAATTCCATTGCTCCTGCAGAGGGTGCCACATGACCCAGACAGGCAAAATTTGCGCCAATCCCCTTCAGAGAAATCCCTTCCATTCTAAGAATTTGAGACACAGTGCTTTCAAGGTGTTCAGGCAAGATGCCTTCCCGCATATCCCCCATTTCCACCATCAAGATAATATTGTGAGTCATGCTCTTTCCCAGCGCCTCGATGGCCAGGCTGGCGATAATGTCCATCTCAGTGTTGAAGCTGACATCGCAGTTTTCAAGGACTTGCGCGACCTGGCTCAGCATAGGCGTTCGGATCAAGGAGATGGAGCACGAGATCCCAGCATCGCGCATACGCATGATATTGCTGATCCGCGCGTCCGCCAGCCCTGTCGCGCCACCTTCAAGCATAGCATTCGCAATCTCAGGATGACCGCAAACGGCTTTTGTCACACCTGTCACCGTAATTCCGCGGGGTCTGAGGTGGTCGACCAGGAACCGTGTGTTGTAGCGAATTTTGTCCAGATCAACGTCGATACGCAGCTTGCTCATTCAATCGTCGTAGCACGTACGGGTTGCAAGCGCGGAAACGCAGATAGAACCATATTCACCAAGTTTTTTGGAGGACGGTTCAATGCGTCAGTGACCGGGAGATACAATTTGCGGTTATAGTCTGTGATGGCCTTTGAAATCTCAACATCATTCATTCCTTCATGGTTGATCGTCATGCCAATTACCTCTGTGTTCGCAAAAGCCTCGATCAGGGTGATTTCATCGCAAGGGTCGGGCATAGTCATGTTGGGGAAATCACATCGACGTTTTCGTTTAGGCGCGTGTTGAAGAATAACTGCATGTGGCTGACTGCCTCGCAGAATGAAGGCTGATGTGCAAAAGGCCGGATGGCTTAGCGCGCCCTGGCCCTCGATCACTATGACATCCGGGTGTTCATCTTCAGATGCTGCAACAACAGCGCGCTCAAGCTCGCCACAGCAAAATTGCGGCGGCACCGAATCCATCGCGACACCATACTTGCCGTCCTGCATCAATCCTGTCTGGCCGGTACCGACCAAAACTGTTTTGATCCCATGCGCGTTAAGGGCATTTGTCAGGATTGTCGCGGTTGTACGCTTTCCAATTGCACAATCGGTGCCGAACACCGCGATGCGGATCGCTTGGACGTCACCAACACTGCCATCTAACAGGCGCAGGTCGCGAATAGGCCGCGGCTTGCGAATGTCGCGTATCGTGACATCGTGAATTTTGGCAAATCCGGCGAGCTCCTTGTCATCGCTAAGAAATTCATGCAACCCACTGACGATGTTCATTCCGAGCGTTATCGCATCCACAACAACTTCGCGATCCTCAAGGGACATTCTGCCGCTGGCCGGCGCCATTGCGTAAATAAACGTGTCGGGGATCGTAGCTTCATTAGCGACGGCGGCATCAAGATCATCGAAGATGGGAACCTGATTTGCGACATTATCAAGCACTTTGCCACTGTCACAACCGCCATACGTGCTGTCGATCACCGAAAGAACGCGATAGGCCTGTGAATGTCGAACGAGACCATTAGCCGTCTTGCCATCGATCTTTGCGAAGCTTCCTTCGCAATACACGATTGCAGTCGGTGTATCTGTCACAAGTGTCTTGCGGTGAAGCTCTGGAAAAACTGCTTGTGCAGGTGGTAGCTTTTGCGCATCGCTGGCACTGAACTGCTTGGCATCCGACGCAATGGGTACGGGTTTCATATCTGTTCCTTTTTGGAGTGTGAAACACGCCGTCCTTGGTAAGAACGGGCACAAAATGTGAAGTTTGGAAAAGTGGGCTCTCTGACTGAAACCTCATTCGTTCAGAACACACAGCCCTTCTGATCGATGATAGTTTTTGTGGCATTGCCACCCATTGCCGGATCGGTCGATATGGGCATTTGCCGGTAGCTCGATTGCATTGCAGCGATCACCGGACGCCTCGTAGCCACGTTCGCATTTCCATCCAACTCCATGGATCGCGTCATCGTAGAAAGCATTTTCAGGCACAAAAACGGTATCGCACCTTCCGTCGCGCTCAAAATACCCACGCTCGCACGTCCAGGGACGCCCGCTGGTTGATGCGTTCAGAAAAGCGTTTTCCGGCACCGCTACTGCCACGCATGCTTCTCCGTTTTTTTCGTAGCCACGGTTGCAACGCCATGCAGATCCATAAGTGCTATTCGTCAGGTAAGCATTATCCGGCACGACAATTTTCTGGCAGCTATCGTCTACTCTTATGTACCCCCGCAGGCATCGCCACCTCTCACCTGATGGATCGAGATATCCACCCTCAGGCACAATCACTTCAGTGCATGAGGCGCCGCCAACTTCAACAAAGCCATGCATACATGCCCACCCTGAGCCATAGGTTCTGTTTGTGGGGTAGGCATTTCCCGGCACGACAATGGCCACGCATTCTTCGCCTTTCAACCGATAGGACAAATCGCATTCCCAACCGTCGCCATACTTTTTGGGATGCGCGTTATCCGGGATCGAGTTTGTTTCGGCCGATGCGGGATTTGATGAGATAAAGGAGCCCGCCAAACTGCTGAAGACGACAACAAACAACGCAGCCATTAAGTGAGCGCAAAACCGGTACTGATTTTTTCGATTTGCCCTGATGCAAACGGCGTTGTCCGAATGTTGAGTGATTGAGTTACGATCCATCCAGGTTCAGCCCCTCGATACAGGCCTGCGCCAGGTCTTTGTTAGGAGTTTGGGATCCCGGCACCGTTGCCCAGCCAGCCGCCATGACGGCATCCTTCTGCTTGAAAGAAGAAGCCTCTTTGATCGTCGTTATTTTTTCGGCGCGTTGGGCGTCAGTTCTCGCCATGTCGACGCAGACCGGAACCAACGCAGCGATTACGTTGTCGCGGGACATGGCGTTGGCCATCTTGTCCGCGCTACCGCCGGTCATCCATCCACCCCATGAAAATCCAACGACGCCTACGAAAACCCCGCCGATCAGAGCACCGTAGATTCCGGGTTTAAGCCATTCGGGCGTGTTCATAATCTATTCCTCCTGCGGGGAAAGCGCCGCATCGCTGTCATTGTTAGATGTGGCCAAGGTCTGGTCGTGCTTAAGCGCCAGTTCAAAATCTTCTGGGTCAATTGGGCGCATTTCCGTGCGGCCTGGCTTGCTGCCTTTGCCCTGAACTGTCAGGTAGGTTCCGGTTCTGCGATATGCTTCGAAACTCAGGCCCTGTAGTAGTTCTTCAACAACAACTACTTCATACTCGCCTGCAGGAAGTTCATCCGGGTAGCCGGACAAAGAGAACGGATTTGAAAACGTCACCAAAGAACTGGACGATCTCGTGCTCACCTTGGTCCTCCATATAGTTTGTTGGATCTTCCCCGCGCAGTCTGCCGCGGTACACGCTCGTAAGCGCTGCGGTAGTACTGGCGTTGTAATTTAGAATAATGTGCAAATGGCAGACGCGCGCTGATCGATGTTAGTCTGCGGCCAATGACCTGAGATTTTATTGGAATCTCAAATGCATTTGGTGCCCGAGGATCAGGTACTGCCAAAAATTGACTAACCTGCGTCAGTGCAACGATGTTTGGATTCCGGCAACATGATGTGTGTTGGCGGGATATTTGCTGGCGTGTTCTTAACGAGTAATTGAGAAGCGCAGGAAATCCAGTACCGCAATCGGACTATATTTATCTTGCGCTTCTTTTTCAGTGAAATCCCAAATCTGCCGAAGCGAATTCCGTCTCTAACAGGCAACGATCATCAAAATCCCGGCATCGCTGTAGGGGTGAACCTATTGCTTCAACAGTGGCCCGGCCTGATCCAGATAAGTGGGGTCAAAACCGGCCAACGTCACCAGTCCTTCATAATCATCAAATACCACTTGCCCGGATTGAAAAGTAACCAGCTCCTTCTCCCGCAGTTGCCGTAGGACACGATTAACATGTACGGCACTCAGTCCCAGTGCATCGGCAAGGTGGTATTGTGTCAGTGGGCAGGCGTATCCCGTCTTGCTTGCCATCCCGACCTGAGTCAGCCTCACACCAAGTTCCAATAGAAAATGCGCCATGCGCTCACCCGCATCTCGCCGTCCTATGTTGACCAGGTGCTCAACCACCATCGCTTCATCTCGAGAGACCGCCCAAAAAATTGCTGTCGCCAGCCGGGGCGTTTGCGCAAATGCGTCCAGGAGATCATCCACTACTACTTCAATGGCTTGGATTTCCATGATTGGTTCTATGCTGTGATCCGAGGTGTGCAGCAGAACGCTTCGCAAGCCCAGAAAGTCACCCGGTATTTGGAAATCGACGATCTGACGCGACCCGTCAGTCTGGGTTTTGTAGGAACAAACCCAGCCCGAGGCCAGAATGTAGGCAGCCTGCTCTGATTGCCCTTGATGCACAAGGTCACGTCCGGCTTCAAAGGTTCTGCGACGCTTGTGCAGGCGTGCCAATGCCGCAAGTTCAACCTCAGTAAGAGCGACGAAGTTTGAAAGCTTTCGGGTGAGTGGACTGTTTTTGATAGTGCGCAAGTGTTCTTCCTTCATCGATGAGCAGCCCGCGAAACTATCCGACGCCAAGACTGCTTTCGATCAGTTAAGTATACAGCAATCTATGCCAGTATGATGCAATTCATTGTGGCGCTTCCTTGCTTGGACGCCTGTTAAAAAAGGACGTCTACCATGGCTGACCGGCAAGACCACTCTGGAATGGCCGCACTCTCAATTTGTGAAGCGCTTTTGCTTGCAATCAAAGATCGTGAGCTCCTGCCCGAACATGAAATTGTGGGAGTTCTGCGTGACGCAGCTGCTGCCCACGAAACAGCGGTCGGCAATAACGATGAAAAGGATATGCACCAGGCCGTCGCCTTTCTCATTAACCGGATCATTGCTTCCGGCTATCGGGTTCGGCAGTAGCGTAAAGTCCCGTATCGGAAAAACAAGATTATGCTCGTCAAAAAAGCTTAACAGCAAGAAGACACAAAATTGGCGTCTCGTTTCTAATCAGTTCAAACACGAAGCAAAAACCAATGTTTCAATACTTGCCATATCCCGCGTCTTGCTCGTCCGACCGAGCCGCGGCGAAGGTACGGTTCCCGTTAACGCAAATACAACGGCTGCGAATGACCTGATTGGTGACACTTGCCGCGACGCAACAATAAGTATGCCGCGACCGCGAGCAAGTGCTGCTTTAGCGAAGGCTCCAGATCGAAAGACGGCAAAGTCAGCTTACCGTGAGTTCACCAAAGCCCATATTTCGCTTGCGCAGCGAACGGCAGGAACGCGGGCAGCAGCCGCAGCATCCGAGGGGTGCACTGGATGTCTCCTTTGGGCCGTTACGCAAAGTGCTTTGCACCGGCCACGCAAATCACGACGAAAACCGTTACCCCGATCATCAAAGGCGCGATTGGTTCCGCTAGTAAGGCCGCTGCAAGGATCAAGCCAAAAAACGGCTGAAGCAGTTGTAGCTGCCCAACACCTGCTGTGCTCCCGCGAGCCAGACCGCGATACCAAAACACAAAACCAACCAGCATCGAAAAAATGGAGACGTATCCCAAGCTGAGCCAGACAGGCATGCTCAAATCAGCAATTGTGTCAGGCCATGTGAAGATTGCGAGAATGGCCATGAATGGTGATGACAAGACAAGCGCCCAGGAAATCACCTGCCAGCCACCCAATCGACGCGAGAGCAGCGCCCCTTCGGCGTAACCCAATCCGCAGGCGAGGATGGCCGCCAGCATTAACAGGTCTCCGATCAGGGACACTTCCGAACTTTGCGTGAGGGCAAAACCAACGACGGCCGCACTCCCCAAGACGGAAAACACCCAGAACATTCCGGCCGGTCGTTCGCCGCCGCGCAACGCGCCAAATGCGGCGGTGCTCAAGGGCAAAAGCCCGATGAAGACGATCGAATGCGCAGCCGTGACGTGCTGAAGGGCTAAGGCTGTTAGCAGAGGAAAGCCGATCACGACGCCCAAGGCCACCGTTATGAGGGATCCAAGATCCGACCGCGACGGTTTCAGCTCTTTGAATAAGACCAGCAAACACAGTGCCAGAGCTGTCGCCAGCACGGCACGAGCTGAGGTCAGAAAAAGGGGGTCAAATCCACTTACGGCCACTCGTGTCGCGGGCAAGGACCCACTGAAGATCAGCACACCGATCAATCCACTGCCCCAACCCGAAAATGAAGACGTCATCGCCACACAATCCTTTTTGGATCTTGTAGTGGAAGCGCTGTGGTAAATGCAGATACAGAACAGTACAATTCGTTCGAACTGTATTTATAGATGAACCCAAACAGATTGATAGTACCATGGCCAAAGCGACCCGTCGCACCCTCGTGATAGACTATATCACACGCAGGATACGGTCTCGTACATATAGCGCAGGCACCAAGCTGCCGTCTGTCCGGTTGCTCGCACGTAGATTGGGTGTCTCGCCCTCGACCGTTGTTGAGGCCTACGACATCTTGGCCGCTGAGGGCGTTATCTTTGCCCGACGTGGTTCTGGTTTCTTTGTTTCAGACCGCGTTCAGCCCTTTGTCGTGTCGCAAACCGGGCCACAGCTTGAGCGAGAGATTGATCCACTTTGGGTCGCTCGGCAATCCATTGATGCAGAAGACAGCATGGAGAAGCCCGGATGCGGGTGGATGCCTTCAGACTGGATGCCACTGGAGTCACTGCGTCGGGCCATGCGTAATGTGGCACGGGGCAACAGCAATGTGTTGACCGATTACAGCAATGCAAAGGGGCATGCGGGCCTGCGCCAACACGTGGCACGCATGTTGGGCGATCAAAATATAGACGTCGACCCAAACACCGTTTTGCTTACAAATTCTGGGTCACAAGCGCTGGATTTGATCTGCAGATTGCTGCTCAAGCCGGGTGATACAGTTCTGGTGGACGATCCGTGCTATTTCAATTTTCAAGCCCTCTTGCGTGCGCATCAGGTCGCACTTGTTAGTGTGCCCTACACGCCCAATGGTCCCGATCTCACGATATTCGAAAGCATTCTACGCAAAGAGCGTCCCCGGCTCTATCTGACCAATTCGGCATTGCACAATCCAACTGGCGCGACGCTCTCAGCAGCGACCGCGCATCGCGTGTTATCTCTGGCCGAGACCCATGATCTGCTTATCGTGGAAGACGCTATCTTTGCTGAGTTCGAGCCGGACCTGTCTCCGCGTCTAGCCGCGTTGGATGGGCTGGACCGTGTTCTTACGATTGGCAGCTTCTCCAAGACGCTTTCGGCGTCGCTACGATGCGGATACATAGCTGCCAGGCCTAGCTGGATTGCCGCCCTGACCGACCTTCAGGTCGCAATCAGCTTTGGTGGGCCGAGCCCGATGGTATCAGAATTGCTGCACGCAGCCCTCACCGATGGGAGCTACCGCAAACATATGGACACTCTGAGGGCCAAACTGGATCGCGCCCGCGCGCGTTCTATCGATGAGTTGGGCACCCTAAACATCAAGCCCTTCGTGTATCCCAAGGGCGGATTTTACCTATGGTGTGAGCTGCCAGACGGAAGGGATTCGGCCATGCTGGCACGGGAAGCTCTCAAACAAGGCGTTGTGCTTGCCCCGGGAAATGTCTTCAGTCCGACCCGGTCCAAGAACTCGTTTATGCGCTTCAACGTGAGCCAGATGACGGGAGTGACGCATAAAAGGCTGCTTCGTGAGCTGATGAGTGCGGCCGAGCCACAATGACCGCTTTGCGGAAGCCGCATTGCAGCGTTGTTTGATGAAGCAAATGTCGGCATTGGGTCGATGGCTGGGTCGTGGCAAGCGGGGCAGGGGCTTATTCCGCTTCTGCTCCGAGGTAAGCATTGAGCCCACTTCAACCGATGCTGCGCGTTGCTCGAACGTCAGCTTTGCGCTGAGCATTCTAGGTGCGTTGTCAGGCTCATAGATTAGTTCCAGAAACTGGTTCTAATGGTTCTAATGGTTCTAATGGTTCTAATGGTTCTAATGGTTCTAATGGTTCTCACCCGTTGGAATCCCAGTACTAGCTGCCACTACGATAGCGTTGTAGTGTCTGCGGATAGTTCGGCGGAAAACTCCAGACAGCTTCGCCCGGAGCGCGCACAAGCCCGCGCGCTTCAGGATCTCGGTCTGTAAGTAGAGAAATGAACAGGTCGCTGCTGGCCCATGGCGAAGATCGGAAATACCAATGCCCGTTTCCTGTATCGGCCGCTTCGGCCTTGGTCACGTCAATGATATGTAGGGTTTTCATCTCAGACAGTCGGCGCTGGAACAGAGACCCATTTATTGCTTCATCGGAAACCTGACCCAAACGGTCGCGGCCGAAGACCAACCGTGACATCGCCAGCGCTGAATCGGTCTGCGATTGATAGAGTGTCACATCTGTAACGGCATCCAGAAGGCCGTCTTCTATTGATTGCAAAAAGTAGCTTCGATCAAGATCGCTGCTGATCAGGATCAGCCGTCCCAGCCGCGGCTTTGGCCCAGGCCGCAGAGCAATCTGATAGGCGGCTTCAAATGCGAGCCTCGAGCCTGCGCTGTATCCTATGAGATGAATTCGTCGGGCGTTAGTGTTTTCCGACAGGTATTCGATAAGAGACCGCAAATTGCGGCGCGTCGCCAATGCAGATTCCTGATCCCGGAAATACGCCAGGCGATTGGGTGTAGCGGGCCAGTTGTAGCTGATGAAAGCGCCCTGATAGCCCAGAAAGTGCTGCAACTCTTTGGAAACAAGGGTCGAGTAATCAAAATCGACATTGTAGCCATGGACATAGATGAAAATGTCCTTGTTGCGAGAGGCTGCAAGGTGATCGTCAACCCGTTGGGCAAACCGAAGACCGGCTGTCTTCATCTCCTGTTGTGAAGGTGGATCGTTCATGTAGTGCGTGACGCTGAACGGCATGACACCAATCTCTTGTACGTCGGATACGCTGAGCGTGTATTCCTTAGCGCGGTCGCGCGTCATAGTAACGTGGCGAAGCTTTTCCAGCGTCGCCAGTGGGGGGGTGCTTTGCACATCGGCAACGCCGGTGCGCAGAATGTGACCGCGCTCATTATTATAATAGGCTTGTGGGTCGCCAGGAACCGCAGGCAGCCGATCTGTGGCGTAGAATAGCTGCGAACGCTGAACGAAATTGTCTGCCGTGATGTCCGTGTAAGGGTCAAAAGCAGCCTCGGCATAGACCGTTGGGGAGGGCATCAGTTCAATTTCGTCGTAGACATTTGGCCCGCAGGCAGCGAGGACACAGAACGAACACACGGTTGCCGCAGGCAAAGCCCTGGTAGTCAGTTGCCTCGTCGTTCCTTTCCTCAATTGCCTTTGTCCGTCTGTTCGCATCCGGCTACAATTGCCTGTCCCAAGCCTGTCGGTACCGCTGCTCGCGCCTTGACGCAACTTCGCTACTTCAAACCTGTTTGTGTTAGGCATAGCCGCTTTTCGCATGGTGCCCTTACTCAGAAGCTGTAGTTCACACCCAACACGGGTCCGGATTGTGAGAGCTTGAACCTGCTGTCACCTTCACCTTTGTCGACCATGATGTAGCGATAACCTGCGCGCAAATTCCACTTTGGAGTGATGGCATAACCCACCGTAGCTACAAATTGCGCCGTTTCGCGATTTGAGCGAAATCCGCCGTAGTCAGCCAGGGCAATTGCTGACCAGCGGTCATTGATCTGATACCGGAGGCGAGCTGCAATCAGGGGGTCGATCCAATCGTCACTTGTTCTTGCACTTGGTGCCGGGCTGGGGCCACCGACCAGAGTGATTGTGCTGCTGGTATCAAACCAACGAAACCCACCCCCGAGATCGACGTCCAGAGCTTGGTCCTGATAGACCGTGTACGCCGCATACCCGCTGAAGAACTGTGTCTTCAGGATGGTTTCTGCGCCGCTGAACACCGGGCCAGGGGTGTCGCCTTTAAATGTCAGATCTGTGCGCATGTAGTCTGCGATCAGTGACCATCGACCGTGTCGCGCCTCAACCGTGCCCATAAAGGCGAGGTCTAGATTATCAAGTGCGTCGCTGAAGCTCAGTTCCGACTCTAAGGGGCCAATAGTTGTCTCGGTATCTGCGCCATAGATGTAGAAGCTGCCGTAAAAGCTCCAGCCAGAGTCCTGAGCCACTGCTGGAGATCCGTAGAGCAGCGTAGTCGGCGCAACTAGAAAGCTGCACACGATACTCCTTACCTGTGTGAATTCCACGATCTGCTCCCCTTTTTTGATCCCAAGATTGAAGCGCGGCAAAAAGGTGAGCCGCGTCGTATTCCTGTTACGTTTCACAATCGCATTCGACCGGGTCGAGTATCGGAACAGATGCCTTAAGGCTATTCATTTCACGGGTTCGAAAATCTGAGGGTGTCTGACCCGTCCATTTCTTGAAGGCCCGTGTCATGGCCGTCGCGTCAGAATACCCCAACTGAGCCGCGATATCGCCCATTGAGATTTCAGACTTTGAAAGCAGGCGCTTCGCCCGGTCACATTTAGCTTCGATAACGATGCGAGACAGTGATGTCCCATAGGCAGCAAGCCGTCTGTTGAGAACCGCGCCTCGAAAACCGCATGCCTTGGCGAGCGTCGTAACCGACAACTCCGTGCGCCCGACCATTGAGTAGGCAACGCTTTGGATCGAACTCAGCAAATCTGTAGGCACTGGGTTTTTTTCGTCCTGAGTGGTCGACACGTACTCGGTTGAGGTTCGGTTAACCAGTTCAAATAAAAGCCAAGCACTTGGGAAGCGGATGGAATACCCGTCTGAGCCCGCACCTATCGCCCGGATACCGTAGAAGTAAGACGGGAGAAGATCAGGACGGTTCACACGCACAAGAACCTTATTTGCTTCCCAACGCTGACCTGCAGTTTCGTGCAGCAACGTAGCCCATCGGCTGATCTGAAACGCATCCATATAGGCGGGCGAACAGCATGGCGTGAATCTGCGTTTGGCGGACAGCACGGCGAACTCGCCAGAGACATCAAGTGTCATGGTGACCGCATTTGTGTTGTTTCCCGCATGAACGCAGAACCTGGCAATGAAATCAGCCAGCGATTTTGCGACGCGAAAGGCCTGTCCGAATGGGGATGCAATCGTCGGATCTGAAGTTTGACCAACAAGTGCTGGAAAGTCTGGGGATGTCTTTTGTGCGACGGCTTCAAACACGGCATAGACAGTGTCGTGCGGAATGAAACAACTCGGAGCGCTCAACTCCGAGAAGGATAGATCGAATTCCGCAAGGAGACTTTCTACAGATTGACCGGATTCTTGAAACGCAAGCAAAAGCGGGACGATGACCCGCCCGCGTGTAAGCGGTGGTGTTCTGTGTCGAGCATGCGCGTCCTGCCCTGTCATCATAACTCCCTTAAGACACCGCAATTGAAAGGCCGGGCACGTCAAGCATAGACCAGCGCGGCTCTGTGTCCCTGACCTGCGTCAAAGCCGAAGACACTTTTTTGAATGAAAAAGTCAGGTGCCCGCTCGCAGAGGCTCAATGGAATTAAACCACGCCAACTGCAGAGAGCAGTCTAGCAAACTGGCACCACTGCATGAACGATAGGCCCGCCGCCGGGTCAATTTTAATAGAGAGCCTCTAGTTGTTGGCCAAAGTGCTATCGCTACCTGTCATTTTTGACCAGTTTTCGGAGGCGGTCGCTCCAATCTGTCAGGGCATACATTCGAACTTTGTGGTTTGTTGGAGAGAGATGGCCAAGGCTCCGATTGTAGCATTTCAAAAAACAACACAATGAGAGGCGCGAGAATGCGCCCTTGATCAGGTGCCGGAACCATCAAGCAATGCATTTCTGTAATTGGCTAGTGGAGCGGGCAAACTATGAATCTCACGCACAAACACTGGAAACTTGCTGCTTTAGCTGTCCTGATTGGAAGCACAGCGACCGCTCAGAGCTTTGATACCACGGTCGATGCACTTGCAGAGACATACGAAGTGCCCATTACCATAAACAACTTTGTTCGGGCTGCTACAGACAACGAACTGAAGACGTACAATGGCCTGGCCGGAGGCGTAAATCAGTTCTTTCATTTCAAAGAACCCACCCCCATCGACAATCAGCCAACCATTCGGATGAACCGCGACACGCTCTACAGCGTTGCGGTAATTGATATCAGCAAAGGTGCAACCTTGACTCTGCCCGATGTGGGCGACCGATACATGACGACGATGGTGGTCAATCAAGATCATTTTATCAATGAAGTGTTCGACGGTGGCGGTGTGTTCCAGCTTGACATGGATACATTCCATACCCCTTACGTACTTGTTTTCATGAGAATACTTGTGGATGCCGAGAGCCCCAAGGATGTTGCGACGGTTAATGCAATTCAGGACGGTTTCACCATTGATGCCGCCTCCGTAACGCCCTTCGAGATGCCCAATTACGACGCGGAGAGCTTTGAGGCGCTGCGCCAAGCCGCAATTGAGCTGGGCAGGTTCGCCACAGACAGCGTCCGGACTTTTGGTACGGCAGATCATGTAGACCCATTACGCCATTTCCTTGGCACAGCAGTCGGCTTTGGTGGACTGCCCGAAGACGAGGCGTTTTATCTTAATATCGAGCCCGGCCTGCCGCTTGGAGAATACAAAATCCAGGTCCCAGCGAATGTGCCGGTGAACGCGTTCTGGTCCGTGAGCCTCTATAATGCAGACGGGTTTTTTGAACTCAATTCCCTCGACTCGTATGTGGTCAATTCGGTCTCAGGCACCAAGAATGATGATGGCAGTGTGACCGTGCATTTCGGCAGCTGCGACGACGGACGCATGAACTGTCTCCCGATCATGGATGGCTGGAACTATGCCGTGCGCCTTTATCAGCCGGGCCCAGAGGTCATCGACGGAAGCTGGGTCTTCCCCTCCGTAGAAACCGCAAACTGAACAACAGGATGCTTACGATGAAAAAGCTTCTTCTGACAGTCGCGCTTACGCTCCCGACAGGCGTTTGGGCCGAAGACATTGTCGATGTGACCGTCGACACCCTTGTGCGCGCCGAGACAGATCACATGTTTCGCACCAACATGGCCAATCTCGGCCTCGCTGTTGGCGAATTGGGGCATATGCGCGAAGCCACGACACCGGACAACCAGCCGGTTATCCGCATGAATCAGGACACGCTCTACTCCGGCATTCTGCTGGATTTGAGCGAACCCGTTGAAGTGACGCTCCCCGAGGCGGATGGCCGCTATATCTCGATGCATGTCATCAATCAGGATCACTTCATGTACGCCGAGGCAAAGCCCGGCACCTACCAAATCACTAAGGAAGACCTAGGCACACCTTTTGGTTTCATCGCGTTTCGCACATTCGTCGATGTGACTGACCCGGATGATATTGTCGCCGCGCAAGCGGCACAGGATGGAATTGTCGTCAGCGGCGGTGGAACGGGTCCATTTGACGCGCCGAACTGGAACACCGAACAGCTTGCCACTGCGCGTCAGGCGATAAACGACCTGTCCTTGCTGGGCACCGATTCAGCCCGTGCCTTTGGCAGAACAAAAGACGATATTGATCCGGTTCAGTTTCTGGTCGGCGCCTTCTCGGGCTGGGGCGGTCTTCCGCCTGAGGCCGCGATCTATCTGTTGGACGCGGTCGATCAGAATGACGGCGAAACACCGCATGCGGTAACCGTCAAGGATGTGCCGGTTCGGGCGTTCTGGTCGGTGACTGTCTATAACGGTGACGGCTTTCTGGAAGCCAATGATCTGGGCGTAAACAGCTACAACGGCTACACAGCCGAAGCAGCAGAAGACGGCTCGGTCACGTTGCATTTCGGCGGGTGCGACGATGGCCGCGTGAACTGTCTGCCGATTACTCCGGGCTGGAACTACGCGATCCGCCTCTATGAGCCCGAGGGTGCAATCCTGAACGGCACTTGGACCTTCCCGAAGCTGGAGCCGATCAACTAGGCCACTCGCCCAAATCGCATCTCAAAAGGAGTACACGGCTATGCGTCGATCCCATACTCTTATGGGGCTGCTTTTTACAGCCAGTGCCGGAACCACAACCGTTGCAGACGAGGCATCCGATCTGGCACAGGAACTGGCCAACCCACTTGCGGCAATCGTCTCGGTTCCGTTTCAATTGAACTATGATGAAAATCTGGGCGTCTCTGATCAGGGCTCGCGCACCACGCTGAACTTTCAACCAGTCGTGCCCTTTCAACTGAACGATGACCTTAACCTGATCACCCGAACTATCATTCCTTACATCTGGCAGGAAGACGTTGTGCCGGGCACACGCCAGGAGGGGTTCGGAGATATCCTGTTCTCTGCGTGGTTCTCGCCAATCGGAACCGAGGACATAACGTGGGGCGTGGGTCCCGTTGTGCGCTTGCCAACCTTTAGCGACGTATCGAGTGATACATGGGCTGCTGGGATCACCGGCATTGCACTGCGACAGACCGGGCCGTGGACCTATGGTGCGCTGGCCAATCATCTGTGGGATCTAGAAAGCAACCCCGACACCCCCACGAATGTGAGTTTTCTCCAGCCCTTTCTTGCTTATTCCACCGAAGGCGCGTGGACCTATTCTCTGCAAAGCGAAAGCACCTATGACTGGGAAACTGAAGCCTGGGCTGTGCCTATAAACGCTTCGGTCTCCAAGCTGGTCCAATGGGGGGCGCTGCCGGTCAATCTGCAAGCGGGGGCGGGCTATTGGCTGGAAGCGCCCGAGGTGGGCGCGGAGGGCTTTCGCTTGCGATTGCAGGCTCAGGTCGTCTTGCCCAGAGGGCGCTGACGTTTGGCTGAAGTATTGTTCATGAAACGTCGACAATAGGGTGATCTTGATGGCCGATCAGATGCAACGCAATGCGCAAGCGCATGTCGAGCTTGACCCAGACCATGAGGATCTGATTGTCAGAAGCTGCAATCGGATCATTCGACACGCCGTTCGGGTGATGTCTTTGTTCATGGTCGTTGTGATCGGATTTGCCGTCATCGACGCCGGTTACTCGTTCTATATCAAGCTTATAAGTCCGCCGGTCCTGGTTCTTGACGTCAGTGATCTGTTGGAGGTTTTTGCGGCCGCGCTTGTCGTACTGATCGCCATCGAGATTTACACGAATGTTACGCTTTACCTGACGGCCGATGTCATACATGTTAAGCTGGTAGTTGCAACTGCCCTTATGGCCGTTGCCAGAAAGGTCATCACACTCGACACGACGGACCTGGAGCCGCTTTATTTCGTTGGGTACTCTGGACTCGGTCTGGCGTTTGGCGTCACGTATTGGTTGTTGTGGCGTGGCAAGTAGGTATTTCACAGAACGCCTATATCGACGCTGGCAAAAGAGAGATCGCCGACATTGGTGCTTTTGAAGCCGCAATCGCCTCCTTATTCAGCCAAAGAAGAAACGGACGAAAATCTTAAAAATCTAGAAGCTGACCTTGGCACTTGCTCGGCGAAAGATCACTATGTCCGCATCCTGTGAATTCGCAGACTTCGAGATTTTGCGGTCGCAGCGAATGGTCGGTTCAACGGGCCGCGCCGCAGCATCTCGACCGGGTGGTGGAGGTCCGCATTGGGCCGAGTAACTCACGGAAGAAAGGGTAGGGACCCATACTGCGGGGCTTCCGAGGTCTGCTAGTTGCCCTTGAGTACTTCACCAATCAAATGGTTCATAACCTCTTTGTAGACCTCCGGATCGCCCCCATAGGCGATCTCTAGCGCGGCGCGATCAAACGCGGCCGACAACAAATTAGTCAAAGCATCGATCTGTTTTGGGGAATGCTCAGGAAGAGCCCGCGAAAGCCCTTCACGAAGTTCTTCTGTTCCATTGGCCCGGGTCAACGCGACAGCGGTGCTGTGCCCTAATACCGCTGGGGCCTCTTCCATCAGGAGGCGTACTCGGCCTGGGACCAACATCGCTTCAAAAAAGGCATTCGATCCTGTCACCATGGCCTGTTCGGGATCGGCCACATTGCGCGTTTCCTGGTCAATATGGTGTGAGATTGCTATGGCCTCCTCTTCTGCGACGGCGCGGAAAAGGTCAGCCTTGTCCTTGAAATGATGATACAGCGCGCCTCGAGTTACGCTGGCCCTACGAACGATGTCTGGGGTTGCAGTATCGGCAAATCCCGAATCCACAAACAGTTCTCGGGCAGCCTCTACGAGTTTGGCACGCGTTTCGGCGCGTCGGTCTGCCTGGCTGCGTCGGGCGGGTTTTTCTTGGGGCAAATTTAACGGCTCCGAATATCACTTCTAGCACCTTACATACATCTTGAATGTTTTTACAAATCCATGATACATACACAGTGCATGTAAGTGAAGGAGATGAAAAATGCGTGTCACTCAATATTACCCGGTCATTCAGTCTGAAACGGTTTCTGAAACGGCAGAGTTCTACAAACGTCACTTTGGCTTCCGCGCAGCATTCGAGGCGGATTGGTATGTGCATCTACAAAGTGAAGCGGATCCGTCGGTCAATCTCGCGGTCGTCCAGTCAAACCACGAGACGATCCCAGAGGTTTCCCGCGGTGCGTCTAAGGGTATGATCCTCAACTTTGAAGTCGAGGATGTCGACAAAGTGGATGAACGACTTCGGTCGGAAGGAGTTCCGGTGGCAAAGTCACTTGTGAGCGAGCCGTTTGGTCAACGCCATGCGATTTATCGCGATCCAAACGGGGTACTGATTGACGTCATCACTCAGATCCCACCCTCAGAGGAATTCCTGTCGCAATACGCGGCCGACGCGGTGCCGTCGTAATTCAGGGTGCCGGGTGGCCAGGTTAGTTCGAAGCAGTTGGAACGATTTGCCCGCGTGTAAAGGGACCAATTCTGGACAGATCAGTGGCCCTCGCCGAGTTGGCCACCTATGGTACTGGGGCGGCCTTGTTACCTGTGCCCATGTTCGAACGCTACATCGAACACGGCCGCCTGATACAACCCTTCAGTGAAGCCGTTAACGCTGGTAAATATTGCTTCGCCTAGCCTTCGGATCGCCCCGCAACGGATGATATGGGTAAATTTGCAGAATGGCTGACCGCCAACGGAGCCACTGAATTAAGTGACTTCACGGACCAGAACCGCGCAAATTGATCTGCATCAATATTTGGAACGCAAACGAGAGTTATGGCGAACCGAAGCAGTTTGGATGAAGTCGCGGTGACAAAAGAAAAAGTTGGCCGAATTGTCTGGCACGATCTTTTCACGCCTGATGTGGAAGCTTCCAGGTCATTTTACGAAAGCGTGGCAGGTTGGAGCTATATTGTCGAACACGCCACAGATTTCGCATGGGGCGGCGGCCATAGAGATTTTGTCCTCGCCACTCTCGATGGAGAGGCAGGGGCCGGGATTGTTTCTCAAAATCTGGTGCTCTTTGAAGGGTGGATCCCTTATGTTGAAGTCGAAGACGTAGATCAGGCCGCCAAACTCGCCGTCAAGCTTGAAGGATCAGTAGTGAAACCTCCCTTTGAAGTTCCTGGGGTTGGTCGGAACTGCCTCTTACGTGATCCGCTTGGCGCATTCTTCGGTGTATCAGTTTCGCGGCACGAATACCCTGCCCCCGCTCGTCAGTTTACGCATGAACACTACCTATCCCGTAGCGGCGTATTCCCGGACAACTTCTACCACCAAATGTTCGGATGGAATCTCTCACCTGCTAGAAACGTACCTTCGTCACAGAGACCAATTAGTCTAAAAGACGAAGTGTTGGCGATATGTGCAGCGGAATCTGCAGTTCCCAACAATAACGTGGCGTGGGTGCCGAGTGTTCGCGTCGACTTTCTCGAAAACGCGCTGAGCAAGATCAACTCAGGCCCAGGTTCCGTGCTTGCTCGTCATCAGAATAATAAAAATACTTTTGAGAAAGGTTTGGTATGCGATGCAACTGGGGCATTGTGCTGTGTCGTCCAGAATTGATGCTCGGTCGCAAGGTTCGCAGTCTATTGTCTATAGCGGCATCCTCAAGTGGGTCAAAAATCTCAAATCTGACTATAGTACAAGCGTAACGCAATTCCACTTTGCCCCGTTAGAGATAATACATTTAGCGCCAGTTTTCACAAACGCAGCGAAGGCAGGAAAGCGCGCTGCTAGCGAAGTGTGCGAGAACCATACTTAAGGTCCGAGTCGGGGCGATTGCACTTGATAGTTGTTAGAATTGTGAGCACGCAACATCCTGATGCGAAACGGCATTGTTTGGCCTTGAAAACAAGTACCGGCTATTCCAGGAAACCGTCAATGGTCGAGGCGACATCAACGGCGGTTTTCACATCGGACATGCTGGTGTTCTCAAACGCGCTGCCGCTTTCTATACTTGGCTTGAGCAGCTCGAATATAGAAAGGACTTCCTCTTCCAGATTGGCTGGCTTTTCCTCGGACCAGCTGGCTTTGGTCTTTGCAATATCCGTCGCCAATTTCATCAGATCAAGGCGCTGAGGTAGAGTTAGCATTGGTCGTTTCCGGGTCTGGTTGTGATGTCAGGACCAACCTACGCGCAGAGGTGGAAAGGGCAGAGTGAGTCACCGTTAAATCCCTGACGGCCGAACCTCAGTCCAACGCCCCGGTTGTGCGCAGCGCTTCGGTCATTTTCTGTGAGATGTCAGATGGCACATGCCAGATCGCGTAGAGCGTCTGGATAAAACGGTCAACATCGGGAATGTTGGTCTTCAGGGCCAACAGGGTTGAATCCAGGTCGGCGTCCGGTTCCGTGTATGGGATGCACATAAGCTCAAGCACTTCAGAACCATTCCACATGCCACCACCGACTTTGCGCGCCGCTGAACGCGCGCCGCTGTAATCATCTTTCATGAAACAGATCAGGAACGTGCTTGCGTGGTACCAGCCGGGCGGGTTGGGGCTCAGCTCGATCGCGCGGGCGCTCAGTCTCGCGGCCTGTTCAAGATCGCCGCGCAACGCAAAGCAGGCCGCCAGATCGGCCAACATGTCTGGATAATTCGGATTGGCCCGCAATGCTTTATCAGCCGCGTCTTCAAAGCTTTCGAACTCTCCACGATGAAAATGGGTCAAAAACAATGCGTGCTGGCCGGTTGCGTTCAGCGGATCCAGAGCGACCGACCGCTGTGCGGCCTCCAGCGCGCGATCAAAGGGCGGGGGGGACTTGCGAAAATTGAACCCGCCGCGCACTTCGTCGCCGTAGACAATCGCGAGCATCCCCCAGGCGCCGGCATATTCGGGATCAATCTCAACGGCGCGCTCCAGCAGGTCGCGGACCTTCTTGTGTTTTTTAACCGTGGGTTCACGCCAGTATTCGGTGGCCAGCAACCTGCACTGATAGGCATCCAGCGTGTGCGTCTGTGCCCTGCGCTGCACTGCACCTGTTCGATGGATCACTCCGTGGGGTTCCGCGATTTCCGTGGCGATCCGGGCGGCGATATCGTCCTGAATTTCAAATAGGCTGTCCGCGCTCAGGTCGCGGTCATAAGTGTCCGCGGAAACCTGTTGGCCGGTTTCCGCGTCAATAAGCTGGGCGGTGACGCGCAGCTTGTTGTCCCAATGTCGCACGCTGCCTTCGACCAGATATTGGACGTCGAGTTCGCTTCCGACCGCGCGCGGATCGCGGCCGCGGCCGCGAAAGCGAAAGGTGACGTGCCGGGACAGCACGCTCACCTCGCGAAACCGGGCGATGGCCGAGATGATTTCCTCGGTAAACCCATCGGCCAGATATTCCTGCGACGGGTCTCCGCTCAAGTTGTCAAAGGGCATCACGGCCACCGCGACCCGTCCGGTTGGCGCCGGGGGCGTTTCGGCATCGGTCCGGCGTTCGGGGTCAAACGCGATCTCAAAAACCGGGGCGTAGGACCCCTTGGGAATATGTATTCGAACCGGGTCCTCGCGCCCTTCCTGAGCGTAATAGAGATCCAGCCGGCTGCGCATCTTATTGGCCTGAACCCGAACGATCGTGTCGATGGTGGGGTCGAAATCCTCGGGCTTGTCGAAAACGTCAATGCCGATTGCATAGCCTTTCAGCGTCTCGGACCGACCCGCCAGCGCTTCGCCGACAATATGCGACAGAAAGCGGTTCAGGCGCGTGGTATCCGCGAAATGCGGACTGACGAGGACGCGCTTCAACTGTTCCTGAATAGCGCTTGGATCGATGGCAGAGCTTACTTCGGCAAGCATGTTTCCCTCCGTCGCTCAACTTTGTCCGATGACGAGCAGCGCCACAAGACAGCGCGACGGTTTAACCGTGACTCACTCGGATGCGGGCCGTGGATCTGCGAGGGTCTGGGCCATGGCGCTCAAAAGAGCCCAGCAAACATATGACCCATGAAAGGACTGAACCATGACAACATTTTCCGAATTCGTACAGAAAGCCAAAGACGACTATACCCGTGTCGAGGACGAGCTGAAATCGTTCGAACAGAAGGTCAAGGACGCGGGCGACGCGACCGACAAGTGGACCCAGGAGCAGGTGACAAAGCTGCAATCCGATCTGCAGGAAGCAAAAGACAAGGTCACTGACCTTGCCGATCGCATCCAGAAAGAAGGCGAAGACGCTGTGACGGACGCGCATGATCAGGCGAAGAACCATTGGGAAGCCTTGCACGCCGCCGTTGCCGCCTATCGCGATCATCTCGACAAGTCGGTCGCCTGACCCTGATCCTGGAGGTCGACATGACTGATTCAGTTAATGAAACCGTGCCGAAACCCGCGCTCATGGAAGAGGTCGCCGGTTGGCAGCCTCGACCGGTCTGGCTGATTGTGCTCGGCGTCGCCATGCTCTGTGTAGGGCTGTGCGCCGTAGCCTTCCCGCTGATGTCCACGCTCGCTGTCGAAGCCTTTGTCGGCGTGGCCCTGCTGGGCGGAGGCATCGTCACAGCGATTCAGGCATTTGCGGAAAAGGCGTGGAAAGGGTTCTTCTGGCTGTTGGCCATCGGTGTTCTGAACGCGCTTGCGGGGCTTGTTCTGTTGCTTGATCCGTTCGGCGGCGTTCTGGCACTGACCCTTGCGCTTGGCGCGGTTTTTCTGGCCGAAGGTGTGTTGCGGATCGTAATTGCCATTCGGTCGCGTCAGGAGCGGTCCATGGCGCTGATGATTGCGTCCGGCGCGATGGCCATCCTGCTTGGCGGCCTGATCCTGACCGGTATCGTCAATGGCTCGTCCCTTGTTCTGCTGGGGGTTCTTGCCGGCCTGAACCTGATTTTCGCCGGTGTGTCCCTGATGTCTTTGGGGCTGTCGCAGCGGCCCTCGGCGCATGGGGGTCCACAAGCTTAAGCGTGTCCTGGCAGACCCGGAATGGCAGGGGCATCTGATGCTCCTGCTTTCCGTTTTCACAGCGCCGCTATTTTCCTTGCCAGGTGCTTGCTGCCCGAGTGTCTTCAAACAGCCAGACCATGCGGTCCAGAAACCACAGCTTCCCACCCATAACCAGCAGCAACCCCAGAAGCGTCGGCCAGAATTGAAGCTGCCAAAGCCCCCAGACCAAGGGGCCGATTCCGACCGCGCTGACTGCGGCCAGAATAAGAGGCATCCGGCGGTGCCTTGCAGGGATCGGCGATTTCGCGCGCGCAAGCCAGATCCGTTCCTCAAGTACACCTTTGGACATCCAGTTTTCCGGATTGCCCGTTTTGCGGAAGGCGCGGGGGTTCCACCATGTCCAGAATACAACAACAACGACCGGAACAAGGCACCACCAGCCCAGCCAAACCCGGCTCCAGACGGCCAGAACGAACAGGGGCGGGATGCTCAGGCGGCTCCAGCCGCTCCACGGGTTGGTGTGCCGGTCCCAGACGTCGTCGGACATCGTCATGAGCTGTTCCAGAATGCTGCGATCGGTCATCGAACCCTCTTCCGAAGCTGGATCGCAATTATGGCCGTTTCTGCCCGTGTCGGCCAGAGCGGCAGGCAACGCGCGCAGCCCTGGCCAAAGGCATCAAAGACCGGAGATATCCACATACACCCGGTAATCCGCGATCCTGTCCTCGCGAAAGTTGAACCGTGCAGCAAAGCGCACGTCGTGCGTGCTTTGGTCCTTGCGCGTATAGTGAACGGTGCCGTCGCAGAACGCAGTATCGCCGCTGGACCAGATGCCGGTGATGGTATGTTGCATACCCTGGATCGTGGCAAAGAACCCTGCGTTCGCGGCTTGCACGGCTGTGCGCCCGTCAATCTGTTCGAAATTGCCAAGCTGGAACTGCACGTCTTCGGTGACATGCTCGACAACGCCGGCTTCGTCCAGCGCGTCAACAGCGGTGTAAAGGGATGCGATCCGGGGCGCGTGGGCCGCTGTGGTGGGGGCAGTGATTTGCATGTTTTGGTTTCCTTTTCTGTTTGAAAGTTATCGGTGGGTCTAAGTCTGGTTGGCCTGTGACCGTCGGTGCAGGACCGGCGGGAGTTTCAGGTGACCGTTGGTGACGGCTAGCCCAAGGAACAGGATTGCGAGGGACCCCAGCAGCCCAAGGCCAAGAGGTTCCCGAAAGACAATTGCCCCGATTGCGATGCCGGAAAGCGTGGCAAAATAGCCGACCTGGGCGAACCCAACGCCATCCGTGCGCCGCTGTACTTCGAAGGTCAGCGCATAGCTGAGCGCAGTGATGGATCCGATGCCGAAGATTGCGCCAAGCAGGGCAGGGGGCACCGAGACGTCGCTGATTGTGGTGCCGCGTCCCAGTATCAGGGCGGAAATCAGCAACAGCTGTGACAGAAGCGTTCCGGTCGCCAGCCCCAACGGATCGCCGCCGGGCGGGTAGGCATAGCTGCGAAAGACGTTGCCGTAGGCCAGAAACAAGGGCCCCAAAAGCGACAGGGCAATCCACGCCGGCTCGACTCCCGACAGGTCAAACCCACCCATGGTGGCAAGGCTGACCCCGGCAAGGCCGATCAGAATACCAACCAGGCGGTGCAACGGCAGCATCCTGCGCGCGATCAGTGCCGTTATCGCAAAGGTAAACAGCGGTGACAGCGTGACGAGGGCGGAATAGAACCCAAGGCTCACATGCTCCAGCACCAGAAACCCGATCACAGCGGGGCCGCTGACACCGAAAACTCCGGCGCCGACATAATAGGGAATGTGCCACGCGTTGAGCGCCACGCGCTTCTGCGACAGCAAACACAACGCCAACAGCGCGATGCTGGCCAGCAAAACCTGCCAGAACAAAGCGGTCAGAGCTGATATTCCTGCCATCGAGACGAATTTGGACAAAGTGAAACTGACCCCCACCAGGACACCGATGGCCATGATCAGCGCGGATACAGGGGATCTTCTGACAATATCAGGCATCACGCGGCCCCCATTTCCGGCACATCGGTTAAGCGCAGAGAAGCCGGGCCGATCGGGATAATTCCGCTGGGGTTGATGTGCCGATGGCTGAGGAAGTAGTGCTGACGGATATGGGCCATGTCCACAGTGTCAGCCACGCCCGGCAACCGCATGATGTCGGCCAGATAGCGGGACAGGGCAACATAGTCGCTGATGCGTTTGTAGTCGGTCTTGAAGTGGGTCACATAGACCGGGTCAAACCGCAGAAGTGTCGGAAACAGCTTCAGGTCAACCTCTGTCAGCACGTCTCCGGCTAGGAACCGGCGTTGGCCAAGCGTTTCTTCAATCGCGTCGAGGCAGGCAAAGAGCGCCGTTACGGCCTCGCCATACGCGATCTGGCTGGTTGCAAACCCGGCGCGATAGACGCCTTCGCGGATCGGTGACTGAATTTGTTCGGCGATCCGGTCGATTTCGTCGCAAAGATGGGACGGGCGAAGATCGGGTCCCGCGGTATCGGGAAATGCCGTCTGAAGCATGCGCATGATCTCGGCCGATTCGGTGCTGACGATCCGGCCTGTATCCGTGTCCAGTAGCACAGGCACGCTGATCGGACCCGTGTAATCCGGCTTGGCGTGCTGATAGACTTCGTAAAGGAAGCGGGTGCGTTCTACACCGCTTTGATCGTTGAACAGCGTCTGGTCGATGACCCAGCCGTTTTCCGACATGACCGGGTCCATCCATGTGATGCTGAACGCATTGCGTAAGCCTTTCAAAGTTAGAATCAGATCGACGCCGTTACACCAGGGGCAGGCTTTGGACAAGTAGAGGTGATACCGGCCCGCCGTATTCGGGAAAGGGGTGCCCGGCTGCGCGCTGATGTGGCTCCTGAATGGGCTTTGCAGGCGGTGAAAACGGCCGTCCGAGGCCGGCGGTTTATCACGCAGTGTTCCTTTGATGAGCATCTTGGGCATGTCAGCCTCCGGCGTTAACAGGACATGCCCACAACCTATTTACCTTTTATTTCGATGATAATCGTGTGATACGGAAACTTATAGGCGAGAAAAACTCGCCCAAAGGAACTTAAACATGACTGAAATTGGCGCTATCCCTGTGTTTGTGGCCGTGGCGGACCATGGCGGTTTCGCAGCCGCCGCCCGGCATCTGGGTCTTACAAAATCAGCGGTCAGCAAGCGGATCGGCGTGCTGGAGGCCCATCTGGGAACGCAGCTCTTTCATCGGTCGACACGGTCCATTTCCCTTACCGAGGCGGGCGAAATCTATCTGGCCCACGCGGCGCAGGCGCTTGACGCAGCGCAGGACGCCGAAGACGCAGTTGCGGCGTTGCAGGGGCAACCGGTTGGATTACTAAGGCTCAGTACACCCATGTCCTTTGGACAACTGCATGTTGCGCCTATGATTGCTGCATTCCTCAGGCAATATCCGGGGATCAGAATTGACCTGACGATGGATGACAAATTTGTCGATCTCGTCGAAGGGGGCATCGACGTGGCCTTACGCGCCGGAACGTTGCCGAACTCGGCCCTGATCGCACGCAAACTCGCCCCGATCCACAGCGTGATTGTCGCTGCGCCGGACTATCTTGCGCAGTCCGGAACGCCAGAAACACCTGAGGATCTTCTGGCGCATTCCTGCCTTCACTACGCCTATTCGCGCGACCCTTCGGAATGGCGCTTAGCCGGGCCCGCGGGTGACATGCGCGTTCAGACATCTGGTGTTCTGCGCGTGAACAACAGTGAAGCCCTGTGCACCGTGCTGCTTGACGGTCTTGGTATCGGCCGCCTGCCGACCTTTATTGCCGGAGCCCACTTGACCAGTGGCCGTCTGGTCAGGGTGCTGCCCGAATATCGCCTGCCTGAACAGGCGCTGTACGCAGTCTTCCCTGAACGAAAGCACATGCCAGCGAAAGTTCGCGCGTTTTTGGATTTCGTCGTGGAACGCATCGGGCACGACGCACCCTATTGGGATTTGGATGCAGGTCCGCTTTAGGGACAAGGGCCGATGATACGCTAACATTAAACCTGGACCGACCAAGAACACCCAAAGTGCGGGGCAGTCCGGCAATGTCTTCTTCGGGGAATGCTGTAGTGCAGAGACGGATATTCTTGAACGGCAGTTCTGGGCCGCCAACGAAAGCGGCCCGTAGTATTCAGATTTCAATGGCCTCTGCTATGGCAAGTGCATCCTCAAGCTCAACACCGAGATAACGAACGGTACTGTCCATTTTTGTATGCCCAAGTAAGAGTTGCACCGCGCGCAGATTGCCCGTCTTTTTGTAAATTTGAGTAACCTTTGTGCGCCGCATCGAATGTGTGCCATATGCGCTTGCTTCCAAACCTATAGACGTGACCCAATCACGCACGATCCGGGCATACTGGCGCGTTGAAATGTGCAAACGCTCATGGAAACGCACTGGCCAAAGGTATTCAGACCCAACCATGAGTTCATCTTCCATCCACTTCTCGACGGAGGTCCGAGTACCTTCAGAAATTTCGAAGCGGACCGGTTTCTGAGTTTTACTTTGCAGCACCGAAGCCCGCTCCTTGATCTGACCAGAGGCCATGATGTCAACGACTTTCATCTTCACCAAGTCACAGCCGCGCAACTTGCTGTAGATGGCCATATTGAAGAGAGCGAGGTCGCGATGGTTCTCTGCGAGCTCCAATCTTACTCGAATTGCCCAGACGTGTTTGGGTTTTAACGGGCGTTTTTGACCGACAATGCGTCCCTTGTTCCAAGCTGGGCGAAGCGCACGAATGGCAGGTAAGTTTGGTGTATCCATAACAGATCCTCCTTTCCGCCATTCCCGCCCACAACGACAACCCGACGTTGACGAAAGAGGATATCACAGGATGCCGCGTTGCCGCCGAGATCGGCTGCGAGTCCTACCTCCCGAATGCCGCAAAGTGAAACTCTTTTAGGTACGCCAAAATTAGACCTAGGTCGCCGTCAGACGTGCTTATCGCGGCAGATTTCGCAGGGCAAAGTTGCTAACATGTTGCGGGTACCAGCGTCACAGACGGAGTACATGCACCGAACACTGAGCATGGCGAACAACGAGAGCAGCCGTGGAACCCAAAAAGAACTCTTTCATCCCAGGTTTATGTGAAGCGAGGACAATACAGTCGAAGCCATGTTTGTTGGCGTATTCGGTGATTGCGCGACCTGCCGATTGGCTCTCGAGCAAGATAGACGACACGTCGGTCTCACTTGTTAGGCGCTCGGCCAAACGCGCCTTTGCTTTTTGAAGAGATTTTTCTGCGATCCCTTCATCCATATAGTACATTATTTGTCTATTTGGGGGCTCATGGATATGCGCGGCAGTGATTTTTCCACCTTCGGATACAAGGGCATGTGCCGCCGCAAGCGCGTGCTCACTGATGCCATGCTCCAGAGACAGCGCGACTAAGACATTTTTGTACATTTCAAACCTCCGTATTTGGATTTTCGGTTATCTGCTGCTGACTGGCCTCTCCCACTTCATCTTTAGGAGGGCGCTCAGGCACCCCAGTCATAAGAATGGGGTGCGCGTTGTTTCGTCTTGAGGTTTTTGCGCTTTCTTGCCGCTACCTGCTGAGCAGGAGGTCGGGCAGGAAAAGGGCCAACTCTGGTACAAAAGTTGTCAGCATCAGTGTCGGCAGCCAGGCAAAAACTATGAAGATCAAAGTGGGCCATAGCATGCGCGAAACCGGCTCATCACAGACCTGAGCTCCGAGGTAAAGCAGCGGCGCAGTTGGAGGGGTGATGTTCGCCATACCAAGGTTCACGCCAATCACGGCCGCAAAGTGTATTGGATCCATTCCAGTGCTCTGCGCGATGGGCAGCAAGATCGGCGTCGCCAGAAGCAGACCCGAAATATCATCCATGAGCATCCCGATCAGGATCATCACGACGTTGATCATCAGAAGGATGACGACCGGATTGTCCGACACGGAATAAACCAGATCCTTGGCCAACTGAGGGGCGCCCTGCGAGATCAAATTGTCCGACACGATCAGAACCATGAAGATCATGACCATGACCACGCCAATCGTAACACCGGAATTCTGGATGGTCTGAGCCAGTGTTTTCCAGGTCAGGCCACGGTAGAAGTAAATCGCGATCGGGATCGAGTAGACCACTGCGATACCCGCAGCCTCGGTTGGCGTCATTATGCCGCCATAGATCCCGCCCAGAATGATCAGCGGCATCATAAGCGCAGGCCCGGCCAAACGTGCCTGAACTCCGAATGTAGGCAGGAACGGTTTAGGACGTTCCGTTAGGTTGATGTCGTCATACTTCCGCAGCATGAACTGATTAACGACGATCAAAAGAGTGATCAGGATGATCGCCGGAATGACCGTGGACAAAAAGCACTTCAGTACGTGCTGCTGTGCAACCCAGCCATAAAGGATGTGAGACGAACTCGGTGGGATCAACAGACCCAAGGGGCTGGCCGCCACGATCAGAGCCGCCGATTGCCCACCCGGATAGTTGGCCTTTTTCAGATGGGGCATCATGATGCCGCCGATACAGGTCAGCGTTGCATTGGCACTACCGGAAATGGAGCCAAACACACCGCAGGCCAACACCCCAGCCGCGCTTAATCCTCCTTTGATATGGCCAATGAACATTTCAGCCAGAGAGACAAGAGGGGCCGCGATTTTACCTTTCTCCATGATGCCTCCGGCGATCATGAAGAGTGGGATCGCCAGAAGTACAAGTGAGCGGATACCTGTAGAGCCGGTGGGCAAGTAGCCGGTGATGGATTGATCTCCGACAAGGGCGATGAAAATCAAAACCGATCCGAATGCTACATAAACGCTGACGCCCAACAGCAGCATAAAGCAGACGATTAGGAGACTTCCTCCGATGATCATTGGGTTTCTCCTTTTTGCATTTCTGATCTCAAGGGAAGCCCGAGCCCCTTGCGGATATGCACGTACAGATATGCCGCCGTGAACGTCGCCATGAGGCCAAAGGCAATCATGATCGCAATCCGCCAGGTCACAAACGGAATGCGCAGCACCGGGGTTGCGCGCAGTCGCGGGAATGAGAAGTCATCAAGCAGCGAGACATAGCAGGCGTACATGAGGAATAAGATCACCAGCACCTCGACTGTCAGGACGACAAAGCCGCGCCACCAAATCAACCGAGGGTTTTGGATCACAATGCCAAGAATGTCTGCGTTGATGTGCAGGTTGCGGGCAGAGGCCAGAACAGCACCTGCAAAAAAGCCGATGATGCTAATGCCCAAAAGCCACTCTTCGTAGGCAAACAGATCACCGCCAAATCCATACCGGATTACAACGACTGCCCCAAATGTGAAAGCCATCAGGAAACCGGCAAACATGACGATCTGCCTCATGACAAAAGCCACTGCTTTCAGCGGATACCCAATAATGACTGGCAACTCGTCAGTGATTTTTTGCGAGCTCTTCTTTTCTGCACTTTCGACGACCAACGGACGCTCAGCTTCAGTGCTAGACATCTTTCTCCCTCCCTTTGTTGAGCCAGAGACGAAAAAAGGGCCAACTGATTAGCTGACCCTTTTCTCAGTGATTATTGCTGTTCTTTTGCAGCCAGCAGGCGGTCGATGATGTCCTGACCGACGTTTTGTGCCATCGCTGGCCAGACCGTTTCCTGGACATGAGCGGCCATCGCAGCTTGTTCTTCGTCACTCAGGCGCAGGATGGTGTAGCCTTTGTCGAGCAATTTCTGGCCGAACACTTCGTCGTTCTCTCGATTGTAGGCAAAGAAGTCTTCGGACGCCTTGGTCATCGCGGCTTGCAGCGCGGCGCGCTGATCGTCGTTCAGCTTGTCGAGTGTCCGCTGCGATGCATAGAAGGTTGTCAGCTCTGAGATCGAATTGTACTCGACAAAATGGGTGCCAACATCCGATTTGGCGAAGATCGAGTAAGTCGCGGTCTTCGTGCAGCAGATTGCTCCGTCGACAATGCCGGCCTGAAGCGCGGGGAAGATGTCGCCCCATGCCATGGTGGTCGCCTGGTAACCCAGTTCTTCTACCATCGACTTCACAACGCTGGACGACCAGACGCGAATGTTCATGCCCTTGTCGTCAAAAGTATTCCAGTTCTGGGGCTCTTGCGACGAAACGATGCCGATGAACCCTTCCGGATTCTGCGCCATGACGCGCACGCCATATTCGTCGGTGATCTCTTGCAGGATGGTGTTGAACTCGGAATCCATGTTCAGAAGCGTGCTTTCCATGTCATCCCAGCCGCCCAGCAGGAACGGCATGGACAGGAATTCCAGGCGTGGATCGGTATCGGCATAGATGAACGCCGATGCCAGGTCGATATTGCCGCGTGCAACATCTTCGAACAGCGCCTCACCCGAACCCAGTTGGTTTGCCGGGAATACTTCGATCTTCAGGCCGACGTCTGCTGCAGCGACATCCGCTGCGACCTGCTCCATCATTTTTGTGCCCTGATGGTCAATCGGGAACACACCGGCAAAGCGCAGTGTCATGTCTTCCGCTGCGGCTGCTGTTGAGATCGTGGTTGCAGCAAGCAAAACAGCGCCACCCATCGCGCCGAGGGCGCGGCGGTTAATCTTCGTAGTCATTTAGGTTTCCTCCTCAGTGGTGTGTGTCCCGCCGCATTACGCGCGGCGGGACATTTCTTTGCTTCAGTTCAGCAAAGTTCCGGGGCGATGAACTCGTATCCAAGGTCATCGGCCACAGCCTTGTACGTCACCTTCCCGTGGGCCACGTTCAGGCCATTCATCAGGTGACGATTGTCTGCAAGCGCCTGCTTCCAGCCATTGTTGGCAATAGCCAGAGCGTGCGGCAGCGTGACGTTGTTCAGTGCATAGGTCGAGGTTCGGGCGACTGCGCCAGGCATGTTGGCGACGCAGTAATGAACAACATCGTCGACAACATAGGTAGGCTCTGCGTGAGTGGTGGCTTTGGACGTTTCAAAGCAGCCGCCCTGATCTATCGCCACGTCCACGACGACCGCACCGGGTTTCATTTTCGAGATCAGTTCGCGCGAGACCAGCTTGGGCGCAGCAGCGCCCGGGATCAGAACCGCGCCAACAACCAGATCCGCATTGGTGACTTCTTCCTCCAGCGCAGCTTTGGTTGAATAGACAACCTTGGCCGAGGCCTCGAAGTGGTTTTCCAGCTTCTCCAGAACTGCAGGGTTACGGTCCAGAATGGTCACGTCCGCGTGCAGGCCGACGGCCATCTGGGCCGCATTGAACCCAACAACACCGCCACCGATGACCACAACTTTGCCGGGCTTCACGCCGGGCACACCGCCCAGCAATACGCCCAGACCACCCTTGGCTTTCTCCAAAGCGCTGGCACCGGCCTGGATTGACATGCGACCGGCAACCTGGCTCATCGGTTTCAGCAGGGGCAGACCGCCAATGTCGTCGGTGACGGTTTCATAAGCGATGCAGACAGCGCCCGAATCGACCAGATCTTTGGTCTGTTCCGGGTCGGGGGCCAGATGCAGATAGGTGTAAAGGATCTGACCTTCGCGCAGCATAGCGCGTTCAACGGCCTGAGGTTCCTTCACCTTCACGATCATCTCCGCATTGGCAAAGATATCCGCTGCGGTTTCGGCAATCTCGGCACCAGCGGCACGATAGGCCTCGTCCTCAGCTCCAATGCCGACACCGGCATTGGTCTCCACAATGACGTTGTGACCATGCGAAACCAGTTCCGCGACGCTCTCGGGGGTCAGGCCGACCCGATATTCATGGTTCTTGATTTCCTTGGGAACACCAATGAACATGTTCTTCACTCCTTGGATCGGATGATCATTTTGCCGTTGGCATGACAAACTCGGCACCTTCCGAGATGCTTTCGGGCCAGCGCTGCATGATGGATTTCTGCTTGGTGTAGAAACGAACACCCTCTTCGCCATAGGCGTGCATGTCGCCGAACAGGCTCTTCTTCCAGCCGCCAAACCCATGCCAGGCCATCGGAACCGGGATCGGAACGTTGACGCCGACCATGCCGACCTGGACCTGCTTGCCGAATTCACGCGCGGCGTTGCCGTCACGGGTGAACAGCGACACGCCATTGCCAAACTCGTGATCGTTGATCAGTTGCAGACCTTCGGCAAAGTTCGAGACGCGAACGCAGGACAGGACGGGGCCAAAGATCTCTTCCTTGTAGATCTTCATGTCGGGTGTGACGTTGTCGAACAGACTGCCGCCCAGGAAATAGCCAGCCTCGTGCCCTTCGACGGTGTAGTCTCGGCCATCAACCAGAAGGTCCGCACCTTCTTCGATGCCAGAGTCGATGTACCGTTTGATGCGGTCGCGTGCAGCGGCCGTGACGATCGGACCCATCTCGGCGTCCAGCTCAAGGCCATTCTTGACCTTCAGTGTTTCGGCGCGCTGTTTCAGAACCGGCATCAGCTTGTCTGCAGCATCGCCAACCAGCAGGGCAACCGAGATCGCCATGCAGCGTTCGCCCGCCGAGCCAAAGGCCGCGCCGATCAGGGCGTCGGCGGCCTTGTTCATGTCGGCATCGGGCATAACCAGCATGTGGTTCTTCGCGCCACCCAGAGCCTGAACGCGTTTGCCATGCCGCGCGCCAACTTCATAGATGTAGTTCGCAATCGGGGTCGAACCGACAAAGGACACAGCCTTGACGTCGTCATTCTCCAACAGCGCATCCACGGCGACCTTGTCACCCTGAACGACGTTGAAGACGCCATCAGGGAAACCGGCTTTCTGCATCAGATCCGCGTACAGCAACGCTGCGGACGGATCGGTCGGCGACGGCTTCAGGATAAAGGTATTGCCTGCGGCGATGGCGATCGGGAACATCCACATCGGCACCATGACCGGGAAGTTGAAGGGAGTGATCCCGGCGACAACGCCTAACGCCTGACGCGTGGTCCAGTTGTCCATGCCAGTGGAGACCTGCTCCGTGTAATCGCCTTTGAGGAGTTGCGGGATACCGCAGGCAAACTCGATGATATCAATGCCACGCTCAACTTCGCCTTGGGCGTCGGTGAACACCTTGCCATGCTCAACCGTGATGGCGCGTGCCAGATCGTCCTTATGCTCGCGTACCAGGGCCAGAAAGTTGTTCATAAGGCGGGCGCGTCGGATTGGCGGTGTGTTTGACCACTTCGGGAACGCGGCTTTGGCAGCGGCCACTGCGTCGTCGACAGTCTGGACGTTCGCCAGTGACACCTCGCCGGTTTGCGCACCGGTTGCGGGATTGAAAACCGGCTGAGTATTCTCACCGGATGGAGCAGTGATTTGGCCATTAATGTAGTGGCCGATCAAAGCGATCGGGGATGCATCTTTCATGATGTCAGTCCTTTTTGGGGTTAGAAGTCAGGGGTTATGGCAGATCCGCCAATACCTCTCCAAGTGTTAGACAAAGTTTTGTTATTTCGGGTTCCGAGATGATCAGAGGTGGAGACAAGGCGATGATGTCACCTGTGACACGGATCATTATTCCGGCGTCCCAGGCTCGTTTCATTGCATCATAACCCCGTGCCCCAGGCGCGCCCTCTCGTGGTGCAAGCTCGACCGCGCCCACCAATCCCAGATTGCGGATATCGATGACGTTCGGCAGACCTTTGAGGCTGTGAAGCTGATCCTCCCAGGGCTGCGATAGCAATGCAGCGCGGCGGAACAGATCGTTCTCCCTGTAACTCTCCAGCGTTGCCAGCGCGGCGGCACAAGACACCGGATTTGCAGAATAGGTATAACCGTGGAACAGCTCAATCGGCGCATCGGCGTTTTCCATCGCCGAGTCATAGATCTTGTCGGATACAATGACCGCACCCATCGGGATGACACCGTTGGTCAGGCCTTTGGCGGTCGTGATGATGTCTGGCTTTACATCAAAATACTCTGACGCCGTCGCTGCCCCCAAGCGACCGAATGCAGTGATAACTTCGTCGAAGATCAGCAGAATGCCATGGCGGTCGCAGATCTCACGCAGTCGTTTTAGGTATCCTTTCGGCGGCAGGAGAACACCGGTCGAACCGGCCATTGGTTCGACGATCACAGCCGCAATTGTCGAGGCGTCATGTAAAGCAACCAAACGCTCCAGATCGTCTGCCAGCTCTGCCCCGTGTTGTGGGCAACCGCGGGAAAATGCGTTCTTGTCCAGATCATGCGTGTGACGCAGGTGATCAACGCCGGTCAGAAGCGCGCCGAAATGCATGCGGTTCTTGACGATACCGCCAACCGAGATGCCACCAAACCCTGTGCCGTGGTAACCACGCTCGCGCCCGATCAAGCGCGTACGCGCCCCATCGCCGCGCATTCGATGGTAGTGAAGCGCGATCTTTAGTGCCGTATCGACGGACTCGGAGCCAGAGTTGGTGAAGAATGCGTGGTTCATTCCCTCAGGCATCATCGCGGTCAGCTTGGCCGACAACTCAAATGCCTGAGGGTGGGAGAACTGGAAGTTTGGTGCGTAATCCAGCTCGTGCACCTGTTTTTGCACGGCTTCAACGATCAGCGGATCACGGTGACCCGCATTGACGCACCACAGTCCGGCGGTGCCATCCATGACCTTCCGACCATCAGAACTGGTGTAGTACATCCCCTCGGCTGCTTGGATCATTCGGGGCTCGCGAAGGAAATCACGATTGGCCGAAAACGGCATCCAAAACGATGACATTGTGTTGGGTTGATCGAGCACGTTCATTCCTCGTGAAACAGATTTTCATTTGATGACAAATCCTTGCAGAGTTCAGACCTTCAGCACATCCGGTTTTATTTTAATCTGTAAGTTATTGAAAAAAATCATTGCACCCCTAGAATGCTTTCGATCCAAAGCAAGAAAGCACTAGAGTAACGGTTTTGTCATCAGATCTCGAAACAGCCCGTCGTCTAAAGTTGATTCGGACGACCAAAGGCCTCAGTCAACGTGAAATGGCCAAACGCGCGGGAGTGGGTAGCGGGACGATTTCTCAAATCGAAAGCGGTTCAACTCAGCCTTCCGTGGCGCTGCTAAAGAAGATCCTTGCCTCGGTAGACGTCAATTTGGGCTTCTTCTTCAGTTTTGAATTGCAGAACGAGGAGTCGTTTTTTTACCCGCACGAAAGAATGCGCGACTTGGGATCACCTGGCGTTTCCTATTTGCTTGTCGCAGGAGAGCGCCGAGACAGAAAACTCCAGATGCTCATAGAAGAGTACGATGTCGGTGCCGACTCGGGCCGATCTGAACTGTTCCACGAAGGAGAAGAATGTGCGGTTGTGATAGAGGGCCGCCTTGAAGTGACCGTAGATGGGCAGTCCAGGGTTCTGGGTCCCGGGGACGCGTACTACTTCTCAAGCATATTGCCACACAGGTTTCGGAATGCCGGTGATACGCCATGTAAAGTGATCAGCGCCTGCACTCCTTCGTCGTTCTGACTAAATGAAAGAGCTCTTCTGTGAGTGCTTCAATATTTCGCGGGATAGTCAAACTCGACGACCAATTTAGAATGTACAAATGCAATCGGCATTCACAACCAGAGGCCATTTGTCGAATTTCTTACGCGATCCCCGTCGGCGGGCTTTTTAGATTTCGCGCGTGCAGCGAATGGCCGGAATGCGGGCTGCAGCTGCGAAATCCAATGAAGTGCTCAAAGTCGGCTATGGGCCGAATCTCGGCTGTCGCCGGGCTCCATGGATTGGCAGCTGCTGCGCCGCCTCCGATGTCGACGTTAGAGTTCTGACCCAATACGCAAAAGAGTAGCTGCGAAACCATAGCTTTCGCAGGCTTGGCGTCACGCTCCAAGTTTCGTTGAAGGTTACGCTCTTGAGATTTGAAGAAATCGTAGGCTTCCCGAACCAGGAAAGTTCTTGTTTTTTGGTGCTTTGCTTCTTCTCACGCCGCAATCTCCTAGCATCATTATGTCGGATTTCTTAAAACATCTGGACAAATTAAACATCAGATGTTTAATATCATCATATGAGTGAGCTTCTATACTATGACTTGAAAGACACTGCGGGTGTGGCGCCTGGCCTCGCAACGCAAGTGTGTCGGGAACTTGGACGGCGCATTGTTGCCGGGCATTTCCCGGAAGGCAGTTTGATTGATGATGAAAACAAGCTGTGCACCCGTTTCGGGGTCAGCAAATCTGTTGTCCGTGAGGCAATCAAGCTGCTGGTTGGCAAAGGTTTGCTGGAAGTGCGTCGCGGTAGTGGAACACGAGTGCGGCGGCGCGCAAGTTGGAATCTTCTGGATGATGATGTGCTGGCTTGGCATCAAGGCATCGAGCCGAAGCCTGAGTTTCTGCGTCAATTGATGGATGTCAGGCAAATGGTTGAGCCCAATGCTGCGGGCTGGGCAGCTCAAACGGCAACGCCAGAGCAGATCGAAGACATTCGCAAAGCACAGCACGACATGGAGCAGGCGACCTCGATCCAGGATTTTGTAGTTGCCGATGCGCTGTTTCACCGCTCTGTCCTGCGCGCCGCGAATAATGAAGTGCTTATTGCTTTGGAGGGCGTGATCTTTTCGGCGCTGCTGAGCTCAATCAAAGTGACAAACAGCGATCCGCGCGAAAACAAACGATCGTTGCCATTGCACCGGCAAGTATTGAAGGCGATCGAAGCTCACGACAGTGAGGCGGCATCATCTGCAATGCGCGAGCACTTGGCCGATACTTTTGAACGCCTTTCGGGGGCTCTGCCGGATTTCAGCGCAAAACGTGGTGCAAAAGAACAAATGGGATGAGATGTCCACTGTCCGGGAAGGTGGCCGGGCTAGTGGTGACGACACGAGACATGCTTCTACCCAGCCTCGCGTCGTCAGGTTGGCCCGATAAATCGGGAGAACTCCACCAGATAATCCGGCGCAATGCGCCCGAAACATCGACGAGGAGGATATGATGTTTTCAAAGCTTTCGAAAGGCCTGTTGGCCGGATCTGTCGCAACGTCCGCGTTGCTGGCAGCCGGGGCGGCATCGGCCGAAGATATGGTTGCACTACTGCTTCCAGAAAACGTGAATCCACGCTGGGAACAGCAAGATGCTGCAGCTTTTGTGCGCACTATGGGTGAGATTGCACCTGACGTGAAAGTTGAAGTGTTCAATGCCAACAATGATACCGCCACGCAGCAGAGACAGGCGGAACAGGCACTGACTCAAGGCGCAAAGGTTCTTGTTGTCATCCCTATCGACGGGGAAAGCTCGGCGATCATTGCGGATACGGCTGCCGAAGAAGGTATCCCAACAATCGCCTATGACCGGATGATCAACTCGCCTAACACCACGTTCTGGGTACAGGCCGATTTGGAGGGTATGGGATTTGATCAGGCGACCCATGTGATCGAGAATACAAAGGACGGCGACACGCTGGTATTGCTCAAGGGTTCGCCGACTGATCCGAATGCAGCAGTCATCCACAATGGCCAACTTCGTGCACTCACACCTTTGTTTGAAAGCGGCGCACGCGTCATGGGATACGAGAACTGGACACAGGGCTGGGACCCGGCCATTGCCCGTCGCTCGATGGATCAGGCGCTGACTCAACTGGATAACAACGTTCAGGGCGTTGTGTCTTCCAACGACGGGAACGCCGGTGCCGCCATCGCGGCGATGGAGGAGCAGGGTATGGCCGGAACTGTTCCGGTTTCAGGTTTGGACTGCACGGTGCAAGCACAACAGTTGATGCTGCTGGGCAAGCAGACCCAATGTGGATGGCGTCCGCTTGAAGATATGGCTGCGGCCGCAGCACAGGTCACATTGCGTTTGGTCAATGGAGAAGACTTCTCGGATCTCGCGCCGCAAACCGTCACCAACGGTGTCGGAGCAGAAGTGGCCTATGTGCCGGTTGGTTCGTACTCGGCCATCGGCGCAGAAGGTGTTGCCTATGTGATCGAAAATGATGCTTCGATTACCAAAGACATGGTCTGTCAGGGCGAAGCCGCCTCAACCGACTTCTGCAAATAACAAGGTCGAGTTATGACGTCTGAAGACAAAATGGTGGGGCAAGCTGCCCCACCAGCGCACCTTGCTGTGCGTGGCATTCAAAAACGGTTTGGCGGCGTGCACGCCCTGCGCGGTGTTGACTTTGAGGTCGCTCGCGGTGAGGTGATGGCCCTTGTCGGCGACAACGGCGCAGGCAAATCCACACTGATGAAAGTGCTCGCCGGGGCACATCTTGCGGATGACGGCGCGTTTTTTCTCGACGGTAAGCCAGTCGACGTGACCTCACCCAATGACGCAACTGAGCTGGGTATTCAGATTGTCTATCAGGATCTTGCTTTGTGCGAAAATCTGGATGTTTCAGCCAATCTGTCCTTGGGGGCGGAACCTGTAAAGCCCGGTTGGGGGTTTCTGCCGCGTCTTCTTCGCCCTCTGGACGATCTGGAAATGGAAGTGAAAGCCAAGAAAGCCATCGACAGGCTCGAAGTGCGCACTTTGCAATCTGTTCGTGCCAAGGTGGGCGGTCTTTCAGGTGGTCAACGTCAAGCCATTGCGATTGCCCGCGCGGTTGGAGCCGAAAGCTCGGTCGTTATGCTGGATGAACCCACAGCCGCATTGGGCGTCGCACAGACCCGTCAGGTGCTTGAGGTCGTAAAGCGACTGCGCGAAACGAACCATGCGGTCGTCTACATCTCGCATAACATGCGCGACATTTTCGAAGTCTCAAACCGGATCACCGTGCTTCGTCATGGAGGAAATGTCGCCACTTACACAACCTCGGAGACGAACCCAGACGAAATTGTCGTCGCCATGACACGCGGCCTGGACACGGAGAATGGCAATGCAGCCTGATGCTAAATTGACGTTTCTCGACCGATTCAGCGCTCTGCGCGAGACGCAATTCGGGGCCTTTGTTCCTGTCCTCCTCGCGTTGGCAGCAATCTGGGGGTATTTCGGGCTTGTCCTGCCGCTCATTGATTTGATGAGCGGCGAAGCAGACAGTTTCCGTGCGATCTTCCTAAGCCCTCGCAATATCTACAATCTGTTTATGCAATCTGCTGTGATTGCCACGTTGGCGGTTGGGATAACAATCGTATTGCTGCTGGGTGACATAGACTTGTCTGCAGCCGCGACTGCAGGGGTTTGTGCCGCGCTATTGGGAGTGCTGGTGCTGAGCGGCGTGCCCGGTTGGCTGGCCTGCATCATTGTGATTTTCGTCGGCATTGTTATGGGCGCAGCGCAAGGTTTGCTTGTTGCCTATGTCGGCATCCCCTCATTTGTCGTAACGCTAGCCGGGCTTTTGGGGTACCAAGGCTTGATGCAAAAGATCCTGCCGACGGGAAACTTGAACGTCGGTGATCCCTTCGTGCGCGGAATAGCTCGGGTTCTTATCCCGGACCTTTGGGGAATTGTTCTGGGGTTGGCAGTTGTCGGCCTGTTCGCATACTCCAATTTGCGCAAGCAACGCCGGCGCAAAGCGCTTGGCTTGGAACAGGACAGTCCATTCGCTCTTTGGGGTCAGGTCGTCGCGTTTTCTGTCATTGTCGTGGCCGTCGTGCTGACGCTTAACGCTTATCGGTCTCTGCCGTTGTTGCTGGTGCTGCTTGTCGCGATCACTGCACTGTTGGGGTGGATCACAACCAGCACACCGTATGGTCGCTCACTTTTTGCTGTTGGCGGCAATGCTGAAAGCGCGCGGCGCGTGGGGATGAAGGTCAAACGTATTCGGGTCTCGGCCTTCGCAATTGTTGGCCTTATGGCCGCCATTGGTGGAATTTTCGGAGCGTCCCGCTATGGGTCGGTATCTTATACGGCCTTCGCCGGTGGCTCCTTGCTGCTTGAGGCGATCGGCGCGGCAGTGATTGGGGGCACATCACTCTTTGGCGGCCGCGGGTCAGTCTGGAATGCAATCCTTGGCGCTTTGGTCATCGGATCGCTCGGAAACGGGCTGGACCTGACTGGTGCGAGTGCGGCGGACAAGCTGATGGTGTCGGGTGCGATACTGCTCTTAGCTGTCGCGATTGATGCCGTGTCGCGTCCCAGCAACGGAAACGGAAGGTAGGAGGCGGCGATGTCAGAATATGAAAATATCAGTCCACATTTGGCGCTCGATGCAATCCTCAACATCCTTATTCCCGAAAATAGCGATCGAGGAATCCCGGCGGCGGGAGATCTGGGTGTGGCGGCATTCGTCACAGAGGCGGCTGCGCGTAATCCCGCTCTCAACAGCGCGCTCGTCACCTTGATAGCCCGCGCCGGCGAACTGGCGGACGGTATTACTCCCCATACCGTCCGCCAGCTGGAATCCGAATTGCCAGAGGCGTTCAGTTTGCTGCTCACGGAAACCTACAAAGGTTATTACAGTCGCCCGGATATGCGCGCCAAGGTCGGTGTAGGATCGCATCCTGTGCATCCAGCCGGGTACGAGGTTGCCAGTGATCCGCCCGCGCTTTTGAATGAATTGACCGCGCCTGTGCGCGCTCGTGGGCCAGTGTTTCGCGATCCTACCGGAGGTCAGGCATGAAACACGAACCCGTTGACGTTCTGATCATTGGTGCGGGGGCATCAGGCGCTGCGATTGCCTGGTCTCTGTTGGAAACACGGATGCGCATTCTGTGCCTGGAACAGGGTGCCCATCTGCTGGACAAAGACTTCCCATCGCGCCGCGAGGATTATGAACTCGCTCGGTACGCTGAGTTTTCTTGCGACCCGAATGTTCGAGGTCTTCCGCAGGACTACCCGATCAACGCGGAGGATAGCTGCATCACGCCGGTCAACTGGAATGGCGTGGGCGGGTCGACAATCAACTTCCTGGGCCACTGGCCGCGGATGCGCCCGTCAGATTTTCGAACAAGATCACTGGATGGCGTGGGTGAGGACTGGCCGGTCGATTATCACGATTTAGCGCCGTTTTATGAAATGAATGACCGCAACACGGGCGTCTCTGGTTTGGGAGGCAATCCGGCTTATCCCGACTATAAGCCGCCGCACCCACCCATTCCGATTGGCAAACTCGGGCAGACGTTAGCGAGTGGATTCAATGAAAAAGGCTGGCATTGGTGGCCGTCTGACGTCGCGATCCTAAGCCGGGATGACGATGGCCGCCAGAAATGTGTGAACGCCGGGACCTGTGATTTGGGTTGTGCGGCGGGGGCCAAGGGCGGAAGCAATTTCACCTATTGGCCGATGCTTGAAAATGCAGGTGTTGAACTGCGCACCAAAGCGCGTGTCCGTGAGATATTGGTGGACGAGGCCAGCGGGTTCGCGACCGGAGTACTCTATCATGGGGCCGATGGGCAAATTCATGAGCAGAAAGCAGAATTGGTCGTCGTGGCCTGTAACGGTGTTGGAACACCGCGCTTGCTGCTGAATTCCAAATCCAAATTATTCCCAGAAGGTTTGGCGAACCGGTCCGGCAAGGTCGGGAAGAACTTGATGTTCCATCCACTTACCGGCGTTGCAGGAGTATTTGATGAGCCAATGAAGGGACATGAAGGGCCGATGGCCTGTTCGATCCTTTCACAAGAATTTTACGAAAGCGACCCCGGTCGCGGGTTTGTACGTGGTTATGGTCTGCATTCTGGGCGCTCAACCACACCAATGACCTATGCGCTTGGTGGGTATGGCATCGACAGCCCCATCCCATGGGGGGCTGAACACCGAGAGATTATGGACAATGTCTACCCCTATCTCGCTGGCCTGACTGTGGTGACGGAAGATCTACCGGAAGAACATAATTGTGTGACCCTTGACCCAGATCTGACCGATAGCGATGGCATCCCGGCCCCAAAGATCACCTATCGCTTGGGTGAAAATACGCAGGCGATGCTGAAACATGGCGAGGCCCGTGCCGAAGAGGTTTTGCTGGCCGCCGGGGCAAAGCGCATTCTGCCCAAGGGTGACAAAGTCTGGTGGCGAGCAGGGTGGCACCAGATGGGCACCTGTCGGATGGGCAATGACACCGAGACGTCCGTGGTGAACGGCTGGGGGCGCAGCCACGACGTAAAGAACCTGTTCATCGTGGACGGCTCGATCTTCGTTACGGCTGGAGCGGTCAACCCAACTTCCACGATACAGGCACTGGCGCTCTATATCGGCGACCAGATCAAAACCAACATCGCAACACTGTTTGATTGAGGTGGCCATGGAGTTTCCAACGCAAATCTACATTGATGGCGCACTGACGGATGGCAGCGGGCGCAAAGAGGTCATCAATCCCGCCACTGAAAATCCCATCGCCACGGTCACCACGGCCGGCTTCGCGGATGTCGAGCGTGCGCTACAAGCCGCTAAGTTTGCGTTTCCCAGGTGGGCTAAGACCTCGATTGCGGACAGGCAAATGTTGATGCGACGGCTGCGCGATGAAGTGATCGCCCATGAAGAGTTCCTGCGCGACTGCGTGCATCAGGAAATGGGCAAGCCCTGGGCCCAAACGCATGAGGATTGGGACAGGTTGGTCGTTTCTCTCGATTTCTATGCCGAGGAAATTGCCCGCGTTCAGGATTATGGCTTCAGCGACCGGGCTGGCACCCATTCACATCGAATGGTCTATGAACCCGTCGGGGTGGCGGTGGCCTATCTAGCGTGGAACTTCCCTTTGTTGAATCTGGCGTTCAAAATTGGCCCGGCCATGGCGGCCGGGTGCCCGATCATCATTCGCCCGTCTGAAGCGACGCCGATTTCGGCCTATGCAGTGGGGGCGCTTTGCGAAAAAATCGACCTGCCGAAAGGTGTGGTGCAAATTCTCTGTACGGATGGGTATGACGTTGCTGATGCTCTGACCGCCTCGACCATCCCACAAGTCGTGACCCTGATCGGCTCGACCCGGACCGGGCAGCACATCATGCGCACCGGTGCTACATCAATCAAACGCTATTCGATGGAGCTGGGAGGCAACGCTCCGGTTATCGTGTTCGAAGACGCCGACCTCGACCTGGCCGCTGACATCGTGACCGGGGTAAAGTTTTCCAACGCCGGACAGATTTGCGTCTCACCAAACCGTGTGTTTGTGGCCGAGACCGTGCGTGAGGCTTTCACCGAAAAGGTGGTAGCCCGGGCAAATTCGGCTACGGTTGGTTTTAACAAAACAGACGATATCACAACTGGGCCAGTTATTGACGATCGCGCATGGGCTCGCATCAAAGGTTTGATTGACGATGCAATCGCGGATGGCGCGACCCTGCTGGCGGGTGGGGACAGACCCCCGAACCTGAACAAGGGTCACTACATCGCGCCGACCGTTTTGGACAACGTGACCGAAACGATGGGTGTCTATCGACAGGAAACCTTTGGTCCCATCGTCAGCCTAATTCCTTTCTCGGATGAAACCGGGGTCGTTGAAATGGCCAATGACTGCGAGGAAGGTGGGTTAACGGCCTATTTGTTCACGCGTGATCTAGGTCGGGCCGAATATTATGCCGCGCATCTGCGCTATGGCGAAATTCAAATCAACGGGGTGAAGTACGATATCGACTTGCCGCATGGCGGGATCGGTCAGTCGGGGATCGGGCATGATTGCTCAACCCTCGCGCTACACGACTATCTTGTACAAAAGCGGATCACGCGCGCCCTCGATTCCACTGGATTTGGAGGGTTGAACCCATGAAGATCACCCGCGTCACCAGCCATGTTCTCAGCTACGATTTGCCTGAACCACTGGGTTATTCTCAGCAATATTACCACAAGCGCACGGCACATCTGGTCGAGGTGGAGACTAACGAAGGTGTCACGGGCTGGGGCGAATGTTTTGGTGCAGGCAATGTCGCCTTGGCAAACAAGGCAATCGTCGAGCATGTGATCCAACCGATGGTGTTGGATATGGACCCACTGGATCGCGATGTGATCTGGCATAAAGTTTACAACCTGATGCGCGACCATGGCCAAAAGGGAATGCCTTTACAGTCACTTTCTGGCGTGGACATTGCGCTGTGGGATATCGCAGGCAAAATCGCAGGCTTACCGCTGCATAAACTCATCGGGGGCACCCATCGCGATCGCATTCAGGTTTACGGCTACGGTATGATGCTCCGCCCTGAGAGTGTGGACAGTCTGGTGTCTCGTTTTGAAGACGAAGCCGCCACAATCAAAGAAATGGGCTTCGTCGCGACGAAAATGAAAGTGGGGCTTGGTCCGACAGACGACGTGCGCCTGATCGAAGCTGTGCGTAAGGGTGTGGGCGATGACTATCGCTTCATGATCGATGCGAACCACGGCTACACGACCCATGACGCATTTTATGTTGGTCGCGCGATGGAAGAGTTCGACCCCTATTGGTTTGAAGAGCCCGTCGCCCCGGAAGATCTTGACGGATATCGTGAGCTGCGCGCCGGTTTGAATGTCAACATTTCGGGGGGTGAAGCAGAATTTAACCGATGGGGCTGGCGCGCCTTGTTGGAAAGCCGCGGTTTGGATATCGCGCAGCCGGAGGTTTGTGCTCTCGGCGGCATCACAGAATACCTGCGCGTTTTGGCATTGTGCCACGCGCATTTCACTCCGGTCGTGAACCATGTTTGGGGTTCAGCCGTGGCAGTGGCCACCAATATGCACCTTCTGGCAGCCATGCCGTCGCTTCCAGGTGGATTATTCCCGTGGGAACCGATGCTCGAATTCGATACCACGGACAACAAGTTCCGGGATGAACTGCTTTCTGAACCGCTGAACATACAAACTCAAGTCGCGTCAACAGGCGGTTTTGCAGCGATTCCAAACGGCCCTGGCTTGGGCGTGGATCCAGATCGTGACTTTATCAAACATTATTCGAGCTGACGGAATGGGTGATGTGAACGCGCTCGAATTTGTCGGAGTGGATTGGGGTACGAGCACCTTTCGAGCCTGGTACTGCAAGTCCGGGAAAGCGCCAGTCCAAATTCACAAAAGCGATATGGGAATGTCAAAACTCAGGCGCAATGAGTTCGCTCCATATCTTGAAAAGATCTTATCAAACAAAGGGATTTCCTGTTCTGCCTCGGTAATCATTTGTGGAATGGCCGGCGCGCGCGAAGGTTGGCGAGAGGTACCGTATGTTTCGGTGCCTGCGTGTCTTGAGGACATAGTAAATAATGCTGCGCACGTGACTGCCGGCCGCTATGGCTGCACTATCTTACCGGGTGTCTGTATTGCTGAAGAGGGACGCTTTGACGTGATGCGTGGCGAAGAAACCCTCTTGTTTGGCGCAGTTTCGAACGGCGTACGGGATGGTATCTTCTGCCTGCCAGGGACGCACTCAAAATGGTGTCGGATCGAGTGTGGCAATCTTGTTAGCTGGCAGACTGTCATGACCGGAGAGCTATTTGCGCTTCTGTCAACAGCCTCAACCTTATCGCAATTCTGTGGCAACATCAGATCGGAACTCTTCGATAAAACTGTTTTTAGGAATGCAGTCCACGAAGTATTAGCACAGCCAGCGTCTGCAATTCACAAACTGTTTTCGATACGCGCTAGGGCACTGTTGGACCCCGAAGCTGACATATACGACTTTTCGTCTAGGCTATCAGGTTTGTTGATTGGACAAGAGATCGCCGGAGTTCATCTGGAAGAATCTGACCCAGTATTTTTGATTGCCAGTGGACCCATTCGCGAAGCGTATAGTTCGGCAATCAAAATCTCAGGAAGTGAAGTTGAGACTATTGCAGCAGATACATCTGCTATCGCGGGATTGTCCTTGTTTGCTCACGAGCTTCTTAAAACCAATAAGGTGGCATCGCGAGTTCAATGAACTTTCGGGCAGTACGAACCGAAGCGAAGCGACAGCAAACCGACCTTTTGAGCATGAACGAGGTCGTTCCTTATGTAGCGCTCTAAAAGTTTGAGATCTTGGTTGCCGGTATCTTACGTCGAGCTAGAAAGTGAGGATTTTGCACTGGCAACGAATGTCAGCAATGCGGATTGCGGACGCAGAATCCGACAACACAGATGGACGGCAGCTCTGGGCCGGACCTGTCACAGATCGCTTACCCGTCCTTCTTACAAAGTCGCACTTCGTGGCTGGTGCTATTAAATATGGAGCTAGGAAACTGGGGCGATTGTCCGGGATGTTGAGAGTAGTGACGGTTTTTCGAGTGAACAAGCTTCTGATAGGAGAAGACCATCGACAAAACAGAACCCGACTGGTGCCCATGAGACAACACCGTTGTTTCCGCGGCTCCTTTCCAATTGATGATCTTTCAAGACAATTAACCCTGTTCAGAAAGCCCTGCACGCTGATCCAAGTCCAGCACCGCAGGGTCTATCATGCGGTTTTTTGCGCTCATTCTGACAGAATTCCGCATGGCTTCACTTCGGCGAAGCAATCGACGGAAACGCGCCTCGTCGAGCAAAAGTAGTGTCGAGGGCGCCAACGCCCGCACGTTAACGCGACGGGGCCGTTTCAACAGCATGGCCAATTGCCCGAACATTTCGCCACGACCTAACCGCGTAGTGTGTCTGCCTAACTCCACTTCGACTGCGCCAGAAGCGATGAAGAACACACTCCGGGCGAGTTCATCTTTGGAGATGATGGTTTCACCTGCATTGGCATAACGGGTACGCAGTGCTCTGCTGAGTTTTCTCAGTGATGCTTTGTCGAGATCAGAGAATAGCGGAAACTGCCTGACCAGATCCCGTCCTTTGAGGGCGATGTCCAGTACCGGACGCCCTTCAGTTAAGGCACGGCGTGCCGCCATTTCCTGCATCAACACCGAATAGAGTTCTTCACCCACCAGGCCGTCTTCGCGCATGACCGTGTATTCACGCTCTTCCAGTCGCAGCGCAGTTCGTCGGATGAACCGCCGCTCCAGTTTTTCGGCATAGCCTGGATATTGTAGCCGCAAACCATCAAGCGCGGTCTCAACCGCCTCGGATCGACGTGCCAACAGATCATCGAGCAATTCCGCAACCCGGCGGCCGTGAATCCGTCGTATGCGGCCACGGACAAACCCGTCGAGATCCCGCAGGATCAGGCGTTGCATGAGCAGTCTTTCAAACCGATCCGTTGTGATACGCGTGAGTGGAAACGAGATTCGAAGCCGGTTGTGCAGAAACACAGCGATCCGGAAAGACTTGCCGTAAACGACGGACCGATTTGACGCGCGTTGATAGCCGATCCGGCCTCCGGTCCGTGCCCCTTCAATGAGTCTATCCGCGTCGGACAGAACTTTTTCACTCAGAACCGACGACATGGTGCGCTCTCGCATTCGGGCCAACACGGAATCTCGCTCCGCACCGGCCAGTGCAATCAGGCCAAGCGTGATCCGGTCACGATCAAGGATCTGAGCGCTGTCTTCGGCGGCCTTTACAGCTTCATCGAGGCGTTCGCTGAACTGTTTGGCTTCGGTTCTGACGATATCGTGAGTCAGGTTGTAGTTTTCTGCGGTGCGGGACACGTCCTCGCGCACTGATTGCAAGGCGACCGCGACCACCTGGCGTGATAGTGCCGTATCAAGCGGAGAGAGCTTGTCGAGCCCCAGCTTTGTGATCACCGAGCGCAAGGTTGTGCCCTGAATAATCAGCGTAAACAGTGTAAAGCCTGTGGCCAGGATGCCAACCAGACGCTTGGTCTCGAGCGGGATATGCGTGCTTTCGGTGACTGCCAGCGCCAGCGCCAGAGTCACGGCACCCCGCAGCCCACCCCACAGCATCGCGGTGCGATAGGGGCGTTCCACAGCCGGCGACAGACCGATTGTCGTAAGCAATGGCAACAACCCGAACAGAACCGCCGCCCGCGCGAGTGTTGCAGCAAGAACCACCACAGCCAACAGGCCAAAGTCAGACGGTCGCACGCCTTCCAACAATCTCGGTATCAGCAATGCTGCAAGAATAAAGATCAGCGCCCCGGCCCAATGCGCCAGAAGGTCCCATACTTCTTGCAGATTTGCCCAAGCGACCGGTGACACTCGACCGGGGCCGGTCAGATTGAGAGTAAGCCCTGCCGCCACAACAGCGATGACACCCGAAGCACCGATGCTTTGTTCAGCAACGATATAGGAGAGATACGGCAGCGCAACGGAAACTGAAATTTGCGCCATTTCCCAGCGGTCTACGAAAGCCATCAGCCAAACCGTCATGCGCGCCATGAGCCAACCGGTGAGTACTCCGCCTAAGATCAACAGAGGAAATTGCCCCAAGGCTTCACTTAGTAAGGGATCGGGTCTTCCGAGCATGACAAAGCTCATGAATAGCCCGAAAAGAGCAATCGCTGCGGCATCGTTGAGAAGGCTTTCGCCCTCGATAATTCGTGACAGCCTGCGTGGTGCGGAGATGGATCGAAAAATGCTGACAACCGCCGAGGGATCAGTTGTCGACACAATAGCACCGATCAACAGGCAGGCGGCCAGCGGCAACGTACTTACCCAACTGAGCGCGTAGCCAATAGAAAGTGTAGCCACAATCACTGCCACAACGGCCATCATCAGGATGGGCATCCAGTCGTCCAGCATCCTGCGTAGGTTCATGCCGAGTGTGGCCTGAAAGAGCAACGTTGGCAGGAAAACATAAAGGAATGCGTTGGACCGGATCGGCAGATCAATGATCGCTTGCGCCCCAGGATTCAGCGCATCCGTCAGGTCAGTGTTGAGAAAAAAGGTCGCGCCAAGCCCGATCACCACCCCCAGGACGGCGAGAATAACGCTGAAAGGCAAGCGCAATCGAGCAGCCAGTGGCTCCGCCACGCCGATTACAACAAAAAGCGAAGTGATGATGGTCGTAATTACGACTATGTCCATCAATACCTATTACCTGAGAACTCGAACTAAGGGAATCCAACCTTCAAACCGGATCGACCCTGTGGGATCAATGTGTGAACTTACACTCGTCAATAATGTGCAGTTGCAGCGAATGTCAGGAATGACGGGCCGCAGTGCGACACCAGCGCGGTGAGTGAACGGCAGGTTTGGGCCGTAATTATCTGATCCCATTGCCGTATTACCTTCAATGGAAGTCTGGTTTCCTATAAATATTCAACAAGTTCATCATCAATAGCCTCTGACAATTCAAACGTAGACAATACGATAGTAAGATCAGGACCGTTCTTAGCAGAAAGCGATCAACTTGGCTCGGCTCAAACTCGAACATCTACAAACATTTCTTTCTGTTGTGCGCTTCGGCAGTGTCAGCAAGGCAGCCGAAGTACTTAACCTGACGCAGCCTGCCGTGACTACTCGCATCAAGTCCTTGGAAGATGGTTTGGGAACGTCGTTGTTCAAACGTGAAAGCGCTGGCATGCGCCTCACCAAGCGTGGCGATATGCTTGTCCACTATGCCGAGCAATTTCAGCACCTTTCAGATCTGGTCGAAGAGCACGTTGTGGATACGAGCGCCGTTGACAGGTTGATCCGCCTGGGCGTGTCCGAGACTATCGCTCAAAGTTGGCTGCCCGAATTTGTCGGCGCATTGCGAGCAAAGTACCCGTCTCTCAAGATCGAGATCAGCGTCGACATTTCATTGAACCTCCGGGATCAGTTGCTGGGGCGTGAAATCGATCTGGGTATTCTGCTTGGGCCGGTCTCAGATTACACGGTCGACAACGTGGTGCTTCCGGATGTACCACTGGCCTGGTTTCAGGCAGCAGGCGGAACTCTAGGGCAAAACGTCGATCTGGCTGGCATCCCAATCGCGACCTACGCCAAGAACACCCGGCCGTACCGGGAACTGAGGGCCGCACTTTTCGAACGATTCGGTTCCGAAATCTCCCTGTTCCCGTCCTCTTCTTTGTCTTCTTGTTTTCGGATGGTCGAGGCCGGGCTATGTGTTGGCGCGCTGCCGATCTCGCTAGCGAAGAAGCTGGTGCAAGAGAGAAAGCTGGTCGAATTCGACCCGGGCTGGGTTCCCGAACCTCTTCAATTTTCTGCCTCTTACCTGGGTGATCCGCGCAATCATCTGCTTGAGGCCGCAGCGGTCATCGCCCGAGATGTAGCGCTTCAACAGGTATAAAAATATATTATGTAGAAGACAAAAATAATACAATTTGATTTTATGCCCTAGTCGCACGAACGTATTCCAAACTAGGGAGGGTCGTAATGAGCGATCTGTTTGAGCCGTTGAAATCTGCGACAACAGCGTCTGTGCGCGCGCAGATCAGGTCACGGGCCTATCGCGGTCACACAGCCGGATTGGGCGGGAATACCCTGCAGGCCAATCTGGCGATTTTGCCCGAACATTACGCGTTGGATTTCATGCGCTACTGCCAGCGAAATCCAAAACCCTGCCCGATTGTCGGCGTTTCCGATACGGGCAATCCAAACATGGACACCTTGGGAGTTGATATTGATATCCGCACCGATACTCCGGCTTACTACGTATATCGCGACGGCATCCACGTCGACACGGTTCATGATCTCAAGCAACTGTGGCGCGATGATTTTGTGGCGTTCGCTATGGGGTGCTCATTCACTTTCGAACATGCATTGCAACAGGCCGGCGTACCGCTCTGGCACATCGAAAACGACCGCACAGTGCCGATGTTCGTGACCAATATCCAAACGATCAAATCTGGTCCTTTCGAGGGGCCAATGGTTGTCAGTATGCGGGCGATCCCTGATGCCAGGGTAGACGAAGTTGTCGATATCTCACGCAAATTTCCTCTGGCGCACGGAGCGCCGGTGCATTGGGGCGAGCCAGAGAAAATTGGTATCGCCGAAATAAATAGCCCGGACTGGGGCGATCCGGCTCCGGTCTCAGACGGCACCACGCCAATGTTCTGGGCTTGTGGCGTCACACCACAGGCTGCGATCAAGAATGCCAAACCTTCAATCGCGATCACGCACAAGCCGGGGCACATGCTGATCACCGACATCGCGGATGACGCTGAAACACCCATCTATCAATCAAAATAATACAACAGGAGAGAAACCAGATGAAGAAACTCGCAACAACTCTCGGCGCGCTCGCTGTCTCAACAACCGCAGCGTTTGCCGACAATCCCGTGGTTTTGAACGCAGTAGGAACGTGGTCCAGCCTGACCAACTACCAAAAACACGAAGAGCCATTCTTTAACCAACGGCTCAACGAGGCATCGGGCGGCGAAATAGTCGGAAAAATCCAGTCGCAATCCGGTTTGGGGCTAAAGGGCTTCGAGATCATGCGCATGGTCAAGAACGGTGTCTTCGACTTTGCCTTTGGCTTGCCCGGCTACGTCGCCGCCGAAAATGCGATTTTCGAAGGCGCTGATCTGTCCACTTTGACACAGGACATCGACACGCAGCGTAAGGTGGCCGACGCCTATTTCGACACGTTGTCCTCGGCGTTCGAAGAGATCTACAACGCCAAGCTGCTTATGCTGTACCCGTTCCCAAGCCAAACCCTTTGGTGCAACGCTGAAGTGAACGGAATTTCCGATCTGGAAGGCAAAAAGATCCGCGTCTACTCGACGACTTTGGGTGATTTTGTAGAAGGTGTCGGGGGCACATCCGTAACTGTCGCCTTCTCCGAGGTTATTCCTGCGCTGGAAAAAGGTGTCGTAGACTGCGCGATCACCGGCACCATGTCAGCCTATACGGCCAAGTGGAACCAGGTGGCCACTCATGCCTATACCTTGCGTGTTGGCTGGGGTCTGGCATTCGGAGCCATGAACCTGGACAAATGGAACAGCCTGACGCCAGAACAACAGGCACTCTTGGAAACCGAACTCGCGGTTCTGACGGACTCCATGTGGGCAGAGACGGCAACCGAAGATGATATTGCGATTTCCTGCATCACCGGCGGCACATGTGAAATCGGTGAAGCCGGATCCATGACGCTCGTCGAACCCACGGCAGACGATTTGACCGCACGGGACAAGATCGCGACCGATGTCGTGCTGGCCCGTTGGGCGGAACGCTGCGGCGCCGATTGTGCTGCAAACTGGAATGAAACCGTTGGCCCGATCCTTGGCCTGAAAGCCGAAGCCAAGTAATCCGGCCGATTCAGTGGGGCGGTCAAACTCCCGCCGCCCCACCACAAAACATCAGGTAATCAAAATGTTAGACAAGCTCTTAGGCGGCGCGCGAAGGCTGAGCCTTTGGATGACGTGGCTGGGTGGTACACTGATCGTGTTTTCGGCCTTCCTCATCACTCTCGAAGTCTTTCTACGCAAAGTTTTCAACATCTCGCTGGGCGGGGCGGACGAAATCTCGGGCTATGCCTTCGGTGTGGCAACCGCGTTGGCGATGTCTTTTGCGCTGTTTGAACGCGCGCATATCCGGGTTGACGCCCTGCTCGGAGCAATTCCCAAGGTGCTGCACCCAATTATCAACCTGTTTGGCCTCGTGCTTTTGACAGGATTTGCCTTGGTCATCGTTGTGATGGTGTGGGGTATGGTGGCCGACACGCTGGCTAACGGTTCCCGGTCGATTACTCCGATGCGCGTACCGTTGGCCATTCCCCAGATACCGTGGCTCTTGGGTTGGATGTTCTTTGTAGGCTCGGGCGTTCTGATCGCTCTGGCCGCGATCAGACAATACTTACGAGGCGATCTGGCCGGAGTGCAGGACCTGATCGGCGTGAAATCCCTGGACGAACAAATAGAAGACGAGACGGTATAGACCGATGCTGATCAAGACACTCCTGATCCTACTTGCCCTCATCGGTTTGGCCGTTCCTATTGCCGCCTCGTTGGGTTGGCTGGGCCTGATCCTGCAATGGACCGACAGCCCGATGCCGTTGCACCGCGCAATATCGGATATGGCATGGCAGACCAGCACGGACTTTCTGCTGGTGGCAATCCCGATGTTCGTAATGATGGGAGAGATCCTTTTGCGTGCTGGCATCACCGAACGGATGTACGACGGTATTGTCAAATGGCTTGGATGGTTGCCGGGTGGGTTGATGCATTCCAATATCGGATCCTCGGCCCTGTTCGCGGCCACGTCTGGGTCATCCGTAGCCACTGCCGCAACCATCGGAACGGTGGCTGTGCCGCAGATCAAAAAACGGGGTTACAACGAGCGGCTGTTTCTCGGCACCGTGGCTGCCGGAGGAACGCTCGGCATTCTCATCCCGCCTTCGATCAACCTGATCCTATATGGTTTGTTGACCAATACTTCGGTGCCGGAACTGTATCTGGCGGGCTTTCTGCCTGGATTTCTGCTGGCACTGTTGTTCATGGCAACCGTCGTTGTGGCATGCATGATCAGGCCGGAATGGGGCGGGGACCAATTACGCCACAGCTGGGCAGAGCGGCTTGCTGCGCTTCCTGCACTGATCCCCCCTCTTGGCATCTTCATGGTGGTCGTCGGCTCGATTTACGCAGGTCTGGCTACGCCTACCGAAGCCGCAGCATTGGGCGTTGTTGCCTCGATGGCGCTTGCGGCGTTCAACGGCAAGATGTCGATGGAAACCATGCGTCACGCAATCGAAGGCACAATGCGCACGACCGCCATGATCATGCTGATCATTATAGCTGCGGTGTTCCTGAACTTTGTCCTTTCAATAATCGGCCTGACCCAGGCTTTGACCGATTTTGTCACAGGGCTGGGCTGGAGCCCAATGCAAACCATGTTGATGATCGTCGCGGTGCTGATCCTGATCGGCTGCTTCATGGAGACGTTGTCCATGCTGTTGACCATGGCGCCGCTGGTTACCCCGATCGTTGTGGCGCTGGGTTTTGATCCGGTGTGGTTTGGCATCTTGTTGATGGTACTTCTGGAAACCGCTCTGATCACACCGCCGATAGGGATCAACCTTTATGTGGTGCAAGGGATCAGGAAAGCAGGACCGATGATGGATGTGATCCGCGGCGCATTGCCATTTGTTGTTACCATGTTCGTCATGCTCGGGCTTCTTTTGGTTTTTCCGAAGCTCGCAACCTGGTTGCCTTCCTTGGTGTACTAAACCGCCGAGGCTTCCTTCCCCCTTCATGAAATTCAATGCCGGTTTGGCCGGCAAGCAGAGGAGTTATGTCCATGTGGCAGTTTTGGGTAGATCGGGGTGGCACGTTCACCGACATCGTTGCACGCAAGCCGGATGGAAGTTTGCAGACACATAAGTTGCTGTCCGAGAATCCTGAACGCTATGCCGACGCCGCTGTACAAGGTGTTCGTGAATTGCTGGGTCTGGAAAGCGATCAGGACATCCCAAAAGGGTCAATTCGTGCGGTAAAGATGGGAACCACGGTCGCGACCAACGCGCTGCTGGAACGGAAAGGCGAACGAACCATTCTGTTCATAACGAAGGGGCTGCGCGATCTTTTGCGGATCGGGTATCAGAACCGTCCGCGCCTGTTCGACCTGAACATCCAGCTGCCCGAGCTTCTGTACGAAGACGTAGTCGAAGTCGAGGAACGTGTCGCGGCAGATGGCGAGGTCGTGACACAGCTGGATATCGACAAAACGAAAACCGCGTTGGAAAAGGCCTATTCGGACGGGTACCGATCCGTCGCTGTCGCGTTGATGCACAGCTTTCAGTATCCCGCTCATGAAAAACTGATTGGTGAGCTGGCGCGTGCCGTTGGGTTTCCACAAATCTCGCTTAGCCACGAGGTGAGCCCGCTGATCAAACTGGTGGGCCGCGGAGACACCGCAGTGGTTGATGCCTATTTGTCACCCATTCTTCGTCGATACGTAGAGCAGGTAGCGACAGCTCTGGGCGCCGATGAAGGCGGGTGCGATCAATTGATGTTCATGCAGTCTAACGGCGGCTTGACCGACGCCGATCTTTTCCAGGGTCGTGATGCCATCTTGTCCGGGCCGGCGGGCGGTGTCGTCGGAATGGTACGCACCGCTGCCGATCACGGCTTTGACAAACTGATTGGTTTCGACATGGGCGGCACGTCTACGGACGTGTGTCACTATGCCGGTGAATATGAACGATTCTTTGAAACCGAGGTTGCCGGCGTCCGGATGCGTGCGCCGATGATGTCGATCCATACGGTCGCCGCAGGTGGCGGATCTATCCTGTCCTTTCGTGATGGCAGGATGCAGGTCGGGCCGGAAAGTGCTGGCGCCAACCCCGGACCTGCTGCCTATAGACGCGGTGGCCCGCTAACCGTCACCGACTGCAATGTTTTGCTTGGCAAACTGCAGCCCAATCATTTTCCGTCGGTTTTCGGCCATGAAGGCAACGAACCGTTGGATAAGGAAATTGTGCGCAGAAAATTTGAAGCGCTGGCGGCTGAAATGGGTACGGATAAGTCGATTGAAGAACTTGCCCAAGGGTTCTTGCGCATCGCTGTTGAGAACATGGCAAATGCGATCAAGAAAATCAGTGTGCAACGCGGTTACGACGTTACCAAATATACCATGAATTGCTTTGGCGGTGCCGGGGGACAGCACGCCTGCCTGGTCGCCGACGCGTTGGGGATGGAACGGATTTTCATCCACCCGTATGCGGGCGTTTTGTCAGCCTTTGGTATGGGTTTGGCGGACATCACAGCGATCCGGGAACATCAGTTCCAGTCCTCTATTCTGGATCCAGAGGCACAGAATATCTGCGATGCTCTGGCGAAGTCCGCCAGGGCCGAGGTTGCGGCGCAGGGCGTGGCAGAGGTAGATATCTCGATCTCAGCAACTGCCCATATCCGTCCCGCGGACGCTCAGCAAAGTCTGTCGGTGCCATTTTCCGACCCGATTTCGATGCGCGACGCATTTGTCGTGTCGCACAAGCAGCGCTTTGGATTCGCGCCGGATACCAGCGATCTGATCATCGAAATGCTGGTGACAGAGGCTATTGGAAAGACGGGTGAGCAGGTCACTTTGCCCGATAGTGACGCAACCAACGCCGCTCGGATTCCGGTGACGCTTTATTGCAGCGGGCACCACCAACAGGTTCCCCTTGTTGATCGGACGCAGCTTGGCATTGGTCAATCGATCAAAGGCCCGGCGATCTTGACCGAACCAACTGGAACAAATGTCGTCGAAGACGGTTGGACTGCCACCTGTCTGAGCGGTGGCAACCTGGTCCTGACGCGTGAAACACCGCTGCAGCGGGTTGAAGCAGTCGGCACAAATGTCGATCCGGTTATGCTGGAAGTGTTTAACAACCTTTTCATGTCTATAGCCGAACAGATGGGGGCAACGCTCGCGAATACGGCGTATTCAGTGAATATCAAAGAACGGTACGACTTTTCCTGCGCGATATTTGACCAAAACGGTGATCTGGTTGCCAACGCACCGCATGTGCCCGTGCACTTGGGCTCGATGTCGGAAAGTGTTCGTACGATCCTACGTCAAAACAAGGGCAAAATCCGTCCAGGTGACGTGTTTATGATGAACAACCCCTATAATGGCGGCACCCACCTTCCCGATGTTACCGTCGTCACCCCAGTTTTTGACGAAGCAGGTGAGAAAATCGTGTTCACCGTCGCCTCGCGCGGCCATCACGCTGACATCGGAGGTAAGACCCCTGGCTCGGCTCCGCCCGACAGTCGCCACATTGAAGAAGAAGGCGTGTTGATCGACAATTTCTTGTTGGTCGATCAGGGTAAATTACGAGACGGTGCGGCGCGCGACCTGTTGGGTTCAGGGCGTTACCCGTGTCGCAATGTCGATCAGAACATGGCGGATCTTGCGGCACAGATTGCAGCGAACGAGACCGGCGCAGCCGAACTGCGCAAAATATCGGCGCAGTTTGGTTTGCCAACAGTCCACGCCTATATGGGGCACGTTCAGCACAACGCTGAGGAAAGCGTGCGACAGGTTCTCGACGTCCTGCGAGATTGCAGTTTTTCCTACCCATTGGACGGAGGGGCAAAAATCGAAGTGGCAATTTCGGTAGACAGGGAATCCCGAACCGCCACTATCGATTTTTCGGGCACATCCGATCAATCGCCCCTCAACTACAATGCACCGCTGGCAATTTGCCGTGCCGTTGTCTTGTACGTGTTCCGAACGTTGGTCGGCAGCGACATTCCGATGAACGAAGGCTGTATGAAACCTTTGAAACTGATTGTTCCGGCTGGCACGATGATCAATCCCAACGCACCCGCGGCAGTCATTTCCGGCAATACAGAAGTCTCGCAAGCCATTGCGGACACCCTTTATGGCGCGCTTGGGGTTATTGCCGGCAGCCAGGGCACGATGAACAACTTTGTCTACGGTAATGCCTCCTATCAAAACTACGAAACCATCTGCGGCGGGACCGGAGCCGGCAAGGGCTTTAACGGTACGAGCGCGGTACACAGCCATATGACAAACACCCGCATGACGGACCCGGAGGTTCTGGAAAGCCGGTTCCCGGTACGGTTGGAGGAGTTTTCGATCCGCTCTGGTTCAGGCGGGAACGGTGAGTTTCAAGGTGGCGACGGTATCCGCAGGCGGTTGCGGTTCTTAGAAGAAACAACCGTGACCATCCTTTCGTCCCACCGGGATACCCATCCACACGGTGCTTCAGGCGGCGCCCCCGGCGCGACGGGACAGAACGCAATTGTCCGTAGCGACGGAGCCGTACAAAAGCTCTGTGGCAACGACCAGTCAGTTCTTCATTCGGGAGACGAGTTTGTAATGGAAACACCCGGCGGCGGTGGGTTCGGTCAACCAAACAAATCGGTTTAAGTTGGGGATATACGACGAAAGAAGGGTTTTCGTAATACAAAGGTGCCTTTGACTTGCTCAGGATATTGTGAAAACGCTTTCTTTTGCTACGGAAAAAACAGCTGAGGCCAGCTTCGCTCTGCGGTGTTGGCCTACTGTTGATCAGCTATCTCTTGTGTCGTGAACGGTCGCATTGGGATCTGTTTAGCAACATCGAACTGGTGGATGGAATGCAGCTGTGGGCCACCCGTCGTAGTGCAACTCGATTAGTTCCAGCTGATGCAGCGCTGCATCCGAGGACTGAAAGGAGTCTGAAGGAGAAGAACTAAGTTTGTGCTACGGGCGTACGAAGAAACTACCTTGCTGATCTTGCACCCTTCTAAGCGCTGCGCGGCAGCGTGAAAACCGGCCATTCGTTCAGGACACAACGAGATTAGAGCGGGCAACTTACGGGTCGCGGACGAAACTGTCCTATCTTGGAGCAACGGTTACTCACTGATTATTTCAGAAGACGGACCATCCGGTTTCTTGAGTCAAATAGGCGGCTGCCCGTGTACCAGCATTTGAATTGCCGTAGAAATTCAATCCCGGTGACCAAATGCCGATGGAAGCAACGTTGGGTGCAATAATGAGAATTCCGCCACCTACGCCACTTTTCCCTGGCAATCCAACGCGAAATGCAAAGTCGCCGGAACCATCGTAGTGACCGCAGGTCATCATCAACGCGTTGACACGTCGCGCGTGATTTAGGGACATCACTCTTGGCGATCCCTTCAAACCGGCAAGAACGCGACCGGCTCGTGCAAGTTGGATGGTTGTCATTTCAATTGCGCATTGATGGAAGTACGTTCCAAGGACCAAATCGGGCGGGTTAAAAAGGTTCTCATAAGACGCCAGATAATGAGCGAGTGCCTTGTTTCTGGCCCCAGTCTCTTGCTCGGATCTGGCCACGGCGCCGTTGATATGAATGTCATCATCCTCGGCCATTGCGCGCACGAGATTCAAGACTTCGGCCAAAGCCAGTTTGGGCTCACGGCCAGACAGGAGGGCGTCTGTGGTAACAATAGCGCCTGCATTCACAAACGGGTTTCTGGGGTGGCCTTTGTCGCTCTCCAAAAGAACGATCGAGTCGAAAGCAGTACCTGAGGGTTCGCGATCGACCCGTGCCCACAATTGGTCGCCGATCCTTCCCAAGGTTGCAATAAGTGCAAAGACTTTAGAGATGCTTTGTATCGTGAACCGTTGATTGGCCAGCCCCGCAGAATACGTCGCCCCGTCTGCCAAGCAGACACTGATAGCAAATTGGGCGGGTTCAATTTCAGCAAGATCCGGAATGTACTGCGCAGGCTGTCCCCAATCCGCTTCGTGATAGATTCGATCTGATATGCTTGTCAGCAGCGCCTGTAAGTCGAGCATCAGCCAATCCTAATTTTAGCAGTGACGTTGTTGTTCAGCACACCGGGGCCGGCCTAGCTTACAGCTTCTCTGCACCTCCTACAAAGATCGGCAGATCGTGACGGGCCGCAAATTCAGATGTGGCATTGCGAAATGCTCGTTTGAGGACGACATACATAGACACATTTGTGTTTTCCATTGGCATCACAAATTCCATCTCAATGGTAACCCGCGGTTCGAACCTGCGTGCAACAACGCCATGCGGTGCAAATAGCGGCAGTGAAAATGGTTCCGCAATGTTGACGTTTCGTTTGTTGGCCAACAGCGCGTACCGCATTACGGATGATTGGCACCAGATTCGCTTGGATATGCTGCCAGACGCTTCGCCAATCAACCGGGTTTCGTCATCATTGGGTAAGAACATCGTTTCGCTTTCAAACCCCACATGACTATGCCCGCTGAGATCTGTATTTTTGATCACCTTCAGATTGGCTAGCTCATGGTCCTGATGCACAGCGAACACATAATCGGCCGTTGCAAAGGCTTCGGTATGGATCCCTTCAAGATGACCAACTTTGTGCGTTACGGCAAAGTCGAGCTTTTTGTCGTAGAAAGCTTCCACAGTTTCTTTGGCATCCTGATCATAAATGTCGACGAAGGCATTTGGGTAGTTCTGATGAAATGACTCTAGAACCGAGGGCAATACCGCGGCGCCGATAGTCGGTAGGCAGGCTAGGCGAACCCGATCTTCGATCCCTGCACGGATTTCAGCAGCAGCGCGTTGTAGCGATTCGGCGCTATCGTAGACACCCTCAGCGATCCTAAAAAAGGCCATACCCTGAACTGTTGGTGTTACGCCCCGGCCCACGCGAGTAAAAAGTTCGAACCCTACATTTCGCGAAAGTTCGGTGACAAGTCGACTTACACCCGATTGTGTTAACCCCATATGTTCAGCGGCGGCCGCCAATGTCCCAGTTCGCACCACGAGCAGAAACGCCTGAAGCTGCCTAAATGTCATCGTCCAACCCTCTTCGAGGAATGATCCAATATAGTGTGGCCAACAGTTCGTTGAGGATCCTTCAGGTAAAAAAACGCGATTCCCGACCAATACCGGCGAAGTTCCGATAGGCGTCAGATTACGGTGCACGCCATCGCTTCGCAAGTTGGAGGCGCTCAAATAAGCGGTGGTCGCAAAGAAACCGCTCGGCGCTCGCCGCCATTTAACATCTTAGGATAAATGCGAAAAATTTGTATTGCTGACGTAAGGTCAAGTACCTTGATGATTCAGCAGGATTCCGAAGGGAAAATGTTTGCTACCACTCAGACCACGATGAACCACAAGGCACAGCAAGGCACAAGATAAGGCCTGGCAAACTAGCGACCAAGTGAAGTCCTGCGCATTCTTTTTGCTGATGCCACTGTACATACTCGGAGCAAACATGATCTCGAACCGCGCACTTGCATTGTCCTCCGTAATCAGCATGGCGCTGCTTGCATCGCCCTCAATCGCGGATGTCCATCCTGTCACCAATGAAGAACTAGCCGACGAGCAGGTGTTTACATACCGCGTCGGTGATGAATTTGCCTCGATTGATCCGCAACTGGCGGAAGATGTCCAAGGCGGTGAATTCATTCGGGACCTTTTCGAAGGGCTGATGAACCAGGACGCAGATGGCAATCTGGTGCCTGGTGTCGCCACACATTTTGAAGCGAACGCTGACAACACCGTCTACACATTTCAATTGCGTGACAACGCCAAATGGTCGGATGGCAAACCTGTGACCGCCCATGATTTTGAGTATTCGTGGAAGCGACTTGCCGATCCGAACACGGCCTCTCCTTATTCCTGGTTCGCTAAAGAAATGGGGCTGAAGAATGTCAAAGCTGTTATGGCCGGAGATATGGATCCGTCCGAGCTTGGTGTGAAAGCCTTGGATGACCACACACTGGAAGTTCAGCTGGAAAACAGCATGGGGCACTTTCCGCTGATGACGACGAGCGAACCGACATTTCCGTCGCCAAAATGGGCGATCGATGCGCATGGGTCCGACTGGACCAAGCCCGGGAACATCGTATCAAACGGTGCTTATGTTCTGACCGAACATGTCCCCCAAGAAAAATCCGTGCGCGAACGCAATCCGCTTTACTGGAACGACCAGAACACGATTTTGGAAAGGGTCGAGGCTCTTGTCATCAGTGACGACAACGGTGCCCTGACGCGCTATCTCGCCGGTGAGTTGGATCGCACAGAGGTGCCTACCGGGCAATACAATGCCCTAAGCAAAAAACACCCAGACGACGCAGTTAGTTTTCCGCGTCTCTGTGCCTACTATTACTTCATCAACATGACGGAAAACACGCATCCCGCACTGCTGGACCCGCGTGTTCGCGAGGCGCTTTACCTGGCCATTGACCGAGAGGTGATCACCAATGCGATCCTGCAGGGTGGCGAATTTCCGGCCTACACCTTCACGCCCGAGGCGACAGCTAACTTCGTCAGCCCAGACAGCTCGGCACGTGGAATGACGCAAGCCGAAAGAGACGCGCGCGCTTCGGCTTTGCTGGCCGAGGCTGGCTACTCTGGCGAAGAGATTGAGCTGGATCTTCTTTACAATACCAGCGAGGCGCACAAGAAGATTGCGATCATTGCGTCCCAGATGTGGAAACAGAAGCTGGGTGTCGATACCGTCCTACAAAACATGGAATGGAAAACCTTCCTCGAAGCGCGTTCGAACCAGCAGTTCGACATAGGCCGCGCCGGATGGTGCGGGCCATATAACCTGGCATCGTCCTTCCTGGACCTGATGAGCAGCACACACGCATATAACGATGCGGGCTATGCCAATGCCGAGGTTGACGCACTGCTGGAAAAAGCCAAGACCAGCCCCGATCCGTCTGCAAGTTTTACGCGTATCGAGGAAATCCTGGCCACCGACTTCCCGATCATTCCGATCTATCACTACGCAGGCGTTTACATGATGAACGACGATCTTAGGAACTGGCCCGTTGGGAATGTCGAGCAGAAATGGTACTCGCGCGAGCTCTATTTCGCGGCTGACTGACTGGGCAGCGCCGGACCGCACACCACGTCTCTGGTCCGGCACCTCATCCCGAATTCGCCCCAAACATTCCCTTTCCGCGGGAGGTCCCAATGACCGAATTCATATTCAGACGTCTGCTATCCGCGATTCCTACGCTACTTGTTCTGATCATCTTCTCCTTTCTGCTGATGCATTCCGCACCCGGCGGCCCGTTTTCTTCTGACCGACCCCTGCCGCCCGAAGTGCTGGCCAACATCGAGGCCAAGTACCATCTCGACGATCCTCTTCCGCTCCAGATCTGGAACTACGTTGTGGGTGTCGTCACCCAGTTCGATTTCGGTCCGTCCTTTCAATATAAGGATAGGACGGTAAACGAGATCATCGCTCAGGGTTTTCCGGTGACGTTGACTTATGGGTCGATCGCATTTGTGGTTGCCGTTGTGTTTGGGTGCGCCTTGGGCATCACGGCAGCGCTGAACCAGAACTCGTGGCTGGACTATTTTGCCGTGGGTGTTTCTATCGGCGCTCAGGTGCTGCCGAACTTTGTCATGGCGCCGATCCTCGTGCTGATCTTTACGCTATGGCTCGGATGGCTGCCCGGCGGTGGGTGGAACGGTGGGCAATGGCCCTACCTGGTCATGCCGGTGATCGCATTGTCGACCAGCTTCATGGCGTCGATTGCCCGGATCATGCGGTCGTCGCTGTTGGAAGTGATGCACAGCAACTTTATACGAACCGCGCGCGCCAAAGGCCTGTCGGCGCGTGCAATCCTTTTCCGGCACGCCTTGAAGCCGGCGATGCTGCCGGTGATTTCCTACCTCGGGCCGACCTTCGTGATCATGATCACCGGATCTGTTGTGATCGACCTCTATTTCACCACCGGCGGTATCGGGCAGGCCTTTGTAAACTCGGCGCTGAACCGGGACTATTCGGTGATGATGGGGATCACGATCCTGATCGGCTGCCTAACCATCCTTTTTAATCTGGTCGTGGACATCCTCTACGCCTGGATTGACCCCAAGATCAAACTATGAGGAGGCCGCACCATGTCTGACACCGCCATTGCAGCTCCTGACGGCCACGTGGAAACACCGACAAAAGGGCGATCCCTCTGGCAGGACGCGCGCCGCCGGTTCTTGCAAAACCGGGCCGCTGTGATCAGCCTATTCGTGCTGAGTTTTATATGCCTTGTTGCCGTTCTTGGCCCGTTTTTTACCGCATGGAACAACGAAGAGGTGGACTGGAGCGTCTTGGGCGACATTGCTACGTTGGGCGCGCCGTCGCTAGGAAACGGCCACTATTTCGGCGTCGATGAACTTGGCCGAGACCTCTTTGCGCGTGTCGTTCAAGGTACGCAGGTTTCACTCATGGTCGGGATCGTCGGTTCGTTGATCGCCGTCACCTTCGGGACCCTCTATGGCGCGACAGCTGGATATGTAGGCGGGCGCACCGACAACATCATGATGCGGCTAGTCGATATCCTGATGTCGATCCCTTACATGTTCGTGCTTATCCTGCTGCTGGTCGTCTTTGGCCGCTCGATGTGGCTGCTGTTCGTGGGTGTCGGATTGATTTCCTGGTTGGAAATGTCACGGATCGTACGCGGCCAGACATTGACCCTGAAATCCAAAGAATATGTCGAGGCGGCACTGGCTATCGGGGTCAAGCACCATGTGATTGTCATCCGGCATATCATCCCGAACTTGCTGGGTGTGATCGTGATCTACGCCACCCTGCTGGTGCCTCAGATGATCCTGACCGAGAGCTTTATCTCGTTCCTTGGCCTCGGAGTTCAGGAGCCCAACACAAGCTGGGGAGCGTTGATCTCGGAAGGTGCCTCGACCCTGCAATACGGCACCTACTGGCAGCTCTTCTTCCCGCTCGCTTTCTTTATTGTGACGCTCTTTTGCTTCTTCTTCATCGGTGACGGCCTGCGCGACGCGCTGGACCCCAAAGACAGGTAGGGACCATTCATGAGCTTGCTAGAAGTCAAAAACCTCTCTGTAGAATTCGACACGCCCGACGGGCCGGTACGTGCCGTGCAGGACGTCAGCTTTTCGCTCGGAGAGCAGAAGACTCTGGCCATCGTCGGAGAAAGCGGATCAGGGAAGAGCCAGACGGCGTTTTCAATCATGGGGCTGCTCGCCGGCAACGGGCGGGTGACCGGATCGGTCAAATTCGACGGAACCGAGATTCTTAATGCGTCGGAAAAAGTGATGAATACCTACCGCGCTGCGCAGATAGCGATGATCTTTCAAGATCCGATGACATCTTTGAACCCTTTCGTCCGAGTGTCAAAGCAGATGGCTGAGGTGCTGATGCTTCACAAAGGGTTAAGTAAAACGGACGCCATCAAGGATAGCACCAAGATGCTGGACGCCGTTAAAATCCCCGACCCGGCACGACGTGTTCACATGTACCCGCACGAGTTTTCCGGTGGCATGCGACAGAGGGTGATGATTGCGATGTCCTTGCTATGCCACCCCAGGTTGGTCATCGCCGACGAGCCGACAACTGCGCTGGACGTAACTGTGCAAGCGCAAATTATGGATTTGTTAAGTGACCTGCAAAGCGATTTTGGTATGAGCATCGTGTTGATTACCCACGACCTTGGAGTCGTAAAGGGATCGTGCGAGAACACGCTGGTGCTCTATGGCGGGCGTGTAATGGAAAGCGGCCCGACGGATCAGCTCTTTGAGGCGCCCACCCATCCCTATACCCGTGGATTGTTGCATGCGGTGCCAAGGTTGGAGTCAAATGACGCCAAGCTGGCTACCATCCCCGGGAATCCGCCCAACATGCAGCAACCACCTAAGGGCTGCGCATTTTCTCCGCGCTGCGGGTATGCCAACGACCGCTGCATCGCCGAGAAGCCCAAGCTGGAACAATTCAGAGCGGGTCGCAGCCGCACTTGTCATCTGTCCTTGGAGGAGCTCGTATGACCAGTACCGAAACATTACTCAAGGTCGATGGCGTCAAGGTCTATTTCAAGTACGGCGGAACCGGCCTCGCGAAGAGAACGGAACAAAAGTACATCAAGGCTGTTGACGGGATCAGCTTCGACATTAGACGCGGCGAAACGCTGGGGATCGTCGGCGAAAGCGGTTGCGGTAAATCCACGCTGGCTCGCGCTGTCATACGGATGGTTCCTGCGCATTCCGGGCGTGTGTTGTGGATGGGTCAAGACCTGCTTGAATTGGATGGAAACGCCATGCGCGACCAGCGCAAGGACCTTCAAATGATCTTTCAGGATCCGCTAGCCTCGCTGAATCCGCGCATGACTTTGGGGCAGATCATCGCGGAACCGTTGAAAACACATTTCCCCAAGATGCCCCGATCCGAGATCCGCTCGAAGGTGGCTGCCATGATGGCGCGAGTTGGCCTGTTGACCAGCATGGTCAACCGCTATCCGCACGAGTTTTCCGGTGGCCAGTGTCAGCGGATCGGGATTGCGAGAGCACTGATACTAGAACCCAAGCTGATCATTTGTGACGAGCCGGTTTCTGCGCTGGACGTGTCGATCCAGGCGCAGGTAATAAATCTGCTGATGGACCTACAGAAAGAGATGAACCTCTCCCTGATGTTCATCGCCCATGACCTGAGCGTTGTAAAACACATCTCCACACGCGTGATGGTTCTGTATTTGGGTAATGTGGTGGAATTGGCCGAAAGCGAAGCCATATATCGGAACCCGTCACACCCATATACCCGCGCTTTGATTGCAGCCGTGCCGGATCTGGACAAGCCCGCCCCGGCAGACCGGGCGTCATTGATGGTCGACGGAGAGTTGCCCTCTCCGCTGGCGCCTCCGTCCGGGTGCCCATTTCGTACGAGATGTCCCATGGCCCAGGATATTTGCAGTACTGACAAGCCGAAACTAAAAACATCGTTCGACGGCCACAGTGTTGCGTGTCATTTTCATCGGGTTGACCAACACGACAACTGAAATTTGCTGTTGCGTAAACAGCGACGGACATTCCACTTACAGCGCTTGCGCCGGGAGGGTTATTGCGAGTTGAACCAGATTGACGGCTCCGATCACCGAAGGCTCGAGGATCGAAGCGACACCTGCACGCTGCTCGTATTCATTTACGATGCGACCAACTTTCCAATTCTGAACTTCATCACCTCAGCCAACAACAAATTTGCCAACGATGTATAGGTTCAACCTTAGCTCGATTTTGCGCTCGCAGCGAACGGCCGGTTTGACGAGCCGCACCGCAGCGACCGAGACGTTGGGTGAACGGCTGCTGTGGGCCGTTCCTGCTGAAGGAATGCGCCCTGTCCTGCAAACAAGCTGCGTTCGATCTAACGATTGCGAAGAGCCCAATGCGACTCTTTTCAACCTCTCAAACCAGCACCATCCTCGATCTTTCCAGTTCGAGTATTAGTCCCTTGCGGGCAAGGCAATTTCGCCTTCCCAGTCAGAAATACGATGCGGTAGCGCCAGGAATTTTGACGCCACACGTGTTTTGGTCGTTCCACTTCCAGTCATCCCCGAGTATTTGCCGGTTGAGGAAACGATTCGCCAGTTGTTGACGCCGAAGGAAACAACCTCCCATCTCATGGTGAAAGTGTCCTCTTCTTCACCATAAACACAAACTCCACCCCCACTGACACCGCTGGGTCCGCCGAAACCTGAGCCCACGCACCGGACAAATCCAGGATCGATTGGTCCCTCGTCAACGGTATAGGTCCCATAGTTGTCCTCTTTCCAAAACACGTCCTCGCCTGCGGAAATTTGCTCCTGGTTGACGACATAGAAGTTCGTTCCCGACACTTTCTCTTCGGCAGTCAGGCAATGAGGTGTTATAAGAACTGCGGGGATTAGCATTGAACGCAACATGTTGTTTCCTTCGACAGTGGGCAACGCCGGCATGATAGAGCCTATGGTATTTATTGCTAGGAATTGAACTCATAGCTGGACCTGCAAAGTTAGCTATGGTCCGTGGAGTAGACCATGAAGCTGCCAGAAACGGTTTGATGTCCTACCTAAAACTGCAGAAGACTCTCTGGACCCAATGCATACACCGTAGGAAGTCCGCCGCGAGCCCAGTCAACGGAGGGTATGACTTCGAATTTGTCTTGTGCAAACGCCGACAGGGCGACGGCATGTTTGGTTTCGCGAGTCCTAGGTTAAAGGATTTGGTCTGATGTCTGCGGAAGTTTTGTTTGTCAGCGAGTAAGCGCCACATCAATTGACGCTTTGTTTTAAATGCCAATCATGCTCTGATGCAATCATGAAGGTGAATAAGCTTTCGCTGGCCTATGCGTCATTCCTCACGGTCGTTTCCAAATCTTCCATCGATCCTCCCGCTCGCTGGAAGTCGCGCCAAACCCAGACCATTCTATCCACAAACCACATTTTGCCACCCGCAATCATAACGATTCCGAGGCATGTGAAGCCGATGTCAAATGTCCAAAGACCGTAAGCGAAAGGTAATAGTCCCAAGCTGCTTCCAACCGCCAGAACGTTCGCGACACGATTGTGATGCTCGGCAACTTTCTCACGATGGCGTAGCCAGACCCGTTCACCCAGCACGCCTTGCGCCGCCCAGCTGTCGAAACAATTGGGTTGCGGGAAGACGCGCGGGTTTAGCCAGATCCAGATCAGAACGATTGCAACAGCCGCCCAAGCCCATCCACCGATCCAGGCCCGGCTCCAGATCGCCAACGCCAAAAGCGGTAATGGCGTCAGCACGCGCGTCCAAACGGACCATGGATTGGCATGACGCAGCCATACCGCATCCTTCATGCCCATCAGGCGTTCCGATAACCGGGCCATGTCCATTCGCGTCACTCCGACAATCATAGAACAACTACAGGGGCAATAACCCCTTCTATAGATCACGCACACGCTGCCATTTCTTTTTGGCCCGAGACAATCACCAACCAGGTCTTGCGTCACCACTAACTTGCGTCTCGAATGGCTCAAGAACTCGCAACAGGCTGGTTTGTCCGGCGCAACATGCGTAAGTGCAGAGGTCGCAGTACAGTTGAGAGGTGACAGCGCCATGATCGGTACAGACAGGGAAAACCTCACTTCTCTGATGGGTGCCTTGGGAGAGGCATTTTCGCGGGAACAACGCGAAGGAGGTCGCAAAGCCGCTGACGCACTTAGGGATGCTGATGTCGAAAACTATCGAACGATGCCGCGCCAACAAGACCCGTCCAAGGTATTGGCGACCCTGCAAACATTGCCAGACACTTTGCCGCTTCTGGACCAGGTAACGTGCTGCCAACATCTGCTGTCGTGGACATGTTGGGAGGGCGGAGGTTTGGCAACCGAAGTTTCCAACCGGTTGTTCACAACCGAGTTGCTCGGCCCAGATGGGCACATCTATGCCGAAGAATTGCGCGTTGGTTTACTGGTATCGGACGCCTGGACGGATTACCCTGTTTCCAGCCACTCTGGCGAAGAAACCTATCTGGTCATTGCCGGAATTGCCGACTGGATTTTGGGGGATTCAGGATACATCAAAAGAAAACCTGGGGAGTTCGTCCACCATCCTGCGTGGGAGCCTCATGGTCGAAAGACCACGGATCAGCCATTTCTTGGTGCTTGGCGTTGGAGTGGCGACATTGATCTTTCGACATTCTCGGTCGCATGACCCAGACTGCGCTGACTAACCCATCAGGCAAAGGCAATTGGCACGTTGGCAGGTAGTGGCGCAGGCCTTTTGCTATGGGTAAAGCCTCAAGAACTGACTGACCAAAACAAGCAATTCAGACTGGAAAACAGTGCGGTCAAACCCAGACGGATCTTGAGATGGCGGAAACTGAGGGTGGGTCATTTGCGGAGGAAATGGGCTCTGGAAAGAGAAATGACCTGCACCCGGAATAGCTTTTTGCGTGAGAAGATCCGGTTTCTGCATACGTGATGAAAGAATGCCTGCATGAAACTCTGGCGTTACATCATCCAGTTCAGCCGTGAGCATCAGTGTAGGGGTATCAAATCCTGAAAGTGAATCCGCGCCCTGAAACCACGGAGTTGCCGGTGCAAGTAGTACCATCGATGCAAAACATGTGCGTTCAACACTAATTTCTTCTGCTTTGCCGGATTGTGTTTCATGTGGTCCGGCATATGGCTTGGCACCAGCGGCCGCCAACACGGTGTAACCGCCGATGGAATGTCCGATAGCGTGCGTCGCGGTGATGTAAGGCCCGAACTCTTCGGAGCGGCATAGGTGCTCCACACAAAGTTTCAGCTGTCGAGGACGGTTGATGAGGTTCTGCCGCGTGCCTTCCAGACTATTGTCAGATCGGCTGTTTCCCATATGCTCAGGCAGAATCACAAAAGCACCCATCGCTGCAAGCCCCATGGCCAAGTCCCGGTGAACCCAGGGCGATCCACTATTGCCATGCGACATCACGATCAGCGGAGCTTTGACAAGTGCGGGCACACCATCCCGCGCTGCGGTGAACGCGAAAGGCCCGACCTTCTGCGGTGCCATTTTCGTATCGCAGGGATAGAACATCACAACTGGAATCGGGCCAGGCCCAACTGAATCCGGGACTAAAAACTGGCGCATGCCCGCGTTTGACTTCATAGAAATACCTAAGTGATCGTGCGGCCGCGCCTGACTGTTTGCCAACCGCGCCTCTAACAACCTAAAGACTTATGGCTACTTTGACGCTGATGCGAGCGCCGATCCAATTCCGACAAACGCGCCACCGGTGATTCTGTTGAACCATCGTCCGCTACGGGCAAGCCAGGGCGCAATGCGTTGCGCAAATCGTGCCAGTAGAAGCTCATAGACAACCTCAACGAGTACGAACGTTCCGCCAAATACAGCGAGCTGTAGCAGGAAGGGCGATCCCGCGACCATGAACTGTGGAAGGAACGCAGCAAAGAACAAGAGGCCCTTTGGGTTAGAGACGGCGACAAGGAATCCCTGCTGGAACATCTTGTAGGTTCCAAGATCATTCGTTCTTGTCAAACAGGTCGCTGCACCAAAATCGGGGGGTGCGGAGCGCCAAACCCGAATACCAAGATAGACGAGATATGCGGCACCGATCCATTTCGCGACGAGAAAAGCCCGCTCCGATGCAGCGAGCAAGGTGCCAAAGCCAGCCAGAGAAATCGCAATCAGAAGGAAGAACCCAAGCGCTCCGCCCAAAACGGTGGAAACAGTCGGGCGGAAGCCGTAGCAGGCCCCATGTGTCAGCGACAACAACCCATTTGGACCAGGGGTCAGGGACAATCCAACAGCAGCAGCCAAATAAACCAGCCATAGTTCGTACGTCATTTCATGCCTCCAAATCCGCCAAAGTGTCCTTGTTCTAACCAATCGACTCGCGCAACCGGTGTCCTTGGCGCTTGATTCACCAGTACACGCTGGAATGTGCCTGAGTTCATTTTTCGTCCTCTCGCTTGAGCAAGCCCCGCAAAAAAATGCTTGCATGGTCTCGCTTGAATTTTTCCACATCCATGGGATCAATTTCGCTGAAGATCAGGCTCCAGATACCTGCAAATATTGCTGGCGCAATAATGGTTCGCGGATCCAAACCTGAAGCCTGTTGGCTGAGCTCGCCACTCTCCACCCCGGCGCTGATCAGGCGGCGCAAGGTCGTTTCACCTTTTGAAAAAATCTCACGATGGTAGAAAGCAACAATTTCTGAGTGATCGTGACCTTCGGCCACCATGACCTTGAAAATGTAGCGCGCGTCACCCGCGACAAGCTGATCGTACAACCGGTCGATGACCTTCTCAAAGAGTTCCTCATAGGGTCCTTCAAACTCGACGATGGCCTGAGCCGCTTCGTCAAGTGCACGTTCCATGGTGTCGCGCGCCACTGCCTCAAAGATGTCCATCTTGGAATTGAAGTATAGATACACCGTTGTCCGGGAAATCCCGGCACGACGCGCAATTCCCTGAAAAGTACTCCCCGCAAGACCTTTTTCACGAAGCTCTTCCAGTGCAGCCTGGCGTATCTCACCGGGTCGGTGCTCTTTGCGACGACGGCGCTTGGTTTTTGCTGTGTGTTCCGAAATCTCAATTACCTCCTATTGCCAACTACAAGTTACTGACGTAAGTGTCATTAAAAATCTGAACAGCGTGTATTGTCGGCAATTTGGGCTAGCTGGAACTTCCAGGATGCCCGGAGTTGCAGCACGCAATCAGTGCAGCAGGGCATGGTGAGGTCTTTGGCTTTGTCATCCCTCTAGGTAGGAAACGAATTATGTCGGCTCTCAACATTCAACGCATGCTTGCGGGTGTTTTTCTGGGACTGGGTGGTTGGGCACTGATCTTCCCCGGTACTGTCGAGCAGCTTGTTTTCAAACCAAATTACTTTGTGGGCAACGAAACGAGCCGACTATTGTTGGCGTGCTTTGGTGCACAAGCTGTTCTGGCAGGCACCATCATGGCCCTTGCGCGGTTTACGCCTACCACCTTCCTGGTATTTGGATTGGTGGGCTCGATCCCGTTCTTCATCTTCAACTATTATTTTGTCTTTGTAGTTGAGATGTTCACCCATTGGATGCTGCTCGACTTTGTTGGCAACGTGTCGATTTTTGCCTTGTGTATGTATGGATACTGGAAGTCGCTACAGGAGGTGCGTCGGTCCCACTCACACTGATCAAACATTATGCTGTTGGGAATTTGACGAGCCACTTAGGAGACCAAATACCTATCGAGATGTGCTGAAAGCGTGAGGGCAAACGAGCACAGCATGACGATGAACCTGGAAGACTGGTAGTCTTGAGCAGGCGCGCCTGACCGGCCTGAGTACAAATGATCGGAAAAAACATGCCCAGATTGCACAGTAAGACAGCCCTTGTGACAGGTGGTGCGCGCGGCATTGGAGCCGCAATTGCGCGTGCTTTTTGTGACGAAGGAGCGAAGGTCATTCTGACTGACAAAGACGTCGATCTTGGTCGAAAAACAGCCAAAGAAATAGGCACGGAGTTTGCAAAGCTGGATGTGTCTTCTGAGATGGACTGGGAGGCTATCGAAGCACAATTTCCTGTTCTGGATGTGCTTGTGAACAACGCGGGCATCACCGGATTTGAAGGATCCTTAGACGGACAACCTCCTGCACATGATCCCGAGAACGCAACACTTTCAGACTGGCGCGCGGTTCATGCGACCAACAGTGACGGGACGTTTCTCGGATGCCGCTACGCTATTCGTGCCATGCGCCCAGCGAAAACCGGATCTATCATCAATATCTCTTCACGCTCTGGCATCATAGGTGTGCCTATGGCGGCAGCATATGCCGCTTCAAAGGCTGCTATCCGAAATCACACGAAATCGGTCGCACTGTATTGTGCAAGTCAGGGTCTTGCCATCCGCTGTAACTCTATCCATCCGGCGGCAATCATGACGCCAATGTGGGAGCCACTGTTAGGCGAAGGTGCAGACCGCGCAAAACGAGAGGCGGCAATCGTTGCTGATACTCCGATGCGGCGATTTGGAGAAGCGTCAGAAGTAGCTGCACTGGCTGTTATGCTTGCATCCGACGAAGCCCCTTACATGACCGGAGCTGAGCTTAACATTGATGGAGGAATCCTTGCGGGGTCTGTGGCCATTCCTGACGAGTGAAGGCAGGAAGGAGTTAGCGCAACCGAGCCGTCGCCTGGACTTTTATGGCACGGAGGCGCGGGTGGGCTTTGGGTTTGCTGCGACGGATAGGCATGCTGGCAGCTAAACCAATGTCCGGTTCGGATCACCAACAACCGCTGACCAGCGAAGCAGATAGTGACACCTCTGAACCCATGCTGAACTCTAGACCAGGCACAGCAACTGACTTCTGTTCTAAAGATTCGTTTACCGATCAACACGGGCCAAAGCGAGACCGATACCCGACCCAACAAAAAGAACACCAGTTAGCCTGTGACGCCATCGTCCGAGCTTAACTATTGCGGGTCGCGCCATCTGCGCAGAAGCGGCCCACACAAGATCACCGAGCATGATGATGGCTACATAGATCACGGCGGTAAAAAGCAAAGCAGAAGAACCTGATCCGATAGCCACAAACTGAGGCAGGAATGCCGCGTTGAATATTAAGGTCTTTGGATTGATCGTGGCGAGTAGGAGACCCTGCCAGAAGAGTGCTGTCAGCGGCTCACGGCTGGCACTTTGTTTATCCAGGTCCGCGACGCCCTGACGCCATGTGGTCACTCCGAGATAGACCAGATAAGCCACTCCGATCCATTTCAGCCAAAGAAAAGCGTAGGCTGCAAATTCGAGGAGCGCGGCCAGACCCAAGACGACGACTAAAAGTTGCAAAGCCACGCCAATAGTTGTGCCAAACACCGTAATTGCGCCGAAGCGAAATCCGTAAGCCAATGTGTTTGCAACAATCAATGCTACATTCGGCCCAGGAATAGCGACCAGGAGAGCGGTAGCACCAACCAGTACGAATATCAGACTCGGCTCCATCGAACATTCCTTTTTTGAGAGCAGCTTTAGCGGTCATTGTCCAAAGGCCAACTTCAACCCGAAAAGCTGGAACTGCAAAACACGGAATATTAGGCTTCGATCGGGTCGCGAGCAACAAAGAACACAAAAAGCGGCGAAGGGCTGTTGAAGGTTAATCCCACAGAGAGCCGGGCCGCAGTGAATGGGGGCTTTCCAACAGTAGCATGGGTTTCAGAAACACGCGATCACGGCTGTTGACTTGGGTCAAATCGACCGCAGGCCAGTACTGTATTATTTGCGGGGATCATGGGAGCTCACCGCTATGACATTTAACAAGGTCGGCCGATTTGTTTGGCATGATCTCTTCACGGGCGACCGATCACGCTCAATGGACTTTTATCGAGACCTTGCCTCCTGGAGCTTTTTGACCGAGCACGCGATGGATTTTGCCTGGGGCGGCGGTGAGAAGGACTTTGTGCTCGCCTTAGCACAAGAAGAGGTTGGCGCAGGCTTTGTAGAGACACCGCAACACTATGACGACGGATGGATTGCCTATGTGGAGGTCGAGGATGTGGACCAATCCGCGTCAGCAGTCGAGAGACTCGGTGGAACCGTTGTGAGACCGCCATTCGAGGTGCCGGGCGTTGGTCGCAACTGTCTTTTGAGGGACCCTTTAGGAGCATTGGTCGGTATCTGCCTGTCCAGACACTCCTATCCGGTGCAGGAGCGGCAATTTGGAATAGACGGGTATCTATCGAGTTCCGCAGATTTCCCTGGTGAATTCTATTCGGAGTTGTTCGGATGGGTTTCCGGGTACGACAGCGAACTACAACGAACAACCACCATTTCGCTACTGTCCGGCGATGAAATTGCCGAGCAGTTGCACGGGCTGCCTCAGGAACAAGAAGTTGCTCGCTGGATTCCAAGTATCAAAGTTGAAGATGTCACCGCCGCCTGTCATGACGTGGATCGATTGGGTGGAAAACTGGCCAAGATCGACACGAATGATCCAGATCGCTCACGCCGCCCAGTTTTTTACGATCCGAATGGTGCGCTATTCTTTCTTGTTAACGCTTCACTCCGGACACGGAACGATTGTTAAGAGCAAGGGCAGCTTAATGCCCTTGCTTGGTCGGCTCCTTAAAACGGGGACCGATAATGCGAAGGAGGTGGGTGTCAACCTCCGGCGGAAGACCGACGGCCTTCCTCAGATGAGCCGGCAATGCGAATCGGACAATCCGTCTTTACGATGGCTCAAGCAGTTGCGGGGTGGGGGTTCACTACGCCGAACAAGGACTTGGGCGCTTCTGTTCTGCTACACTATACGGTGCCAAACCGGGGACGAAATGGCAAAGGCGATGACGGACCTCGGCAGGGAAGTTGTCATCGAATTCGAGGACCGACCTCCTGGTAAGCGAGAGGGCCGCGTCCGCGATCCTTTCGGAAATGTTTGGATACTGAGCAAGACAATTGAAAATCTGACAAACGAGCAAATACAAAACCGCTTGGGCGGACAGCTTGGTCTGATCGACATAACGGTGCTCACCGCTTGCAGGGAAACTGACCAAAGGTATGCTTTGTCCATGAACATCCACGGCTTCGATCACATCGTTCTGTGCGTCCATAATGTCGACGCAACGCTTGAGTTCTATCAACACCTGCTGGGCATGACCCCGCGAGAGGAACGCCCCGGCAAATGGTCCCTACATTTCGGTTCAAACAAAATCAGTCTTCAAGATGCAGGCACAGCACCGGATCTGGCGAAAAAAACCGTTCCGGGAAGCGGTAATTTCTGCCTACTGACCGACACACCAATCGAGGAAATCACCGCGAAGCTTCGCGCGCATGACGTCACTATCGTGGAAGGTCCTTCTGAGAAACTGGGCGCCGTCGGCAAGCTTATGTCTGTGTACTTCCGCGATCCAGATGACAATCTGGTCGAGGTAAGCAACAGGCTGGCAAAATAAACGAATTGCAACACAATGGCAGCCACGCAACCAGGGTCGAGAAAGAGCATAAGCTTTTCGAATTTTGCATCTTAGCCAATACTCAATGTAGCCTCGATGTCGAAACCAAGAGCACAAATCTGCTGGCTGATCACAACTAAGGTAGAGGCCATGAGACTCTAAGAACTGGAGAGCAGTCATGCCTAGAACGGGATTCATAGATCATATCGGTATCGCGGTGCCGGATCTTGTGGCGGCGAAGGCCTACTATGACGAGCTAATGCCGATCCTTGGCCTCAAGGAGTGGTTCAAAACTGAACCGGAATTCAACTACGGACCGGATGGAAAACTCGGGACGCAGCTGTTCTTCTACCAGGCGAGGGACGATGGACACTATTCGCGCCATGCTACCGGGTTACAGCACTTGGCCTTCTCGGTCGAAACGCGTGAGGTCGTGCGTGAGACGTACAATTGGGCACTCTCGCGGAAGTCACAAATTCTGGACGCACCCCAAGAGTTTCCTCAATACGGGACGCACTATGCGGCCTATTGGCTCGACCCACACGGCATTAAGCTTGAGGTTGTCTGCCATAAAGATGGTGAAAGCAGTTGAGACATCAAACTATCACCAGTGCTCCAAATGCGGAGCTTTGACAAACTGTCGAAAAGCGCTGTGCTACGTCCTCCCAAACGTCTGGCGGTGTAGGTCCGGGGAGAGCCCAAAATGTTCATTCCTCAGTGTGCAGCGTAGGGCAGCTCTACGATTTCGGTTGGAGGGTTGTGTTTCAGCGGAATGCAAACACCTTCAGAACCGCAGCAACTCACCGACTGCGGCCAAGGCGGAGCATACATGGATAAAAATTTTCCGGACCTTTGTTTATGCAACGACGTTCAACGTGAGTTCAGAAATGCTTCGCTATTGCCCTTGCCATAGTTTCTTCCTGATCGTCGCCGCTACCGGTGGAGAAATAGGCGATCACAAGGTTCCGTGACGGAGAAATGTAAAGCCCCTGTGCACCTACGCCTTTCTTCCAGAAATCGCCATCTTCAAAGACTGCATCCCACTGGTAGCGGTTCGAAATGTTCCGGTCGTTCGGGAAGCCCTTGCGTGCGTTCAATTCACCGAGATAGCCGCGTTGATAAATCGCGGGATCTCCACCGGTCTGAATGTTGCTGATGATGGCGTCTGGTATGATCTGCTCGTCGGAGATTTCGCTCCAGCTCGGCGTGAACAGCATGCCAAATCGGGCCATGTCCCTCAGCGTCGAATTCATTACGCCGAAACTTGCCGGCAACCCGCCATCGCTGACCGCAACGAAGGCATCATGCTCCATTCCGGCCTTGCGCCAAATCCGTTCGCTCAGGAATTCGGGCAACGGCTTGCCGGAGATGTTCTCCACAATGAGGTCAACGACGAAAGTGTTGATTGAGTTGTATTCGAAAACTTCATAGCCCGGACCACGGCGCTGCATGCCAGCCAGCACCTCCAAGGGCGTCTCCTCGACCCCAAGTGGATTGTCGAGCAAGCCCATGGCAGATGTCCAGCGGTACCATCCTTGTTCAGGGTTACTACGCGAGTCGCCGGCTGGTTCGTCAAGTTCGGTTGAATCGAGACCCGTCGCCATGTCCAGGGCGTGTTCGACCGGCACCGTGTCCCACACAGAGCTTTCAAGTTCAGGGATATAGGCACTGACGGGTTGCGATATGTCGATTTTTCCCTCTTCTTCCAGCAAAGCGAGCAGAGTGCTTCCGAGGATCTTTCCGGAGGAATACCAATTGTGCTTGTCGAACGGACGCATTGTTTTGTAGCGCTCAAACACGATCTCACCATCTTTGACTACGATCAGCCCGTCCATTGGGTACTTGTCGAACTGTTCGTTAACGGTGGCGGTCGAACCGTCTTCACGCGTAAACTCGATATCTCCGATCGAGGGGTCTGTGTTCTCCTGCAACTCGCTGATCGGGCCGTCGCGAAGGATCTGCGCTGTTGGGAAAAAGCGTGACATGTTTTGCCATGCCCATTGCGTGCGTGGGCTTGCCGCCAACATCTGAACCCGGTTTTTCTCCTCGCCGAAGAAATCATGGTTATCGCGAATTTCCCCAAGTGGTGTGTCAACGGCCAGTTTATTTTCTGCGACTGTAATATGCGGAAGGAAAGCCGAAGCGCCTGCTAGTACTATCGCCTTCAGGGATGGCCGCAAGTACGAGATTGGGGTGTGACTGTTTGGTTTGCCGAGACGGGCCTGCATTCAGATACCACCTTACTGTTTGGAAATGCGCCGGAACGCGATTGCCAAGTCGCATCGACGCGAATGTTTGGATATGACCGGGGTCCTAGGGCTCGTTCTGTTCGAAAAACCCCGGCCAGCAAATCAGTCAGTTGCTCGGTGTCATGTCGACAATTGTGGGTTCGCGATCTCCACTTGTCGGGAAGATCAACATCTCATTGCCCATGGCTACGAAATCGATCTTGCTGAGATCGACCTTGTGCACGGTTCGGTCGTACATGGTGTGATAGTAGTAGGTGAGGTTCCGAGAGTCGCTTGCGGTGGTGACCTGCGTTGCACTGTAGAGCAGATCTTCTGATTGGACATCGTCCTGTGCACCCTCGGCGGCATCGGCCGGAATGTTGAAATTGTCGAGGATCCGGAAAGCCTCTCGTACGGTATCGTAGCCGCCCTGGGTTTCACGGGCCGTTTGCGAGAACGCAACGGCGCGGACAAAGCGTGACGGGGGTGTGAAATCACCAGGCAGACCGATCATGCCGCTGCCTGCGCCAAGCGGAGCAAAAGTAACGCCGCTGGCTTCGACCTGGGGCACGCCGATAGCAGTCAGATTGACGTAATTGTTGAGGTTCGTCATGTGCCAGTCATAGTTTGGCGAATTGGTGATTACGCCAAGCGGGGCATCGAAAACAGTCAGATCGCCATCGATATACTCGATGACGATCCGTCCACCTGATCGGTCGGCTACCAGCATGTGAAACGGAAACGGAAAACCAAGCGTCTCATCCACCACGCCCACGACACGAATATTCTCGAGCCCGGCTATCGCCTCCTCGACCGTTTCGAAATTCGACAGGACATAGCTTGCCAACAAATCACCGGGGATGGTGTTGTCGGCAAGTTCAGGATTGTACTCCTGATATTCGGTGAAGCCCGGCAGGTAGAACAGCCCGGCAGTCAACCCTGCCTCATTGATGCCGTCGGCGGGAGCGCCGTGGTCCAACATGCTGATGCCGACCATGCCATGCTTACCGGTCCATGTCGTTCCCTGCTTTCCGTCTGGCATCTCGCCGGCACTGTAGGAATATCCCCTCGGGATAATATTGATCTTGGTTTCGAGATCAAAAGGCCCCCATTCGGCGGTCCTTGCGCGAATGATGCTTCCGTCCGAACCGGTCAGCATAATGCCGGTACAGGCCCACGACACTGAAGCGGATGCGATCAGCGCAACAACGGTCCGGGCAACGGTTTTTGTCAGCGTCATGATGTTCATAGATGACCTCCTGATGTGGCGTCTTTCTAAATTCTGGAGTTGCTCGATGGTAATCGTGCGTCAATTGCGAAAACCCACTTTCGACTGGCGGTTTGCATCAAAACTAAGTGGTGTTTCATATCAATATTATCTGATATTCAGTGCTGATCTGTAGCAATCACGACAAAGTCGGTATGGGCCAAGATAAAAACTTGATTGAACCAGCTAAACGCAGGCGTCGTGACGTTCTCCCAGCGGGTAGGAGCCTTGATCAAGAGCAATCAGCCAAGCCTAGTTTGAATATCACTGAGGCGAAGCGCGCGGTTCTCAGGTACGGGTGGCTTGCCGAACAAGACAAGGCATTCCAGGCCGTAGTACTGGAGAGGGCCACGCTTCGGACGTTTGCAGTCGGTAGCCGAGTCTTTGATGTCGGCGATTTCCGCGGAGGAATCTTTGGAGTTGCAGGAGGGGCTTTTGGTATCAAGGTTCCGCGACGTGGTGGTGATGACAGGCTCGCCCATATATGCCGTAGCGGTGTGTGGTTCGGATATGATGCCTCGCTCAGCCGGCGACACAGGAACCTGACATTTGTGGCAGTCGAGCCCTCAATTGCGTTCCACGTCCCGCTGGTCGCGCTGGACCAGTTAGCTGCATCCGACCCGAGCTATCACCGGGCCCTCACTAAGGTCGCGTCCCACGGCATGGATATTGCCATCGCGACCGTCTCCGATCTTCTGATACCCAATGTCCAACAGCGCATTGCCTCGACGCTGCTGCGCATCGCTTCATCACACGATGCCGGGCAAAAAGGCACCGCTGTCATTTCGGGGCTAACGCAGGAGCAGATCGGTGAGCTGGCCAATGCCGCGCGAGACGTGGTCAATCGAACTCTCAAGCAATTTGCGTCAAAAGGCTGGATTGAAGTCGCCTACAAGAGGATCAGGTTACTGGAGCCTGCGTCGCTGGAAGCGTTTTGCTCATGACCCAATATTTAAAGACTCGCATTTCAGGGTGTGGCTTCAAGCTGCTTTTCCTACGGATTAGAGCAGTTCGCAGCCGCTTGATTGCAATGCTACGGTGGTGAACAGGCTCTTCAGTCTGAGTTGTTGATCCCCGAACAAGCCCGCTATGAACTAACAGCAGCTGAATGCTAACGCATGGGAATGCTGTTGAACGCCGATTATGAACACGGTGTGATAATCCGCTGAAGCCGACGATGTAACGTCAGTTGGGTGACTGGGTGTGAGGTTCCGGTCACCTCGTTTTGCAAAGTCATTGGACAGACGGGCTTTATTGATCGACAATCGTGTCATGGAGCTGACAGCGACCACACCCGTCCACCTGATCCACGTGGACCCGGACGTCAACATGGCGCGGTTCTATAGAATAGAGTTGCAGCCGACGTTGTTTGGAGAAGTGTCCATCCTTCGGGCCTGGGGACGTATTGGTACAAACGGACAAGCTATGAGGGTGACGTATGATGACGAAGCCCAGGCCGGTGAAGCGCTCCAAAAACTCGAAAAGCAAAAGCTCCGACGAGGGTATGTTCTCGTCGGTGGTTAGTACCAACCGCCAGCGATCGTAGGTCGTTCATCTCTCAACCCGATTGAGCGATCTATTCTTTGGCCACTCGGCCAGAATGGACGTGAAGGAACGATCCCTTTTGCGCCTCCACAGGATCGAAGATTCTTTGGCTTTTTTTGTTGGTCAGGCCGGATTTGGACAAGCCAAACGCCCCCCGACGTCAGGGGGAAGGCGCGGCCTCCCCCTCGGACAAGAAAAATAGACTAGACCGTGTCCTCTCGCGTTGCGCGGCGGGCCGCACCACTCTTGTCGATTTGTCTGTCTCGACCCTTTCCGCCTTGTCGACACAGATCATAGAGGTTGTGATATCATGACTTATCATTCTTTTGGGGCCCCACTTGAAACCCGATCTCAGCCAAAACGCTCTGGAAGCGACCGATTTTCTTAAGGCAATGGCGCATGACGGCCGTTTGCAGATCTTGTGCCTGCTTCTTGGCGGTGAGAAATCCGTAAGCGAAATCGAAACCACCTTCTCCATGCGGCAGGCAGCAGCTTCCCAGCAACTGTCACGTCTGCGCTTGTCTGGTTTGGTTGAGTCGAGGCGCGACGGAAAGAGCATCTATTACAGGATTGCGGATGAACGCGTGTTGGCGATTGTGAAGGTTCTGTACGATCTGTTTTGTAACGAAGATGCGGAAAAGTAACCTGCGATCGATGCGGTCATTACAAGGCTGGACAAAATCGGAGTTTGGCATTCCACAAACTCGCAAAGTCAGCCAGCGTATGAGGCACCTTCTGCGCCTTAATCGCCAAAACCAAGGGCTTAAGCGTTGGACCACACGCGGCCTTTGGCGCATTGTTGGGTGCAATCGGGATAGTTAGCACTCAGATGTGCAGCAGAACCAACGCGGACAAGTCTAATCTGAATTTGCCCATAATGCCGGTTACAAGCAAAAGACTCTGGCGGTACCCTAAGGTTTGTCGTCTTTTCCCATGAATCCCAGCGCGCCCTCATTGTTCAGGATATCGACAGCGGTATCCAACGCGTCTTGGTCGGAACTGAACTTATCGTCCCAAACATAGCTGGCTTCCTCTGCGTCGATCACTTCCAATGTCCAGCTGCCCTGGTTTTCCAAGCGATAGATTTCAATTTCAAAGCGAAATCCGTCGACAAGTACAGACTTACACTTGTCAGACATTATCAGGTTTGGTTCATCGATATTCATGACTGCGCTGTTCCAATCTTTTGAACGCAGGCGATGTCATATCAGCATAACTCGTTGCTTGGCCAGTATCGGATGGGAGGGTGCGCGACGCACCAAACTCGTACCCCCTCAAGTAAATCAATAAACCCCCCAGGCACGCCGCGTTAGTCAGATACCGTACTGGCCGAGCTTTCTCAACGTAACAATTGTTTCGATGCTGTAATGAGTCTACCGCTCCCGTGGGTGCGCTCAGGGCTTGTTGCTATCGATCCAGCGGGACATCAGGTTTCGATCCCGAAAGCACTCGTCCGGAACAGGGCTGCGCTTGATCCGGGCGATGCGCTCCGCGAAAGCCACTTGCTTGGAGCTTGGCCGGGTATCGCGAACGCGAGGCGCTGATCTCTGCGTGTCGATCCATTGGCTCATCGCGCGCCGACCTTGCTGGATTTTCCAAGGCAAAACGACGTTTTGTTGTTCTGCCAACTTACGTGCATAAGCAAGTTGCTTGGCCGTTGCAGGCAGTGCTGTCTGTGTTTCTGAACTGGCAGATCCGGACATGTGTTCTTCCCTTTGGCAGCGTAGTTAAGAAATAGAACAAAAGGGGTTCAAATGCAAGTATATTGTGTCATCACGGCACACACATACTAAATATAGTATTTCGGCCGATGGAGGGTAACACGCGTGGATTTGTTTTCTGACAAGACCAGGCAAAGAGTGAATTGAGACCCGCGCGTGCTCATCCCAACCCTGAAACTTCACTTACAGGTTCTGGGCTGGTTTATGACGTGAAGGTCACGTTCATTGGACGGTCTGCATCATTGGCATATCCTGAGCCTGTCGGCTCGAAGCGCCTCGAGAACTCGCGGGACTGCTGTTCTATCTTGAAAGCATCAAACGTTAGAACAGAAATCGATGCGAAACCAAAAGCTGACCTGCAATATGGTACGTCTACTTTGTAAGGGGAAGACGCGTTTTTTAGCAATGTGAGTCAGCTATTTGCGTCCTCCGGGTCATTGTTGATACGAGGAAAACACATATTAAACAGTGCCATAAACAGTCGCGTTGACTTAGTATCAATGGATTGATATTAGCGCGACATGCTTGAAATTGCAAAAACAGACGTTCTCAAAAGCCTCCGCCGGGACAACCCGTGGTGGGACGCCACTTACAAGGTTTCTCAAAACCCGAATGAGAAGAAACGCGCCTATTTCGGCCCCTTCTCGGCGCTCGCTTTGGATTGGTCTGTGCGTCGCTCGACCATCCTGATGGGACCGCGTAGGGTTGGCAAGACAGTCATGCTGCGCCAGTTGATTGAGCAGGCGACCATTGAAGGTTTTGATGGTCAGAATATCCTGTTTGTTTCCATCGACACGCCGCTTTACAGCGGAATGCCACTGTCTCGTCTGATCGAACTGTTCGAAGATGAAACCGATCACAATGAGCAAGACAGGCGTATCATTGTATTTGACGAGATTCAGTATCTGAAGGATTGGGAAGTTCATCTAAAGGTTCTTACCGACCAATATCCGAACACCAGATTCATTGCATCCGGATCTGCAGCGGCGGCGTTGCGATTAAAGAGCGAGGAGTCGGGCGCTGGACGCTTTACAGATTTTTTTCTCCCTCCACTTACCTTCGCGGAATTCTTGGCGTTTAGGGAATTAGAAGACGATCTAGTCAATGCGGCTCCGTTAGGGTCAACCCTGCGGTTTTCCACGCCGAACATTGTGCGATTGAACGAGGAGTTCATCCACTACCTAAACTTTGGGGGCTACCCAGAGGCAGTTCTGAACGAAACAATTCAGGCCGATGTGCAGCGCTTCCTTGGGCGGGATATCATCGATAAAGTTCTTCTACGCGATCTGCCCAGCCTTTATGGCATTCAGGATATTCAGGAGTTGAACCGGCTTTTCACGACCTTGGCCTATCACACTGGCCAAGAAGTGAGTCTCGATGGTCTGGCGCAAAGCTCGGGCGTCGCCAAGAACACGATTACAAAATACCTCGACTACCTTGAGGCTGCCTTTTTGATCGTGCGTGTCCGACGCGTCGATGACACCGGCAAGACTTTCCAACGGATGCGCAATTTCAAGGTTTATCTGACGAACCCATCAATGCGCTCGGCCTTATTTGCAAAAATCTCAGACGGAGACGATGCCATGGGCGCGATGGCTGAAACGGCGATTTTCTCACAGTGGTTCCATTCAGACCTGATGAAGAACCTGCATTATGCGCGCTGGAAAAAGGGCAGGGCGGTCCTGGAAGTCGATCTTGTGCGCGTAGACCCGGCGCGTCTCAAGCCAACATGGGCATATGAAATCAAATGGTCCGACAGGTATGCAACAGATCAACCAGGTGAGCTGCGTGGGCTTATCGAATTTGCCAAACGCAACTTTGACACCAGCATCCCTGCTGGGGCGACAACGAAGACGATCACAGCTGAAAGCGAGATCGACGGAGTGTTGATCAGGCACTTTCCATGTTCGCTGCACTGCTATCAGGTTGGCAAGAATGTTGCCGAGGGCCGCGCGCCCTAATGGCGCAGCTGGAAACGCAGTTTTTTGATGTCCATTGAAGTGTTCCGTCTCCTGTTAAAATCACTGCCGGGAGCTAGTGTGTTCCTCGTTTCCTCAGCAAATCCCGAGTCTGTCGTCTCGTGACCGGGCTCTAGGTTCCAGCCGACATGCCGGCTTCCACCCAGAACACCCCAGCATGATCTCCCTGACCCGTCTCATGCGAGCCAGGGCAGGGGCTTTGGGTCATGGTCGGTCCATGCCGTGGTGATCTGCCCATCCGCGTGACGATCCCTTTTGCGCTCCCGCAGGATCGAAGATCCTTTGGCCTTCATTTGTTGGTCGGGCGGGATTTGGACAAGCCAAACGCCACCCGACGTCAGGGGGAAGGCGCAGCCTCCCCCCTCGGACAAGACAAATAGACAAGACCGTGTCCTCGCGCGCTGCGCTGCGGGCCGCACCACTCTTGTCGATTTGTCCTGTCTCGCCCCTCTCCGCGTTCGCCACGGGGCAGGTTTTAGAGACGACGCCCTTTCAGGGCTCGGCTCAAAACCAGCACCAAAGGGGATCAATCCCAGCGGTCGCATCACAAAGGAGAGACGGTTTTGAATCTTGAGACGACAAAAGACACCGAGACTGACACGAGCCTGCAGGCGGCAGAGATTGCGGCGCAGATTGACCTGTTTCGAAAAGCCCTGATCGACCCAAATGCAGCAATTGAGATGCATTCCAAAGGCATTCAGGGGCAGGTGGTTGTCACGCCCGGCGTGTCCGGCGAAGGGGTGGACTTCCAGACCGCGGCATTGGCTGCGGTGGCATCGGATGACCAGTTCGACGAGGGCAATGACCCATATGGCGATCACACATTCGGAACGGTGACGGTCAGCGGCCAAAAGCTGTTCTGGAAGATCGATCTTTACGACACGGATTACACATACGGGTCCGACCGCCCGTTTGACACGTCAGTGACGCGCCGCGTCCTGACCATCATGTGCCCCAGCGAATACTAATTTTCACCGCAGATCGGAAAGGGGGTGATGAAAATAAGTCAGGAAACCTTGCAGCAACGACTGCGCGAAGCCGTCGAGCTGGTCAAGAAGGGAGGTCTCTCCGCCAAGATCGGCCTCGCCTTCTTGAAACAACACGCAGCCGCCTAAGCGGCCCCGCTCTACCCCACAAGGGGTAGGGCACCCTTAACACGAAGCGAAACACTCAAACAAGGATTTGCCCCATGAGCAAAGTTGAAACCTTCACCGCACCGGAGACCATCGAAACCCTCGCCCTGTCCGATCTCTACCTGTCCGATCTGAACCCACGTCAGGAGGTCACCGAGGAGGGCATTGCCCTCTTGGCCGACAGTCTGGTCATGTGTGGCCTGATCCAAAACCTCAGCGGTCTGCGCGATGCGGATGGCAAAGTCGCCATTGTGGCCGGTGGTCGTCGCCTGCGGGCTTTGAACATCGCCGTGACCGAACGCGCCGATCTGGCACAGGTCCCCGTGAAGGTCACGGATAACCCGTTTGTGGCCGAACAATGGGCCAATGCGGAAAACACAGCCCGCGAGGAACTGGACCCAGTGGACGAAGTCCGCGCCTATGGCAAGATGGCCGAGAAATCTCTGTCTGTTGCCAAGATCAGCAATGCGTTTGGTGTGACCGAAGCCCATGTGCGCCGCCGCCTCGCACTGGCTGGTCTGCCGGTCGCCGTACTGGACGCGCTCAAGGCGGGTGAGATCAGCATGGGTCTGGCCAAGGCCATGACCGTCAGCACCGAGGAGGAGAAAATTCTGGAGGTGCTGGAACAGACCAAAGAGTGCCGGTGGTTCAGTGAGCATGATGTGAAACAAGCCCTGACGTCTGAGGCTGTCCGCAGCACCAGCCGCAAGGCGGTGTTTGTCGGGCAGGAAGCCTATGTTGGAGCAGGTGGCACCGTCACCGCTGATCTCTTTGCCGATGAGACCCTGTTCAATGACGGCGCGCTACTGGATCGTCTCTTTGCTGAAATGCTGGTGGCAGAAGCGAAAAAGCTACTTGAAGCGGAAGGCTGGGACTGGGTGGACACCCATGACGAAAGCTACATTCCCTATGGGTTTTCGGGCATCGAAGGCATGCACCATCTGGACATGGTGAGCCGGGAGTTCACCGAAGGACAGGCTGAACGGTATGACGAATTGGCCGAACTTTATGAGGCTGAGGCTCTGGACGAGGCTGGCGAGAAGGAGCTTGCAGAGCTCGAGGACTATGCCGCACCGTTCTATTCTGATGATCAGCGCAAACTGTCTGGCGTGTTCCTCTATGTTGGCAACGATGGCGAGATCAAAACATCATCGGCCTATGTCGCGGCAGAACATGTCCAGACCGCCACTGAGGCCGGTGTTCTGGCTCCGATCAAAGAACCATTGGCCAAAGAGACACCAAAACCGGCCTATTCGCAAAAGTTCATCGACGACATGGTAGCGATCCGGCTGGCGGCGGTTCAAACGGCCCTGCTGGACAAGCCGGATTAAGTGCTGAGCCTGTTTGCCTTCTCCGCAACCCCGGCCTCCGGTCTGACCAGCACCCTGTTTGGGTTTGGCTATGGTGGCGCTGAACGGAATGCGCCTGAGATTGATGATCAATTCATCCTCGACCCGCGCCTTGGCGGGGAGCGCGATGATGTGGCAGACGCAGCCTATGACCGGTTCCAAGAGATGGCCGCACAGGGCAGCGTTGAGGCGTTCAAAGCGTTTCGCGAACTGGGCAAGAAGAACCGCAATGGAGAGATCACGGCTTTTCTGGCCCGGCAGTTTCTGACCCAACGCCCGGAGTTCATGGCGGAGATCGAGGCTGAGATTGGTGCCAACATGCGCGCGATCTGGACCCCTTCGACAGAGAATTGTTTCAAGCGTCTGAAAGGCTGGCAGCTGGATGATCTCTACAAGGAATTGCTGGACCTGCATGGTGACACCGACATGTTCAAAGCCTTCGCGAAATCCAAGAAAGGTGCGAAGAACGAGGCGATGCACAAACTCTTCAACGACACAGAGCATCAGAGCGCGTTGGGTGTGACCGAAGAACAGAAACCCCGGATCGATGCTTGGGTTCCTGAGTGCTTCTGAACCTAACGGGGCAGGGCGCGTTGCGCCCTGCTTATCAATCTCTGGCTGTGTCAGTCTCAAAGATGAAAACTTAAAGTGGCATTGCGTGAGCAACCCATCGAGCATAGCTATCAGAGGTCGGTCACCCGGCTCATTTTCTAAAGCGACCACTTGATCAGTACGGATTTGGAAAGACCCATGGACACCTCTTCAAACAAGCTCGAAAAAGCGGCCCGCCGCGTCTGGAAATCCGCGCAGATGTTTGTCGGGTTTCATTCGGATCAGCAGGGCAAGCCGCGCGCGCAGCCAAAACTTTGGCCGCCGAAGAACGGGAGCGCCTCGATCCACAGTGACCCCAATGCGCAAGAGGCGATTGTTGTGGTGAAAGCCACTGATCCGGAGGTCGCGCAGGATGTACAGATCAAGCTGCATCCTAACCGTATCGTTGTGCGGCGCGATGCGGATATGTGGTGGCAGGGTGTGGCTGTGGATCAGCATTCCGTGACGGTCCGAATGGCTGACAATACGCTCATTGAAATCCGCCATGACGGGTCGGTGAAGCGTCGCTCGGCGGAAGATGAAACCCATGTCGAAGCCGATGGCAGCATCTTCAAGTTCACGGAGTTTGCAGAAGCGCATATGACGGGTGACGGGGTGGAAATGACCCGCCGTACCGAGGATCGCATTGCCACAATCACGGCCGACGGTATTGTCGATCGCGCGCGCAAGCGTTAGCCTGTCTTCAATACCTCGAGACTTCCCTTTGGTTAAACTTGCGGCCCGCTTCGGTGGGCCTCTTTCTTGCGGGAAAGACTGTCAGCAGAGGCTTGCCGAAGTCGCCTCTATTCCCTCCACATGCCGTTCCAAATCCATGTTGACTGTTCTCGCCGACCTAGCCAATGTCGCGCGTTCGTATCGATGCGTCTGCCCCAGCGCACATGTGTTGGAGCCGGTGCAAACCATCAAGGAAACACAAGCAACATGACCGATGACTGGAACGACTATGCCGATGGTTGGGACGACAATGACGACGTCAGACGCTACGCGAGTCGCGCTTTCACCACGCTGGACGAGCATCTAGATATTCGTGGGAAGAATTGGCGATCAAAGCGTGTGCTCGACTTTGGATGTGGCACCGGATTGCTGGCGGAAAAAATTGCGCCTTTTGTGGAGGAAGTTGTCGCAGTTGATACCTCGGAGAATATGATTGCCGTCCTGCAGGAAAAGCAGCTGCACAATGTTAGAGCAGTTCATGGAGATATTCTGGCTGGAGATGTTTCGGGGCTCGAGAACGGGTTTTCAGATTTCGATTTGATCTGCGCGTCTTCCGTGTGCGCCTTTCTCCCAGACTACAGTGGCGCTGTGGCGGTGCTGGCGGGTTTGCTCAACAAGGGGGGACATTTCGTTCAGTGGGATTGGCATGCGTCAGATGATGACGGATTTGGGTTGACGCTGCATCAAATGAAGGCCGCGCTGGAGGCGGCAACGCTTGGTTCAATTCGGGTCGAACAGATATTTGAGTTCAAATCTGAGGAGCAGGTCATGCCTGTTCTGATAGGAGCAGGGGTTCGAAATACGGAATGATCTTGTGTTTGGATGCGTGAACAAGCATTGCGTCCAATTAGCCAGCCATTGTTGTAAATCCGGGTGCGCTCAAGATTTTCGGATGAACAAGTATCCCTTTTGGGAAAGCTCCGTACTCCAGTTTGATTGGTGAGACTGGATTACGTCTTTGAACCCTTTGATGTTGGATGCCTCGTCAGCGATCAGAAGCCAGCCGCCATCTTCGACATGATTGAGCAACCGTTCCAATACGGTCTTCTGCAATGCCTCGGAGAGCATATGTAAGGTTCGGTCTATCAAAACCACATCAAATTTGCCTTTTGGCACGTATGCGGTGACGTCAGCCACAGTGCCCTCCACCACAAGTTTTTCTGATTTGGCCGCGCTGATCAGTTGCTGGATGCCGTTTGGAGAAATATCCACGCCAACGACATGGTGACCAAGCCGGGCGATGAACAGCGCGTCTCTGCCTTGACCGCAGCCAATGTCGAGAACACGCGCGCCGGTTTGATCAAACTGATCAAAAAAGTCGACGAATACCTGTGTGGGTTCGCCAAGTGCGTTTGGTTGTTCACCATAGAGTTTGTCGTAATTGTAAGCCATGAATCGGCGGATAGTAGATTTGGCCGCTGAATGCTAAGTGAAATATTTCGTGATCGTTGGCTGTTCCTTTCGACCGCGTCGAAAGCCTAGGTTCGGGCGGTTCTTCTTGGGCTGTGAGGCTCAAACTCAAGTGTTTGCTGCCGTCTTTTGCCCAACCCGCCCCGCTAAATTGAGTCCGTCTGTTAACCTGATCCACGCAAGCGCGGATCAGGGCCGGACCGTCCGGTCTTTGGCCTCCGCCCGTTGAAAAGCGCGACTTTTGCCACCGGTGATCCTCCCTCCTTTGCTGCGAAGGTCACACCGATCCAGAAAGGCCACCCGCACCTTGAATTGAGCACTGCGCCTGTGATGAACCGAGGTGATGTTGCCGCCATCGAAGACATCACATTTCTCAGACGTTCCGCCCGCAGCGGTCACAGAATGTCTTGCCTTCCTGTCACTTGGTCTGACAGGTTCAAACCCCTTGCCTTAGAAGATCCTCGGCTGCTGTGTTTCTGAAGGGATGAACATAAGCGGGCAGTCGGGGAAGACGCGCGGGGCCCGACATGGGCGCCGCGCTTAAACAGGGAAATTCCCCTGCGCCTGCGGCGCATTCCGCGCGGATCAAATTCCCTGCTGACATCCCCTTGATGCCCGCTTTTCTCATGTTCATCGAAACACGTCATAGCGAGGATCTACCAATGGCAACTCAAACTCTGAAACTGAACGTCAAGACAGGTGAAAAAGAAGGCAAGACATTCTGGGATCGGTGCGGGGTTCTCTTCGTCAGTACCGACGAGACCGGCAACATCACCTCGGTCCAGGTCAAGCACAGCATGTTCCCCGGGGTCGAGATGGTGGCCTTCCCGAAGCGGAGCGATGACGAGCCCGTCACCGAATGACGAGAGGGCAGGGCGGCGCAAGCCGCCCTTTCCTGTGCTCCGCCCACAACCCGGACCACATATGCGCCACACGTGGCGCGCGACTTCACAGCCGGGCAGGGAGGTGGCTCACCGCAACGCGGCAGCTTTCAACCCTGCCACACCCGCCGCGCAGGCGGCGGGATATTGAGCGCGCTGAGGCGCGCGGAAAATGCCATACTGAACTTGAACGTGCCGGAAAGTGACGGGCGCTGTTCGGGCAGCCCACGCTTTGCGTGATTGCCCTGCGCCGGTCCACCGGCACCCACGCCTGCTGGCTGGAAAAGGGGCGGGACCCTTTTCCCGGCGTGGAAATTGCCTCCAAGAGCAAAACTGTTCCGGGAGCAATTTGAGAAAATACGGATTTCTAAAATCACCCCCGGTTTCCTCTTGGAGAGTATGACAGGATAAGGTAGTTGTGTTACAAACTGAAAATACAACCAGAGGTATGCATTGAGCAAGCCCGCCGATACCACTGTCTTTTCCGTACGCTTGCCAGTGGATGCGCTGGAGCGTTTGGAGGCAGCTGTAAGTGTGCTGGGAGCCAAGAGCCGCAATCAGATCATCCAGCGTCTGATCTATCGGTTGATCGGTTATCTCGATCCCGACCCTGCTGTTGTGGATCTCTGGCAGAAGCACTTGCGGCAGGTTCAGGGTGGATACACCAACCTCAATCAGCTTGCGAAATCGGCCAAGCGCGGCACGGTCATCTGGACGGATGACGACCGCCGCGACGTCGAAAATCTCCATCGTGCGATCATCCAGCACCGGCAAGACTTGAAGGCGATGATCACTGCCGCCCGCCGAAGCCGAGAGCCTGAATCCGCCATTCGCCGGATCTTGCGCGACGACGATTGGACACCAGAAAAATGAACGCCGCAGCCCGTGATCTGACAGCCGGAGACTTCCTGGAACTTGCCTTCCGTGAGGCTCAGAAGGGTGTCGATCGTTCCAAGCGGATCAATCAGCAGCTGCAGATCGCAAAGCGCATGAAGTTCATGGTTTCGCGGTCCTCATCCATCAAGGCGCGGCTTGGTGCCGTGGTTGGAAAGCCCGAGGCGGTTGTGAAACACGTCCGCAAAGGTGGAGTAAAAAACGCGCATGAGCTGCGCCGCCAGATCAACTATCTGACCGTCCGGGCAGAGGGTGTGTTGGACATCCGAGACAATGGCGTGACCCCGCTCGATGCGGATCAGGTCAGTGATTTGATCGAGACTTGGGCCGAGGATTTCAATGGGAAAACCAACTACGGTTACACCCGTCACATGATCGTTTCTTTTCCCGAAGGCACCTATCCGGATGCCGCTCATGAGGCCGGTTTAGAGTTCGCAGATCGGCTATTTGGCAGCGGTGATTTTGGCGATACCTGGGACTACCTGACAGTGTTCCATAACGACACTGACAACCCCCATGTCCACATCGTTGTGAACAACCGAGGCGTCGAGCATGGGCAATGGTTGGCTATGGGTATGAGCAGCGAAATGAACATCGACGTCCAGCGCTCTATCCAGGTCGAGGTTGCAGAGGAATACGGTATTGAGCTGACCGCGACGACCCGCCTTGAGCGCGGTTTGCGGCAGGAAGTTGAGACCGATACGTGGAAAGTTCAGGCCGGAATGTCGGTTGTTGAAAGCACCCCGGAAGTCGAAGTTACGGCCCGCGACATGGCCGGTGATGTGATGACCCTATCCATCGCAAGAATGTCGGATCTGTTTGATGAGCGCGCCAACGCCGTCAAAGACCGGATCGAAGAGTTTGCCATCCAACTCGTTGAAAGTGAGGAACCTATGGTATCGAGAATGGAACATCTACTAGATCAGGCCCATCATTTTGATGACTATGGCGAGCCTGGAGACCCGTCTTATGTGTCGCCCGAAGTCATGAGCAATTTGCGGCGACACATCGAATTAGGCGGTTCTGAGGAAACGATTACACCCGAGCTGAAGGCGCAGGTTGTTGCCCATATCAGCGACGTTCGGGACAACGAACAGAGCCATCCGTATCTGTCTGCCCTTGCTGATATTGTCGATGACAAAGAGTTCCAGGCGTCCGCAGATTATGCCCCGGCAGCACGCCGCTACGAGGTCTATATGCAGGACACCTTGGGCGAGGGGGCCTATGAGGACTTCCAGTCTCAGGCCAAAGAATTGCTGCAATCCATCGACAAGATGGAAGGGCTGGCCCGTGAGGTTGACGACCCTCATCTGCGTGTCGCAATGGATATTCAGATTGGTGAGCTGAAGGGCGACGTTGCGGATCTGCGCACCAACGATCCGGACCTTCAAGCCTTCATCCTCGAGGACCGCCGCTATTCAACGATGATGGGAATGGGCACCGCCGAAATGGATGTCTTGGATTATCCAAAGGCCGAACAGTGGGCGGCGATCCGCAAGGAAGTCACCGACACGGCCAGCAGCTACGGCCTTGATGGCGAGGCGTTCGTTGCCCGCTTTGGCGACCATCACAACGTCACTTTGGGCACTACAATGGGATGGCGCAGCGACGACATTTCAACCGCCGCAGCCCACTTCCAGGCTCAAGGATTGTCGGACAGCCACGACCGCGCGGAGGCCGTTGTTGACGAGCTGCACCAGCTTGCTTCTTCCAGGATCATCGCAATCTCAGAAGAACTCTCAGAGGTTCACGCCCACGCAACGCACCCGCTCTTGCAAGGGCGCGGCGACGATGACGGACACAGCTTATAAGGTTTTCACCCGGTCTGCCTAATGAGCGCGCCAACGCCCCAGGCAGATCCAACACAGAGTTTTCCATCAACTCGCAAAGGAAAAACTATGGTTTCGCGTACAGACTATCTTTTGAACGAAGTCAAACACTTCGCACCCTATTCCAAATTTGATCAATCCGCCCCGCGCGAGGATCGCGTTTCAGAGCAGATCGACATCATCATGAAAGAGCAGCAGGCGATGGGCTATGATCGTGCAGCCATCGCTTCAAAGAGCTTCGACATCGAGGACCAGGCCAACCGCCGTGTTGACGAACATACGGCGCAACAAGATTTGGTCGAAGAACTGAAAATCGAATTGGAGGCTGCGGAGCGATCGGGGGAGCCGGTTGATCTGAACGATATGCAGGCTTTGGTTTCTCAGCACATGAACGATGCTCAGGAATACGACCTGTATCATCCCTACTATTCGTCCCTTGCTGACCTGTCCGGCGACAAAGGTTTTCAGGATTCCGACGACTACCAGTCGCCCGGTGATCGCTATGTTCAGTATATGCAATCCGCTCTGGGTCAGGCCGGTTTCGAGAACTACGAACAGCAGACCAAGGACATTGTGAACTCCATCGAGAACATGGAGGCTCTTGCACGTGAGGTCGAAGATCCGCATCTGCGTGCCGCAATGGACGTGCAGATCGGAGAGCTGAAGGGCGATGTTGCCGAGCTACGCCCATACGACACCGACCTGCAGGCGTACACTGTTGCTGACGACAGTTACACCACATCCATGAATGCGGCCGAGTTGGACAACTTGGACCCGACAGAAGCCGAAAAGTGGCTGGCTGTGCGTGATGACATTGTGGCGACCGCCAACAGCTTCGGTCTCGACGGAAACAAGTTCCTGGCCCGCTATAACGATCATGACAGCGTTTCAGTCGGCACCACGGCGACTTGGCGAGACGCGGACATTTCCACCGCTGCCGCCCATTTTAATAGCCAAGGCGTTCCGGACAGCTACGAGCGCGCCGAGGCCGTTGTCGGTGAGCTGCATCAAGTTTCATCCAGCAAGATTGCCGCCGTGGTGCAAGAGATTGCCCATACCCGCGAACAGGCTACCCACGTCCATGAGTATGATGGACAGAGTCTTTAATTGCCGAGCAGAAGGTATTTATTGATGCAACAGGGCTAAATTCAGGCTCGGCGCAAAACAGGGCGGGATGGAATCTTCCGTACAGGATTTTTGGAAAACGACCCTTCGCTGCCGTTGACGTGTGCGACCGCAACGCGGACTTTGTTGCCTTTTGACAGCACGGCGAATGCTGACGCAGAAAATCCTCGCTCCCGCAGCGGATTGCTTTCTGCGCTGCGGCGAAATCCCCTATAGCAGTCATTCATCATGACAAACCTAGGTGAATCCCAAACCATCATTTCGCCGCGAGCGAATTCAAATCTCGAGTTGCGGGAAAATGTTCGGAATTGCCGCCGTGCGGCTTGCGAAACCGGAAATTCGTAGGGCACCGTATTTTTTGGTAAGACACTGTCAAAACGGATCTTCCGCTAGTAGAAAAAAGCAGTGTCGAAGCATAGGAACCAGACAGGACCCGACAACTTTTAGCAATCCTTCGCCTCATTGCTTGAAAGTTGGAGGTTTTGGCGGAGATGCTCTACGAAGTAAATTTTAGAATGAGTCCACGTTGATCGGCTCAACCTTAAGATAGTATGATGCGAACAAGTATGTTAGCTTAACCGATGCGGAAACGAGATCGAAGATGAATGGCCTCGAACCAGACCTGAATATCTCGATGCTCCCTGAAAAGGCGCGTCGGGATGCGTGGGACGATTTCATGGCGGACTTTTGGCGCGTGGGAAGACCCTTGGTTTCTCGTCGGAATCTGGAACTCAGCGTGTCGTCTCGTCAGTTGGAAGACGCCGTGTTCTGCCAATTGGCCATGTCTCCGGCGGAACTCGTAGGCAATAATCACGAGTTCGATTGCGTCGTGATCCGTTACCAGAATGAGGGGCACACGGTCGCAAAAGTGAACGGAGAAACCACCCGGGTGGCACCTGGCTCTCTCACTGTAATGGACTTGTCTGCGACCCGATATTGCTACTGCGACCGCTCTAAGGTCACGTATCTTGCCCTCAGGAAATCGGCCCTTCAAGTCACGCGCCATCCTCTGCGACCGATGACGCATTTTGATAATAGTACACCAGTCGGACGGTTGATGATCGCCAATTTCCTACATCTGGCGAACGAAATTTCGCACAAACCGGAAACAGGCAATGCTTCAGCGATCAACCTGTTCGCGTCTCTGCTCGTCGCCGCGATTACGGATCGCGAGGAACTCAATTCGGAAGACCTGCATACCGAAAGAGCCAAGCGTATTCGCGCAGAACAATACATTTTCTCGCGATCGCTCTCGCTGCCTTTGAACGTTGACGAGATGTGCGCCGCTGTAGGAATGTCGCGATCGACGCTGTATCGCCTGTTTCGCGCAGATGGCGGATTGCAGGCCTATTTGGCCAACCTCCGCCTGGAATACGCACGTGACACGCTTGCCAGTAGTCAGCCAACACGAGGGGCGGTCACATCTGTCGCAACTCGTTTGGGCTTTCTCGACACGTCAAGCTTTGTTCGAAGTTTCCGGCGCCGGTACAACTGTAAACCGGGCGATATCTTGGGCTCCGAATACATCGAACCGGACAACGTAGATGCTAGTCGTAATTCGACCCACCTGCATCCAACTCTGACCAGAGAAAGCTCAATCAAACCAAACAAAGGCTTCTTTGAGAACCTGGGCGCGTTGGCAAGAACGAGTGGGACCTTCGACGTAGCACACACATCTAACCATCATGCAATTTAGTGCGCTAGAGCCTCCGAATAAAACGTCCAGCGAGCGCCATTTGCGCTAAGTCTCACTGCAATTCGCACCCGCTGACTTTCCGCTGGTTCTCAATATCCACAATGCCACGGGGTATTGTGACCGCGCCCGCATCTCAGAGCTTCGTCGCGGAGGTAGCATGGTCGGCTCGGTTCATTGCCGCAGCGACGACGATCCTTGGTTCGGTTAGTGGCACTCTGTGACAGCGAACTTGAGACGTCATGCACGTGAGTCAAAAAGTTCAAGCTGATACCGCATAGTTAATCGGCGTTGCGTTTTTTGAACGCTTGAAGGGTCGCTAAGGGGAAACGGTTCCCCTCTTTTCGGAGACGCTTAGCTTGGTGCGATGTGTGGAATTGTGTTTGGCTGAGTACCCGCTGGCGAAGGTCAAGCGGACTGCAAACAAACCAACAATGCTGCACCGCGGCTTCTGCGAAGCGGACATTGATCCAGACTGAGTAAGAGCGGTTGGGAATACTGACGAGCTTGTTTGATGGCGCCATGGCGAACTCATCCAAGCAGTTCTCGTATCTCACCATTTTCGAGTACGGCACTATCACGAGGATCGCGCATGGCTGTTTCCAGCATTGCACGAACCAGCTCGTCGGAGGTCACTCCGATTGTCGGCATAAGCCTTTGGAGCGGCTTGAAGACATAATCTGCTGGTTTCCAACTGCTCCTCGGCCCGGAAGGCGCAATGTAACCCGGACGGAAAGCGAACTTCCGTTCGAGGGCGGAGGCGAACAGTGCGCTCTCTGCCTCGCCCTTGATCTTCAATGCAAACGACATGCCGCCGCCATCAGGCCGGGCACCTTGAGCAGAAAACAAACAGAACGTGGCATTTGGGGACATCTGTTCGCAGGCGGAGAGCAATGCACCTAGCCATTCTACGGTGATTTCCTCGTATTCCGCACGGCTGACGCGCGAGGAATAGGTGGCCAGGCAATGGAAGACCGTATCGATACCAATCAAGTGAGTTTCGATTGCCTGAGCATCGCCGAACGATGAGAATTTTGTTTCGCTCAGCTTGGTGTGATCTCGGCCCGACGGTCTGCGCCCAAGCGACACAACCTCTTGCGTGCTATCCTCGTTCAGTAAGGCAGAGAGAACCGATGACCCCACCATCCCGGTCGCACCGGTCAGCAGAACCCGCCCAAGTGGTCGCGTTGTCTTGTCAGATGGATTGGGCACGACGTTCTGCCTCAGCCTTCAAGCCGCGATTGAAGGCCTTGTAACCGTCCACGTACATCTTTGCCAAACGACCGCCCATCAGGAACGTGATGCCCCCCATAATCTCGTCGGATTGCACGAAGCGGGTTGTCCCATCATCTAGAGGCTCAACCTGGAAATGATGGTTGTCGCGAATGCTGCCTGGTCCCTTCTCGGCCCAATAGAACTGCGTTCCGTCCACGACTGTGATTGTGTGATCCAACGTAGTCAGCTTCTCCTTTGACGCATCAAGTTGAAAGTCGACGGTGATCTTCGAACCGTCCTTGATCTCACCCTTGATACCGACGAGAAACGCAGCCCAGTTCCCGTAGTTGGCCGTGTCAGTCAGTACCGACCATACCACTTCTGGCGGCGCATCGATCACGATGTCGGTGTGAATCCTGTGATGCGAGAAGCTCACTTTTTCCGATGATCCGTTTTCCATGACTTTCTTCCTTACGTCTCAGGCACTGATTGGCGACGGGCCATCCCTGCCCTGAACTGTGATCCTCCCGAACCGATCCCGCATGCGTTTAGATCGGAAGAGATAAATCGAGATGATGATGTAATTGACGCACTCCTGAACAAAGTTTCGATAGCGATCCGGGCTTTCCAACATATCGAATGTCTGTACCGCACACATGGTGGCAAGCGCGGTGAACATGACCAGCATAGCAATCGGCGTGAGCCTCCAGCACAGGAAGTACCCAAGGAGAAACGTGGCCCCAGATGCGGTGATCAATATCCAATGGAGGGTCTGCATACCGACCGGGAAAGTCGCGTTCTGCAGCGGTATCAAGGGTGCGAAACCCGTGAAGTACTCCAGAAACCCGAGTAACCCCCAGCCCAGCATGAAAATCGATGCGAGCACGATCAGAAACTCGAAGCCTTGCGAGATACGGTCCATGATTGTCGTCATCGCCGTCACCCCAACATCCGCATCATGAACCGATCGAACATGCGGTCGCTCAGGATGCGACGGAAGAAAATGGCGTGCCTGACGCCGACACCGGCGGCGTAGCGGGTTTTGGGCTTTGGTGCCTGGATAGCACCAACGATGACCTTGGCAATCACGCTGGGTGGAGAGGCTGTGCCGTTCTCCGCACTCATGTTGCGGAACCAGTTCGCCATCTTGTTCGCAATGGCGCTATATGGGCCGTTGCCAGAGGTCTCTAGTAGCGGATCGATAAAGCCGCTCGTGATCTCCGTATCGATCGCGCCGGGGCGAACAACCATCACGTCTATCCCGAATTGCGAGGTCTCCGTTCGGAGGCAATCGCTGAACCCTTCGAGCGCAAACTTGCTTGAGACATACCAGGCTGCCAGCGGTGCGTGCACCTTCCCCTCGCCGGACGACACATTGATGATTTTGCCCCACCCCTGCTGGCGCATATGCGGCAGGACCAATTGGGTCAGGCGGCCAAGCCCGAAGAAATTGACGTCGAACTGATAGCGAGCCTTGTCGATGTCCGTTTCCTCGACCGACCCATAGACAGACAGGCCGGCATTGTTGACGAGGATGTCGACACCGCCATGGTCGCGCTCGATCTGTTCGACTACAGCGACAACATCCTCCTCCTTGGTCACGTCCATCTTTATCGGGATGCATCCAATCGCCTTCAGGTCGTCCATGATCTCGACCCGGCGCGCAACTGGATAAACCACATGCCCTTCCTTGACGAGCGCTTCTGCGGTGGCCTTGCCGATACCGCTGGACGCGCCGGTCACAAGGGCAACTCTCTTTTTACTGTTGTTCATGGCTTCGCCCTCAAACAGCAAATGTTTGACCGGTCATCTCTTCCGAGAGCAACCAGAGACGCTTGGCCACATCATGATCGTCGCAGATCGGATTGCGGGTCGCGACACCAGTCGCCCCGCTCATCTCCTCAGGGCCAGTCGGACCATAGTAATCCCCGCCCTCGACCTCCTCAGACAAGGCGGCAAACAGTGACGGTTTGGCAGCGTCTTCGTTGGAATGCAGCAGTTGTTCGACTTGCGCCTTCATCGCCTCACGCGAGGCGTCGTCCAGGTCCTGAAACAGGCCGGAATCGGAACCGCCCGGATGTACCGTCAGCGACTTCAGAACCCTGCCGTACGCCCGAAGACGACGGTCCAGTTCGTCGCCGAACAGAAGGCAGGCAAGCTTCGACTGTCCGTAGGCCAAACCCGGGTCTTGGCCACAGGTCAGATCATCGAAGTGAATGCTAGCGCCTTTGTGCGCAATGCTCGACAGCGAAACGATCCGCGATGCTGGCTCATTCGGGATGAGGTCGATCAGAAGAGCGTTGAGCAGGAAATGCCCCAAATGATTGGTTGCGAACTGCAGATCGACGCCTTCGGCATTGGTTCGCGCCGAATAAAGCAGGATTCCCGCGTTGTTGATCAGGACATCAAGCTTCGCATAGCGGTCGCGAAAGGCTTTGGCAAACGCTCGGACCGAACTGAGATCACTGAGGTCCAGCGCGATGATATCGAGCGACGCTGAGGGAAAACGTGTGGCAACTTCTGCCTTGGCAGCTTCGGCTTTCTCCTGGCTACGGCAGGCCATGACGACGTGAAAACCGGCCTTGGCCATGCCGACCGTTGTTTCAAATCCAATGCCGTTGTTTGCGCCAGTGACGATAGCGATTCTTCGAGATTGTGCAGACATATCAGGTCCTGACGAGTTGACAGCTGGTGTATGATTGTCATCATATTGACACTCGGCGTTCGTTTGTCAATATGTAAATCATGGAAGATCGCTACGCATACATCATCGAGGCCGCGAAAGGCCTGTTTCTCCGCTACGGGGTGAAGCGAACCGGCATGAACGATATTGCCGAGGCCGCGGGCATTTCTCGCCAGACGCTCTACAAGGCATTTGCCAATAAGGATGAAGTGCTACAGGCTACGATACGGTCCCTGGCGGACAAGGTTGTCCTGGATATCGAGGCCGGGCTAGACAAGGTCTCCGGTCTTGGCGCGCAACTGGATCTCATTTTCAAACACACCGTCATTGAGCACTATGACTTCCTGCAATCCTCGCCCAATGCCGAGGATATCATTGCGGGCGTGACAGCCTCCAGTCAGGAAGAGCTTGAGGCAGGCGCACAGAGAAACACCAAAATCATTGCGCGGGTTTTGGAACCCTTCTCTGGCAATATCGAGACATGTGACCTAACCATCAGCCAGTATGCCGACTTCATTCAGCGTTCTGCGACTGCCGCAAAATACAGTGCCAAGAGCAGAAAGCACTTACTTGAACTTTTGGCTGCGCTTCGGGTGTCGGCATTGAAGGTGACGGGTACCGATTAGAGGGCCACGACGGCCCAAAGGCGACATCCGTCCTTCTCAGTTTTACTGCGTTGCAGCTTTCCAAAAGCGGACCTTCGAAGTACCCATTTGACTCGGATCACCATTGTGTTTGAGCGTTAGAGGGCGGTCCAATTCAGGCATTCGCAACTAGGCTCTGCGAAGCTCGAGCATAAGACTGAACCGACGTCTGCTCATGCAGCTATTGCCAAAGCAGCACTTTGTCGTCCCAATGAAGTGCCAACTTTTTTGCAGCATCCACTAGTCGGGGAAACCTAGCGCGATCGCAGCCTCTTCAGTTAGGGCGCGAAATTCGGTGTGACTACTCGGAACCAGAGCCTTTGCTTTTGCTTTACTGAAGCCCGGGTTTCGGCGCTTGGTCTCTTTTAGCCACCGCGACACACCTTCATCATTTCCAACCAAACGGTTTGTCATCGCCGCAAACATCGCGTGGCCCGCATGCGCACCAGGGGTCAGCGCGGTTTGCTGTGCCCACTGTACGGCAGCATCATAGTCCTTTGCGGCAAGCGCGATCCACATCTTGTTGCAGAGCATACCACCTCGCAGAGGATCGAGCGGGCTAAGAGCAATGGCAAGGTCGGTCATTTCGTTTCCACCTGCATAGTCGGATGTGAAAACCTTTGCCCAACTCGAAGCGTAACGGCCAAATGCATAATTCGGACTTTCAAAGACAGCCCGGTCAAACCACGGCTTGCTCGCCTCTGTATCGCCTGTCAGCCACAGGCTTCTGCCCATCACAACATTCGAAAACGGATCGCGAGGTTGAAGTAGGACACTTTCCTCGGCGCTGCGTCTGGCAGCCAGTCGGTCCGCAGCAAGGTCGGATGAATATCCCAGAAACACACGCTGGAAGGTGGTGAACGAAATCCCGGCATGCGCGCGTGCCAATGTTGGTTCCAGCGCTACAGCACGTTCGAACATCTTTCGGGCTATCTCTGTATCGGTCTTGTTGAAGCGATACATGTGTCTGATCCCTAAATGCAGCGATGACCAGGCATCCAGGTTTTCTGCATCATCCACATCCAAAAGCTGTGCCTCGTGCTCAGGAAGCTCAAACTCAGAAATGTTGAGCACAGCTCCGGCAATCTCGGTGCGTAGTCGTTGGACCTCATCGATCGGGGCGTCCTTGCGAATGGCCCAGACGACATCGCCGGTACGGGTGTCGGCCATTTCCGCGTCCACGTAGAGACGACCTGCCATCGCCTCCACCACGCCAGAAATGCTGTACTGTGCACCCAGCAATGACCTGACGTCTTCAAACTCGACTGTTTGTCCGCGAAACCTGAACGAGGATCCGTGCGCAATGACACGCAACCACCGCACGCTGGAAAGCGATCTGATCAATTCGCGGGGGATGGCGTCTGCCAGTGACTTTCCGACTTCAATGTCGCCGATGGCAGAGAATGGCAACACAGCGATACACGGCGGTGACCCAACGGTTTTCGGCTTGGTGTAACCGTCAGCGTCTTGCCCGAAAGTTGCATTGACCGACGCCAGTTTGGCGGGTGCCACAAATCGAAACCCCTGCCCGCGCAAGGTACGGATGTATTTCTGCGCGCTCCCATCATCGCCCAATGCCTGACGTAGCGACTTTATGCGTCCGAGGATTGTCCAATCCGATACCACGCGTCCGAACCAAACGCGTTGGACAATCTCATCCTTTGAAACCACCCGATGGCGGTTTTCGAGCAGAAGAACCAACAAATCAAAAACCTGCGGCTCGAGCGCGACAGCAGTCGCACCACGGCGAAGCTCGCGGGTGTCGGTGTCTAACGCAAAGGTATCGAACTCGTATCGCATTCTCGTGCTGCTCCCTCGTTCCTGCCATTTTAGCTCAAGCGAAGTCTCAAATACAGATTCCAACGATCTCCCAAAAATCTCCCAGTTGACTTCAAGCAGAGCAGTCGGCGGCGCGGTAGAGCCATCGCATTCGGGCAATCCGCCCATTCAGAAAAGAGTTTGGAGAATGACATGTCCCATCAAGAAACGCGATTGTCCGGAAACTGGCCGGCAGCCGGTTCAAAAGAAGTCGCTTTGGACTATTTCAACGCCGCCATGCGCGCATTCAACATTTACAGGGGCGATCCCGTGGCATTGGTCGACCAGGCGATTGAGGCCGCGCCGGACTATGCGATGCCGTATATTCTGAAAGCCTATCTGTTCGGCTTGGCAACAGAACCCGAGGCCGCAGCCGAGGCACGGAACATTCTGGCGACAGTCCGTCCGCTTGCCAAATCGGATCTGGAAGGATCTCACGTCGATGCTCTGAATGCGCTTCTCGCCAACAATTGGACAGAAGCTGCCGTCAAGTTGGATCAACACAACATGGCGTTTCCACATGATATTCTGGGTCTGCAAGCCGGTCATCTGATGGATTTTTACCGCGCCAATGCACGCGACCTGCGGGATCGGATTGCGCGGGTTCTGCCGAAGTGGTCGGAAGACCAGCCGGGATATTCCATCCTCCTGGGCATGTATTCCTTTGGGCTGGAAGAGACCGGTGACTACAGCCGTGCTGAAGCCGTCGGACGGGAAGCAGTCGAACGCGATCCGTTGGACTGCTGGGCCCAGCACGCCGTTGCGCACGTGTTGGAAATGCAGGGACGTGCAGAGGACGGAATCGAATGGATGGCGTCGCGGGAACCGAATTGGTCGGGTGACGACAACTTTTTTAAGGTCCATAACTGGTGGCACAAGGCGCTTTATCACCTCGACCTCGGTCAGGCCGGTGAGGCGATCAAGCTGTACGATGCGCGAATCCGCGAAGTGAAAAGCGATGTGGCGCTGGATCTCGTTGATGCCTCGGCCTTGCTGTGGCGCTTGCATTTGGAAGATCACGACATTTCCAACCGCTGGGCCGATGTTGCAGCGTGCTGGGACAACCACGCCGATGGCAAACTGTATCCCTTCAATGATTGGCACGCTGCCATGGCTTACCTGGGATCCGGTCGCGATGACGAAGTCGATCGTATCATTGATCAGTATCGCAACGCACCTGCCGGTGGCGGCGAGACATCGCGTTGGGCCGCTGCAACTGGGCTGCCCTTGATCGAAGGGTTCCGGGCGTTTTGGCAGGGCCGCTATGAAGATGCGACCGAAGCGCTTCATGGTGCGCGGTTTATCGCGAACTCTTTTGGAGGCAGTCACGCGCAACGCGACATTATCGATTGGACGTTGACCGAAGCTGCACTGCGTTCTGGTAACCGTAATGCGGCGGAAGCGCTGGCAAATGAGCGGATTGCCGTCAAACCACACAGCCCCATCAACAAACGCTTTCTGGGCCGTGCGAACGCGCATCCTCAAGGCTCTGTGTCCGTGGCCTAGCAGCCAGCGTCGCAATGAAACTGGCGCGAGCGCGGTTTGCCCGCGCCGGCAGACCAGATTGAAAGGACAAAAAATGAGAATTGAAATCCGCCATGTCGAGGCACAGGACGTATCGGACATCAAACGCATTTTAACTGATGATTCCGTGATGTTGGGCACTATGCGCCTGCCACATGTAGCAAACTCCAATGTCGACGCGCGCATAAGTACGGGACCGGGTGATTACAAACTGGTGGCTGAAGTGGACGGTTGTGTCGTTGGCATCTGCTTTATGTCGTCGACGCCCGACGTGCCACGCCACAATCACGCGGGTGAAATTGACCTGGTCGCGGTCCGCAGCGATTTTCAGGGCAAAGGGATAGCCAAAGCGTTGCTGGGCGCGATGCTGGATCTGTGTGACAACTGGTTGCAGCTGGAACGGACCGGTCTGTTGGTCTGGTCGGATAACACGCACGCCATCAAGCTTTACGAAGCGTTTGGATTTGAGCGGGAAGGCGTCGTTCGCAAATACGCCCGTCGTCCGGGCGGTTTTGCCGATGCAGTGGTGATGGGTCGATTGTCGGATCAACACGCTGCGGCTGATTTGCATGTTGGCCACCAAGCAAACCACTCATTTTGATGAATAAAACCAGAGTTACTGCGTTTAAATCGAACGCAGCAAGAGGCGTCAACTTGCGAAGGGAAATGGTATGACTGTCACAAATTGCGCCAAGCGTTCGGTAAATCTGACGATCGCAGTACTCTGCCTGTCCACGGTGATAGCCTGCCCAGCTGCGCAGGCTGACGTTCAACCCTTGCCGCAGCCTTTGACAGATGCAGATTTTCTGTGGGATGGAAGTCCTGATCCGGCGCTGGTCACCCTTGGACAGAACCTTTTCTTCGATCCCATCCTGTCGGGCAATCGCAACATTTCCTGCGGAACGTGTCATGACCCGTCACTGGGTACCGGGGATGGATTGGCGCTGGGTATCGGCGAAGGCGGTCACGGCGCAGGACAGGCGCGCAAAACGCAAGACGGCGTGATCGGGCGCGTCCCCCGTAATGCCCAGCCGCTCTATAATATCGGCGCGAAAAGCTACACGCGCATGTTCCACGATGGCAGGCTCGAGCCCGATCCTCTCGAAACCTTCCCCAGCGGTTTCTGGAGCCCTGCGCGTGAGCATCTGCCCGCAGGATTGCCGAATGCTCTGACGGCTCAGGCGATGTTCCCCGTGTTGTCCCCAATCGAAATGGCGGGACAAAAAGGAGAGAATCCAGTTGCGACTGCTGTGGCCGAAGACCGGCTGAATGACGCGTGGGATCTGATCGCCGGGCGGCTTAGCGATGATCCGGAGTATCAACGCTTCTTTGAAGAGACTTTCGGACCAGGCGAAATATCCTTTAGCCAGGCCGCCCTGGCTCTCGCTGCGTTCCAAAGCGTGGCCTTCCGGTCCGAGGGCAGTCCATTTCATCAGGCTTTGGCATCCTCTGATTTTTCAGAACTCTCAGCCGATGCCCGTAGGGGAATGGACCTGTTTTTCGGCTCTGCCGGATGCGCGGAATGTCATAGCGGGCCGCTTCTTACAGATCATAACTTTCATGCGATTGCGATGCCGCAGATCGGGCCCGGCAAGGGCCATGGCAGTGACGCGAGTTTTTGGAGGACGTCTGGCTTCATGGACCGGCTTGAGGACGAGGGACGGTACCGCGTGACCTTCGAGGTTGAGGATCTGTTCCGTTTCCGAACACCGTCTCTGGTCAACGTCGCTTTGACGGGACCGTGGGGGCACAGCGGAGCCTACGATACACTTGAAGATGTGGTCCGACACCATGTTGACCCACTGCAAAGTCTAGAAACCTACGCGTTGCCTTCGCTACCGCTGATCGATGATGTCATCGAGCAGACTGGGAAGGGGTCAACTCTGATCTTTCGTACGCTCAACCCTGCGCGGCGGACCGCTTTCGATGTGCGCGACGGGTTTGTCCAAGGCTCTGACCGATTGCGCGGACGCATTGCCGAAGCCAACGAACTTATGCCCAAACCGATCGCAGACAACGAGGTCGCAGCCATTGTCGCGTTTCTCAATGCGTTGACCGACCCAGCGATGACGGACCTGTCGGAGCTGATCCCCACCAGCTTGCTATCGGGACTGCCACCGCAGCCGAAGCGCTTAAGAAAAGGAAAGATTGAATGACACCTTACGCAAAACTCTACTCAATTCTTCTATTCAAGCCTGCGAACAACTCAAAGCGCGGGGCATTCCGTCGCCCGACCGACACTGCCCTGCAGCATCAGCAACTGGAACAAATGCCCGATTTCTTGCTTCGCGACATGGGGCTTCACCGTGACGCGGACAGACGACCACCATGTCGGCCTTTCTAGAGCTGGCTCCAAGACATTCTAATGCGAATTTGAAAAGGAGATTCCAATGTTTCGCATCTTTAAAACCACCACCGTTCTATTTTCACTGGCGTTTCCTTGCATCGTTATTGCAGACGATCACAGCCATACGGAATACGATTCCGGTGGACCTGTTGGGCCCATTGAAGATGAACCTGAGGCAAACATCTTGATGGCTGCGTATGACGTGCAGGACACTATGTCCCTGACCTTCATATTTCACATCGACGAAGGATTGACCGAGCAGGACGTGTTTTTCGAAAAGGACCCGGGCTCTGGCGAGGTGTACCGCCCAACGGCTGCAACACGCGATATGAATGCGCCCCTCTATGCCCCGGCCGATCCGGTGCCGCACACGCCGCTGCAAACCGAAAACACCGGCCCATGGTTAACAGGCAAGCCGCTGGGGATTACACTTGGCGAATGGTTTGCTGCGAAAGGGGAAGGAACTTACCAGTGTAAGGACGGGACCGGCAAAGTCGATATCCAATTCGAAAACCTTGTGCCCAACGGTCTTTATACCATGTGGCACGACTTTGCAGTATGGCCACCCACCGATCCCTTCAAAGGCTTCTATGACCTTCCTTTCGGAGCTCGCGATGGATCAGAAAACGCGTTTACCGCAGATGCTGATGGCCGTGCACGGTTTCAACGCTCGATCACACCCTGCCTGCAACTGACCGGTGAGCAGCTCATCTCGGAGCTTGCCATTGCCTGGCACAGCGATGGCAAGACATGGGGGCCGGATACGGGCACGTTCTCGACCGACACCCATGTCCAGCTTTACGTCCCGCTGCCCAAAAGAAGCGGCTTGTGAAACAACTGGCGCGTGGCCGCTTGAAACCCAGGCCGCGCACAACATGCAATGGCGAAAATTGCAGGATTGGCCGTACGCCGCAAGCCTCTCGCTCCCACTACACAAATGGGGGTATGACCTATGGTTCAAAACATGTTTGACGCTAATCCAATCATCCTTGGCGAGGGATCAATGTATGAGCGCCTGCGGCGAGGCGCAGGGAGCTCCTTTGATCCACACATTGCACATGCCGGAATGATCTACGATGAGATCGGAAGACAGGTGTTGGCCGAAACGCATCGTGAGTATCTCAATATTGGCCAGGCGTCTGGCCTGCCAATGGTTGCGGGTACTCCCACATGGCGAGCGAGCGCGGACCGGATCGCAAAGTCGAAATATGCAAGCAAGTCGGTCAACCGGGATGCTTTTGCGTTCATGAAGGACGTGCGGGACAGCTATGGCGCAGGTTCTGCCCAGATTCTTCTCGCCGGGGTTACAGGACCGTTTGGTGATGGTTATTTGCCGGCGGAAGCCCCAGATACGCGAACGGCGATTGAACGGCATGGCCTCCAGATAGAGGAACTGGCCGAAACCGGCATTGATTTCTTCAAGGCTCAGACCTTGCCGAGCTTTCGCGAAGCGGTTGGCATTGCGCGTGTTATGTCGTCAACTGACTTGCCTTACGTGCTCAGCTTTGTTGTCAGGCCAGATGGGTGTATCCTTGACGGCACGCCGCTTGATCAGGCCATTGATACGCTCGACAACGAAAACGCCAGACCTCCCGAGGCTTATGCCGTGAACTGCGTGCATACCTCAGTTTTCTCTTCAGCGTATAGGATTGCATATGATCGCAATCCGCAGGCAACTCAGCGAATACGTGGCATTGATGCCAACACTTCTGCCAAATCACCAGATGAACTGGAGGGGTTGCAGGAAATCGACACTGAGGCACCTGATGATTTTGGTATGGGTGTGTCCAAGTTAAAGACTTCGTTCGGAATAACGTGTCTTGGGGGCTGCTGTGGATCATCTACGGCGCATATCCGAGCACTGGCGAGGCACCTGAATGGCTGAATCTAGCGCATGTCAAACACCGCAAGGTAGTTTTCACAAAAAACCTCTGCGCGGCTTTAGGGCATTTGCTGATCAGTATCCAGGAGCTGCACCATCGTTACTTCGTCGGCAACCTCATCCTCAATTCGGTACCCTCGTGGATTTTGCCCTGTGATCTGAAACCCATGCCGTTCACAACTAGCTTTTTGGGGCTAACGGCGATGAATCTGCTCTATGACAGCGGGCCAGCAGTTCTTTGGTAGGCTCGGCCCATACCGGCCATTCATCATGTTAGGCCGCACAGCAGTGAAGCTTCACCGAACCAGACTTTCGCCGCAAGCGCAAAATCTGGTCGTGAATGAACCTACATTCTGCGGACAAGGCAGACACTCATGCAAAAAGACGCTTGGCAGATGTGGGCCATAGCCGTCTTGTCATGGGGCGCGCTTCCGCAAAACGACGTCAAACCTGCGGCTCGTTCCGCGACGGATCAACGCTCCTCGTCCGACCTAGTTCGGAACAATCCTCACGCCGGTTATGCTGACTTCCGGCGTTTCTTCGGGCACTATGGCGACCTTCAATTTCTTTCCGGTTGACCGATCGACGATCGTTATCGCACTTCCGTTTTCTGCAAAGTGCGCGTCCCCCCATGCCATCAAAGCAAGTAGGGTCAGGCCAAAGCTCATACCGACATCTGTAAGCGCATATCCGTATCTGGTTCGAGAATTGCCTTCGCGGTAGGGCACGCGCTTGAGCATCTTGGCGTCGACCAGACGCTTGAGGCGGTCTGTCAGGACAGATCGCGGTATGCCGATGTCCGCGCGGAAGTCGTCATAACGCATCACACCGTAAAATACCTCGCGCATAATCAGAATTGTCCAGCGATCTGACATGATGTCGGTCGCGAGGGCTGCCCCGCACTTGTCTATGGGAACAGGGGATTGCCGACGAAATGTAGTATCTGAGTTTGACATTCGGTTTTAGCTCCGTTAAGAGGCGTCTGAGTTCACAATAGAGTTTCAGCTCATGTCTGCAATATCATTGATACTTAGCGCGAAGATTATGGTGACAGTTGTTCTGGTGACGGGGCCGTTCTTGGTCTTGCCGAGACACAGGCTCGAGATCATGACCGGCGTCGCTGCATCTTCCTCGACCCTTTTCCGGCTTTACGGAATGGCTGCTACGGCTTTGCTCGTGGGCTACAGTGTGGGTCTTTGGCAAAGCATGAACGGAGTGTTTCCTTGGGCGGCCGTGCTGATGGGCATCGTCTCCAATGTCGGGGCTGCGGGCGTTCTGGTGTTTGCTCCGACCGCATCGTCACGGGCCTATGCCACTATTTTTGGGACCGTTGGCCTGTTTCTCATCTGGGCAGCGCTCAGCCCAACTGCCTCCATCCAACCCTTGCTATCCAGGTAGCAAACCGGCCCGCCCGTCGATTCGGGAAAGGGAACCGCATTCAATGCCATGCATATGCGTATAGCTGGTGTCCATTTTTGGGAAATCGACAGTTCGCTGGCGCAGCAAGAAAAGCGTGCCAGTTCACCCGGAAAATCTCGGCACCAAAACCACGATCAACGCCACACAGGCAAAGGAAAGAACACAGAAATGCGTCCTGCAGAAACCCACATCAAACTCGCGGCCCTTTGGCTTTTCATTCTGCTCAACATCATCTTTCGCGACCTCCATCAATTCGTGATGCCCGGTTTCCTCGAAACCATCATGACCGGCCAGTTCAACGGCATGAAGATCACGCCGGAATTGATGTTGATCGGCGGTGTGGTAGTCTCGGTGCCAATTTCCATGGTGCCGCTGTCACTTGTACTGGAGCTTCGTTTCGCCCGTCCGCTCACATTTGTCGCGGCACTCATCACGACGGTCACAATGATCCCGCCTGCGCCCATCGACCTGGATGACGCCTACCACCTTGCTCTTCAACTGATCGCGATGGCGGCCATCGTTGTGATGGCGTGGCGGTGGAAACCGGCGCCGATCGTCGCTGACGTGCACTACACTTAACCCCAACCAAAACGAACAAATCCATGACTGATACCAACCCACCTCTGATGCACGAGAAGAACCAGCCCGAGATATTCGGGCATCTCGGCGATACCCACGCTCTGATGGCAAATCATGGCCTCGATCACGCTCTGTCTGTGCTGATCGAACTTAGGGCGTCTCAAATCAATCAATGCGCTTACTGTATAGCCATGCACCTCAACCAGGCACGCAAAGCAGGTGTTTCGCAGGCAAAGCTTGATACGCTCGTTGTCTGGCGAGAGGCGGACCATTTCTCTCCAGCCGAACAGGCGGTTCTCGCCTGGACCGAAGCGCTGACGTACCTTGATAGGGACATGGACTTGTCAGACCTTCGGAGAGATCTGCGAGCGCATTATTCTGATCAGGAGATCTCTGTCATCACGGCAGACATCAGCATGATCAATCTTTGGAACAGGGTGCAAAAGTCGAAGCACTAACGGCGCTCGGTTATATCTCCCGCAACTGGAAGGCCCGGAAACCCGGGCCTTTCCCCAATCTCAAATGAACGAGGCGCCTGCGATACGCGCAGGCCGAATAGGGACGCTGAAGGATGCTGATTTGAAAGATGACATCTCATTTGTCCGGCTCACAGAAATTGAGTCGTCTGAAATCGTAGCTCACATGTCCGACCCACGTGTCGCTGAACACATGCCGCTTTTGACCTTTGCGTGGGACACCAAGGTTGCGGCCGGGTTCGTCTCCAAAAAGGAGGAATACTGGGCGCGCGACGGGCTTGGGCACTGGGCGTTTCTGGTCGACGACGCCTATGTCGGGTGGGGCGGTTTCCAAAAAGAAGGCGAAGAGTGGGACTTCGGTTTGGTTCTAAAGCCTAACGCGTTCGGCCTAGGACGGCGCATCGCGATGAAGGCGGTTGAATTCGCCATAGCAGACGACCGCATTCCATTTGTGACCTTCCTGTTGCCACCGTCTCGCAGAAACCTAGGAGCGCTTGGCAGACTGGGCGCAAAGCCGGTTGGCCAGATCGAGTACGAAGGGGAGAAGTTCCTAAAATTCTGTCTTGAGACAGTATGACAGCATTGTTCGATCTGTGGCCAACCGACGGTTTCAGAAGATGTCGTAGCTCACGGACCCAAGGCAGTCCCTGATCTCTCAGGCCATAAGCTGCATTGAAGCTTGACGAAACCCAAGTCGCTGCCGTTCCCTATGAATATGGAGATCAATGAGGACAGTGTTGACGACGCGGTTCTGGCGCTGCTCTGGCTGACGCTCCACGACCGGCGACGCGCTTGGAAGGGCTATGACTGGAACGTGCTCGGTCGGCTGCACCAAAAAGGGACTCATTTTGGATCCGGTCGGCAAAGCAAAGTCTGTCGTGCTTACAAACGACGGCTTACGTCGGTCAGAAGAACTGTTCAAAGCTCTTTTTACCAATGCGCCAAAGCCGTGACTTAAAGAATTGCTGTCCCTGCCAAAGGCGGCCCAAAGCTGACCTCCTTCACCTAGTCAGCATGCTGCGCTGCGGCCCGTCAAACCGGCCGTTCGCTGCATTTGCAAAATCTCAGATCAGGTGAACTCACACTTTGCGGGACAAAGCGCCATTTCGCTTCAGTTGCTCTAATGCCAGCTTTCCACAACCGAATGCAGTTCTCTCAAGCGTCGCGACTGAGGCTGCAATAATCACGTGAACGCAAGTTGATCCGGTTCCACTTAGCGCCATGGTCGTGGCGGGGAGGTCGGGGCCGATCTGGTCCCGCCTCTAACCAACGGCGGCCATCTTCGCGTATTCCCCCGGAGGAGCGCCAACATGACGTGCAAATGCTGTGCTAAACGCACTTGCAGACCCGTACCCTATCATCTCTGATACCTCAGCAATGCCACGGTTGCCTAAGCGCAGCATGTCTTTTGCGAGCGTCATCCGCCAATTCAATAGATAACCCATCGGTGCAATGCCAACGATCCTGCTAAATCGGGTAAAGAAAGCCGACCGCGAAAGGCCAGCTTCCCGTGCGAGTTCAGGAACCGTCCACGGATGATCAGGGGCCGCATGGATCGCACGTAACGCCACTCCGATACGTGCGTCGGTTAGACCACTTATTAATGCAGACATCTCGTTCGGCTGGGATGTGGATCGGAAGGCTTCGATCAGAAGGATCTGCAACAAATGCTCCACGACTGCATCCCGCGCTGGACGATCAGCGCGCGCCTCGCATTGCACCATCGATGCCAACGTTGCCAAACGATCCTCTCCCTGCACAAGGATCATTTCCGGCAAAAGCGACACCAAAAGCTCTGCATCCGGGCTGCCAAAGCTGCAATGTCCAACCAGCATTTCAACCTCTGCCGGTCCGTCCAAGGTGCCAATCCGTGTGATCCCATCCACTCCGGCAACAGGTTGGCTAACAAGCCCCGTCGGAGGTGGAGGAATAAGACTGGACACAGCAAACGGGGAGATGGCGGGAATGAGAACGAAACTCCCGGCAGTCAAGTTGACAGGCGCATGGCCATCAACCTCCAGCTTGGCCTGCCCGGCCAACAGCATGCAGTAAAACACTTCGTCTACGTCATCACGGCAAACGCGGAACGGACCGGACGCATGCGCCAGTTTTGTAGAGGGCGCCTGTGGGCGCAGAAGCGAGATCACTTCGGAGAGGGGATCCGCCATTTCGGACTCTCAATAATAAAATACGGATTTCTGTTTATAGAAAATCTCTCAATCTTTGACAAGATATGAGGCACCACAACAGAAACCAGAAGGAGACAACACTATGAAAACCGTATTGATCACCGGATGCTCTTCAGGCTTCGGACTTGAGACTGCTCGTCATTTCCTTGATCAAGGTTGGTCGGTTGTCGCAACAATGCGCACACCCGATCCAACCGTGTTGCCTGCCTCAGACCGCCTGCACATTCTGCCGCTGGACGTATCAGATCATGGCAGTATCGCCCGCGCAGTTGAGGCCGCTGGACCAATCGACGCATTGGTCAACAACGCAGGTATCGGATGGCTCGGTGCCTTTGAAGGCACACCAGATGCAACCGTTCGCTCGCTCTTCAAGACGAACGTCTTTGGCACGTTCGAAATGATCCGAGCTGTCTTGCCACAGATGCGCGCCCAAGGCAGCGGCGTCATCGTCAACGTTTCCTCAAGCGTGACGATGAAACCGCTCCCCCTCTTGTCCGCCTATACCGCGAGTAAGGCGGCGGTGAACGCATACACGGAATGTCTCGCGCTGGAACTGGCGCCGTTGGGCATCCGCACGCGGTTGGTTTTGCCTGGACAAGCGCCAAGCACCAGCTTTGGCAGCAATGCACGAGCTCTTATGTCTGAAGCACACTACACGCCCGGCGCCTATCAGGCCTTCATCGATCAAGTGATGGCGTCATTCATGGAAAACGCATCCAAAGAACCGACACATCCTTCCGATGTTGTGGCGGCGGTTTGGAGGGCTGTAACGGATGAGAATTGCCCATTCCGCGTACCCGCAGGCAGTGATGCTGTTGCCCTTGCTGCGTAATTCAAATCGGAAAAGCAGCGGTTTGCGCCGCTGCGTTTCTGCCGACGCCGCCTTGGCTCACGCTGGTTGTGCGCCAAGGCCAACAGCAATGAAGCGTGCAATCTTGTCCAGATCCTGTCGGTGCACGCGCCCGCCAGTCACAATAATCCGCCAGTACAGAATGCTTGCAAGCGCATCATTTGCCAGGTCAATGTCCGCGCACTTAGGCAGTTCGCCGCGAGCGATGGCACGCTCGACAATCGTCGCCCCACGAGCCCGGCGCTCATATTGTAGTGTCGTTCGTATCTCTGTGCTCAGCAAACTTGTACGGGCCATTTCGGCATGCAAGTCTGGCAGAATGCGCTTGATCAAAGGGTGCCTCAGAACACGGCGCAAGGAAAGCAGGGTCAGCCGCAGGTCTTCAATCAAGGACCCGGTGTCGGGGATCGGTGTTAGGTTGAGGCCAACGGCGCTGATCACATCAATTGCCATCTCGTGTTTCGAGGACCAGCGCCGATAAAGTGCAGCTTTTCCAACCCCCGCCCGCTTTGCGACACGCTCCAGACTAAGTGTGCCAATCCCTGTGCGCGCCCATTCCTCAAAGAAAGCCCGCGTCAGCGCATCCGTGACTGATGTCCGCATCACCGCCGCCCCGCTGGGCACTCGCGTGGATGGCTCTGCCGTAGAATTTTCGTCGGAACGGTTGCGTTCCATTCATTTACTCCCTATATGGTCGATACGCTACCGTTCCATCGAAAAAGGAGACTTGTCAATGACTGTTGAGCAAACCCGTTTTGAAGGTCTGACTGACATATTGCGGGAAGGCCTTGGCCAGCGGATCGACCCTACCGCCGAAAGCTTTCTCGACATGTTCGCGGAGGACTGCGTGTTTGAGGCGCCTTATGCACCCCCTGGCTTCATCAAGCGCATCGACGGGCGCGACGCGTTGGCGCGCTACTTGAAGGTTTTGCCTGATCTCATTCGCATCGACGACTTTTTTGACCTGCGTGTCAGCGAGATGGCAGACCGCAACAAGGTTGTTCTGGAGTTTTCTGGCAGCGGCGAAGGGCGCACTGGCGCGCCCTACGATCAGAAATGGATCTCCGTCATCGAAACACGGGACGGAAAGATCACCTACTACGCTGACTATTGGGACCCGCGCATCACGCTAGCCGCGACCGGAGATGCCGTGCCCAACCCTGAAGGGAAAGGATTTACCCGTGCGTAACACCATCTTGATCACCGGCGGAACCGGAACAACCGGTCGCCGCATATCCGCACAGCTTGCTGACCGCCGCCTTGCTTATCGCGTCGCAACACGACGTCCCAAAGCGGCGCACGACATTCGCTTTGATTGGAGCGATGAAACCTCATGGGCTGCAGCACTGGAAAGCGTTTCGAGCATTTATCTGGTCGCACCAAGCGGCGTTGCCGTGCCTCTGCCAGCGATGATCCCATTTATGGAATTGGCCATCCGCCAAGGTGTGAAACGATTTGTCCTACTCAGCGCGTCTTCGCTCGAAGCAGGGGGGCCGATGATGGGTGCGGTTCATGCCTGGTTGCGCGATCATGCTCCGGAATGGGTCGTTCTACGCCCGACATGGTTCATGCAGAACTTTTCCGAAGGGCAGCTGCTTGCGCCCATTCGGGATCAAGGCGCAATCCATACCGCGACCGGTCGCGGTAGGGTTGGCTTCATCGACGCCGAAGATATCGCGACGGTCGCCGTCGAAGCGTTGTCTCAGAACGCGTTTGCGTCCGACGATCTCATCCTGACCGGCCCCGCTGTACTAAGTTATGACGACGTGGCGAAAATTCTGACCGAGGTGACAAAGAACCCGGTCACTCATCATAATCTCAGCGAAGCAGAGCTATCGGTACGGTACAGGGCAGCAGGTTTACCAGAAGCCTATGCGACAACGCTTGCAGCCATGGACACAAGTATTGCCGAGGGCTCAGAAGACCGCGTCACCGACAACGTTTTGCGCATTACCGGCCGTCAGCCATCCAGTTTGGCGGATTTCGCGGCCCGTCACAAAGCAGTCTGGCGTGCGCACGTCGAGGCATAGGCCATCCCAAATCATATGGAAAATCGAAATGGAAAACGCGACAAAGAGAACAGCAATTGTCACCGGCGCCTCCCGCGGCATCGGTGCAGCCATAGCGCAGCGACTTGTAGCCGAAGGTTTGAATGTTGTTGTCAACTATGCGGGCAATCAAACCGCTGCCCAAAAGGTCGTTGACGAAATCAAAGCCGCGGGTGGGCACGCCATCTCCGTAAAAGTCGATGTCTCGGACCCAGCCGAAGTCGCGCACCTGTTCGAGGCAGCTCAAGAGAAATTTGGTGGTGTCGATGTACTTGTGAACAATGCTGGCATTATGAAACTTGCCTCTATCGCCCAAAGCGATGACGCACTGTTCGACAGTCAGGTTGCTGTAAACCTTAAAGGGACATTCAACACGTTGCGCGAGGCAGCGGACCGTCTTCGCGACGGAGGTGCTATCATCAATTTCTCCTCAAGCGTTGTGGGGCTAAAGCTTGAGAACTATGGCGTCTATGCAGGCATCAAGGCTGCGGTAGAGGTCATGACATCGATATTCGCCAAAGAGTTGCGGGGTCGCGCGATCACTGTGAACGCAGTCGCGCCCGGACCGACAGCAACGGACCTTTTTCTTGATGGAAAACCCCAAGAGGTCGTGGACCGGATGGCAAAAATGGCCCCGCTTGAGCGACTGGGCACCCCAGAAGACATCGCAAGCGTCGTTGCATTCTTAGCCAAGCCGGATAGTGCTTGGATCAACGGCCAGACCATGCGCGCGAATGGTGGAATTGTGTGAGAATGGCCGCACTTTGACTAACGTTACATTATCACCGTTCAGAAACGCCTCCTGGATGCATGGCTGCATTGCGCTATCGCGCCTTGTGTGGGGTTCGGTTCCGAATATGTAACCAATAGTGTCAGACTAAGTGATCTGACAGACCGGAGATGGTTCAATGAAAAAGATCGACGTAAAACAAGACTATAAACGGTCAAAGTTCCTGATCGTCGCTATGGTGGTACAGATTGTCCTGGTTTGGATTTTTATGGCCATCTATCTGGCGTGGTTGAACTGACCGCCAAGACGGAGATAGTACGGGTTAGGTTCACTTGCACAGTACCGAAACACCGCCAAATCCATCGGATGGCGATGCCTAGAATTTTCCACTTATGCCGCAGCAATATCGGATAGTTCCAAGTCTGCGTCCTTGAGTTGCCGTGCAATAATCTCATTAAATGTTTGAGTTGGGTTGGTCTCAGCGAGCATCCCGACTCTTATCCAAAACTCCGCTTGGGCGTTGATCGACCGGCACATCACCGTGCTGGCCTTACGAATATCCTCATGTAGTCCGTCTTCAATCTTCACGATGCCCATCGTTAGGTCTTCCATTTTATTATACGAAACATATGCGAATCGTATATAATCTTCAGATCGACTAAATCCATAGGAAACCAAATGGACAGCTACATCAACCTCCCCGTTGCGCCCCCCGCGCAAGATGCACGCAGGACTGAAAGCATCAAACTTTATGGGGCGGATGCGTTTGATGGGATGCGTCATGCAGGCGGCTTGACTGCGGCATGTTTGGACGGTGTCGCTGACCTCGTAGCTCCCGGAGTTTCGCTATCCGAGATCAACAGCTACGTGCTGGACTTCGCGGCATCGCATAGCGCAGTTCCTGCGACCCTCGGGTACAAGGGCTACAAATACGCCTGCTGCACCTCAGTGAACCACGTGGTTTGCCACGGATTCCCGAAAGAGAAAAAGTTGCGCGACGGTGATATCGTCAATGTCGATGTCACCCTGATCCTTGATGGCTGGCACGGCGATTCAAGCCGGATGTATGCGATCGGCAAGCCGAAACGCGCAGCAGAACGACTGATCCAGGTCACCCACGAAGCGATGATGCTTGGGATCAAAGCAGTACGTCCTGGCGCACGGCTCGGCGACATTGGTCATGCAATCCAATCCCATGTAAAATCGGAACGCTGTTCGGTCGTGCGGGACTTTTGCGGGCATGGCATTGGACAGGTGTTTCACGACTCGCCCAATATCCTTAATTTTGGCAAGGCTGGCGAGGGACCAGTGTTACGTGAAGGGATGATTTTTACCGTCGAACCGATGGTCAACCTGGGTCGAGGGGAGGTCAAAATGCTAGCTGATGATTGGACCGCTGTAACTCGCGATAGATCGCTGTCAGCTCAGTTTGAACACTCGATCGGTGTGACAGCGGATGGCTTCGAGATATTCACGCGATCAGCCAAGGGTCTTCATGCACCCGGCGTTACACTCAAGGAAGCATCTGCTTAGGACGGCCCAGACCTACCATTCGATCGACGTAGCAGTCTCTGCGGTGCAGCCCGTCAGAGGAGACATTCGCTGCGGGAGCAAATCCACCTGAACTGGAAGGTCACTGTGCGGACGAAGCGGTCATTGGTAACGGCGGTGGGATGCGATAAAGTAGCTTGGTAGCCATCAAACGCTACGACCGATTGACAGCATCGCTCCTAAAAATCCGCGAGATGCTAAAATGGGCAATGAGGAAGAAGCCATCCGGGCCGTGATCGAAATGTATGTGACCGGCTTCAATCGAGGCGATAAGGCACTGCTAACGGGGGCCTTTCATCCGCGATTTGTGTCGTCGGGGCTGATTGATGGCGAACTTCAATGGGATAGCGCAGAGGAGTTCGCTGATTTCTGTGTAGAAGCAGCTCCCGACCCTACGGGCCCGGTTCCGGACTGGGAAATCAGGTCGTTGCATGTTTCCGGTGCGACAGCGGTCGCAGTTGTCCACGACCAATGGGGACAACGAAAGTTTTGCGACACGCTTACGTTGTTGAAGGACCGAGGACGCTGGCAGATTGTCTTCAAGGCATTTCAAAGGCTCTCATAGACCGTGCGGCGGCACAGGTTGGGCTCGAACCGGTCATTCGACGTTTCGGTAAGGTTCGTAAGCTTGCCTGACGTGTTCAACAGCGGCTCAGCGGACTAAGCGGACGTTCGAACTCAGCCACAAGAAGAATTCCCACGCAACTGGCAAACTTGGTCAATGCTGTGATCAGAACCTGACCCGAAACGCCAGTCCAACCAATGGCGCAGTATCGTAGCTCTGGCGACTTATTTCTGCTCCATTCGCATCATCTAGCGTCAGGCGGCCGTCAAATTCTGCGCCTGCGAATACGCTCAATGAAACTCCAGGATTTGGGTTGTATCCAATGGAAAGTACAACGGGGACACTCTTGTCTTCGCCCACCCCGTCCGGCGCGAGACCTTCCCCATCCAACCTGAATCGAATTCTCTCCGATCGTGCGGTTAATGAAAGGTCTATGGTCTCATTCAACGCGTAGTTCAGCGTCAACCCGGGGCCTTGTGTCGCTCCAATCCCTGAGCCGGTGTTCAAGTTCCAGCGATCATTTAGGTCCCAATCGATCAGCAGGGCCGGAAAAAAATCTGTACCACCATCGTCAAATTGAGAGAACGCGCCAAAGGCCGGTCCTATCGTCAGGCGCTCGTTAAGTTGCCAAGCAATACCCGCGAAAATACCGTAGGTCCTACCATCAGATGTGGAAGCTCCACTTTGATAGTCCCACCTGATCTGTGGTGACACAAAAACTGTTGCTGTATCGCTCGCACGAAATCGCATGGGAACAGCAACGCGCAAATCACGGATGTTCTCCCATGGCTGATTGTTCGATTGACTAAAGCTATAATCCAGCTTGCCGAAGCTGGTTGAAAGCCCAATGGAGTTTCCTCCTTCCAGATTGTAAAGTGCGGTGGCGCGTAGAAATGCTCGGCTTGCAGAGAACTCGCCACCGTCACTCAAATCCGCGTCCCCTTGAAACGCAGCAAGCCCATCAACCTGATACGCCCAACCTAGCCGGGGCTGCGCGGCTGAAGGTAACGCTGCAAATCCTAGAGAAATAGCTCCAAAGCAGCACGTTAGAAAAAGATTTTTCATTTGGCATTTCCCACGTGACGCTGGTTCCTTTTGGGTTGCCATTCCTAAACGAGCGTTTCAAGCCCAATAAAATCTGCTCTGCGGACCAGAGCAGCCATATTGTTTCAGTAGCTTGGTAACGCACAGGCCTCTAATTTGTTGAACATTTAACCGAAAATAATGGCCTCCCGGCGACACCACTCACTAGAATCTCCGGGAGGCAACCAGACGGATCTGGCGAACGCGCGAGCAACAGAGGTAATACTAATTTGCCACGCATGCGAATACTTGAATCTAAAATACAACAAATCAAGTAATTTTACGCGCGCCAAAAAGTTTGCTCTCGCGTGCTTGAAAATTTCTTGTTTGTTTCAGCTTGTAGGTCCGCTTCAGAAAACGCGGCTGCGCTGTGCAAATGGCGGGTGACGAACTTTGACTGTAGCGAACAGAATTTGCGCGCATGCCAACTTGATCGACTACCAGCGGCTAGCGCACATTCGACATAGTCTGGCTAGTCCCATGGTCAGATTATTTCCCCGCGTTGCCCATCATCCCAGATAAAGGTGACGCGGGGAACTTTGATCCATCCTTCGATCAGTACCGTAACAACAACACCCCAAAACTACAGCCCGCGTTGTTCACTTGGTTTCCCTCCGAACGATGCGGGTCTTTTTTGAAGATGGGGGTGTAATGAGTTTCCGTTATTCAGAGCGACCGACCGGACCTTCCAATTCTGGTTCGGTCGGTGGTGCATCAAGTGCCTTTCCAAAGATCACCTTGTCGTCGCCATAGGCCCAAAAATCGCGGATAAGACAATCGAAGCAAACGGGAGTGCGCGCATGGGTAAACCTCAGTGAAAGGAAAGCCTAAGCCTCGAAGCTACGGCCAAAATGTGATTCGACGATATACTATTTTGAGAACTCTCAACCCTGGGAGCGAGGCGCGGGCAAATTGGGCTTTTACCGATCACCTGACGCAATAGATCATGCTTTGCCACGCCTGAACCTGGCTCAAGTTCAGGTGTGTGGACGAAGCCGCCGTTCCTAGAGCTTAACGTAATGGCTGCACGCAGCCCGAAGCGGACCTTCAAAATCCGACTTTGCAATTCTCGTGTTGCGGACAAGTTAGGCCGCGTACTGCCAAGGTCTCAGCGTCGCTAGCCACTGAACTCTGACAGTGGCTCCGCAACTACAATTGCTTAACACAAACTTTGCGCCAAAGACTGTTGCCAAGCTCTGTTTCAGTTCATTTTGCCTGACAACGTTTGTGTCGGCAGTTGTCCAAAGAGTGCTCTGTAGTCTCGCGCGAACTGACCCATGTGCCAAAATCCGTAAGCGTTTGCGATGTCCGATATACTCTCCTCTGGCGAGCAGGATACCAGTTCATGGCGCACAGCACCGAGACGGGCTTTTAGATAAAACTGCTTGGGGCTCACCCCATATGTTTCCTGAAACGCGCGACGAAGAGTGCATGCGGATACCTGAATATCTGCACATACTTCACCGATTGAAACGTTATCCATCAAATGAACTCGCATGAATTCAACAGCTTGTTGTGCTAAACGGGTTCTATTTTTACTGTTTCGCCGATCACTCCATTTTTCGCCTACCACCAGCATTTCCAGAAGCTCTAAGATCATATCACTCTCTTCACTATCCGAGCTTGGTCCAGCCGCTGATCCAATTAGAAAGCGCGCTTTGTTTTTAACTAAAGAATGAAGCTTGCCAGCGTCGCTAACGAAAGATCTTAAAGCGTCATTTCGCACGGTGCTGATATCAAGACCGCAATCGTCGGCGATCCGTTGAGCCCTTCGGATGTCGATACCAAAGGTCAGGCCTGTAAGCGTTGAATTGCTCACGCCTTCAAAAGGGTCTTCGCTACCAAAATTCATCAGAGCGGTGTCTGAGGGTGAGCCGTTAAGCCAAGTCCTTACACTCCCTTTGTCTGGTAAGCCAAACGCTAGAATGTCAGGGCGAGAAACACCGGTTTGGTACACAGCCTTATCAAACGACAAATCAATCATTTGAAGGTCAAGACCTGCCCAAACGGATACCGAAGAGTTCATATTTCCCTCTTCAATTTGGCGTAGCTCGACATCCCATTGGGACAGCTCGCGGAATTGCGAAGGGTCCTGCAAAAAAAGTGTGTTTGGGGCGCAGGTTTTTTTGGGGGCTGATCGTTTTTTGATGTCGTCCATTCCGCCACGCAGGTAGTTTTCATGAAATGTTATTCGAATATGTAGGCTTGGACAATTGCAAGACAAAGCAGACAAATCGAGAGGGAAGAGGTTCGGACGCCCATCGTTGCCTGACGATACTGCGCGCACCGAACGCGTCGTAACGCTGCTAACCAAAAGCGAAAAAGAGTTGTTGCGCTCACAGGCTGAAGACAGCGAACTCTCCCTTTCGACTTTTTGCCATCATCTGATCCTTGAAGGTCTGAAAACAAGTAAATCATGAAACAGGGGTATCTCATGAAATCAAAACTGTTCCTCTCCGCGCTGGTCTTTGCCGGCTCCGCTATCACGGCGGCAGCTCAGGACAGCAATATCGTGCATGATGCGGAATACTATGTGCTGAAGCAGCAAAACGAAGCCGTTTGGGTCGAGAACGACGCACAGGTTGACCAACTGCTGGCCGATTTTCGTGAGAAAAACGGAGGGAACCCTCCAAACATCTTCTACATCCTTATTGACGATATGGGTTTTGGCGACATGGGTATGCCCGAGATGAACGCGATACGCGGGTATTCGACGCCCAATATCAACGCGCTCGCAGAGCAAAGCATGCGGTTTGCGCGCATGTACACCGAGCCGTCCTGTACACCGTCGCGGGTCGCCTTCATGACGGGTCGCCAGCCGTATCGCAATGGGATGGGCGATACGGCCGTCGATATTTCAGGTTTTGGCCTTGCCGATGCAGAAGTCACAATTGCCGAAGTTCTGAAATCCGTAGGCTACAACACCTCGCATGTTGGCAAGTGGCACATGGGCGACATTCAGGAATCTTGGCCTACTTATCAGGGCTTTGACTACGCCGCGTTCCCCATCCATCAGCAGGGCCAGTTGGCCATCTTCAACGAAGATGCAGCCAAGGAAGAAATCACCATGGCCATTGGGCAAGACAACTACAACTCCAAATACACGCTGGATGATTGGTTTCGCCCTGATCCGGGACACATGATTACCGGCCTTGAAGCTGTTATTGGCGGGGAGGTCCGCGAAGTCCATATGGAACCGGGTGAGAAATGGACCCAGGACAAATATAATGAAATGAACATCCGCTATCAGGCACAGGCGATGGAACAGTTGCGCCTGCTAGCAGAACGGGATGAACCGTTCTTCCTGCAATACTGGCCGCTTGTCCCTCTGTCGACAACGCGCACGACGAGAGAGGCGTTCACGACACCCAACGGCGGTACATTCGTTGAAAGCATGGAAGAGCTGGATGAATGGATCGGGGTCATCCTGAACGAAGTCGATACGCTGGGGCTCAGAGACAATACCCTGATCGTTTTGATGGGCGACAATGGTCACTTCACCAAATATGCCCCCGGCAGTGGGTTTTCGCCGCTGGTCTTCCGCGGCGGCAAGGCCGATACTTCTGAAGGAGGCGTTCGGGTGGACGCGTTTGCCCGCCTGCCCGGCTTGATCGAGGGAGACTCGATTGTATCTGACATTATTCATATCTCTGATTTGTTCACGTCAATTGCGCGTATCGGCGGAGCGATGGATGCCATCCCCCGCGACCGGATCATTGACGGTGTCGATCAGACGTCCCTGATGTTCATTGGCGATACGCATGGGCGCCGGGATCATGTTCTGATCTACTCGATCAACTCACTGAAAGAGGTGGTAAAGGAACACATCAAACTCAAGGTTCCGGCCAAAGGTGAAAATGCTATCGTGGCCAAGTTCTACAACCTGTTTCGCGACCCCCGCGAAGAACAGAGCGTATCGACAGAGATCGGCGCGTGGGCTGGACATGAGTTTAACCGCATTATTGCCCGCCACCTGAAATTCAAGGAAATGTACCCCGATCAACCGGCCGCGACCGGACGTCCCTATGAAGGTATCGTGAACCTTCGTCCTGAAACCGTCGCAGCGGTGGATGCCTTTGTAGCCAAGCGGGACATTCAGCCCGACTAAAACAAAAAGTACTGCAAGCCCCGCATCAACAAATGATGTGCTTGATGTGGGGCTCGACACCCACAACAAAGTTTCTGGAAACGATATGAAATTCCAAGCGCTTGTACTTGTAGTGGCAACTGGCATTGTCTCGACCCCAGCAATTGCCGATGAAAACGCTTCAAACCCTTTGGCCGCAGTCAATAACACGGACATCCGGTATCAGTATTTTGATTTGGGCAACGGTGCCGACAAGCAGGACGCCTTTATAGATGGCGCATACATGCTGCGGCCTGATCTGAAACTGAAATATGAGTTGCACTACAACTCAACGGATGTGACCGGAACGCGTTTCACTGACTTTGAGAAATTGAGCCTCAAAGCGATCTATTTCCCTTCTCAGAGACCGCTCAACGACACATGGGCCATCAAGTCGGCCATTGGCCTGGAGTGGATACTGGACTTTGGCGACCCGGAAAAAGGGATCGGAACCGGGTCCGATCAAATTGCGCCTTTTGGCGGGTTCGCCTTTGCAAACACAAAATCAGGGCTGACGCTGATCCCACTGCTCCAGCATTTTGCTTCATACAATGGCCCCACGGACATAAACCAAACCGCGATGCGGTTAATTGCGCTACAACCGTTTGGCGATGGGTACTGGGCCAAGGCTGATATCAAAGCACCATATGACTGGGAGAACGATACTTGGCCAGCGACCGCTGAGTTCCAGATTGGCAAGAACCTCAGTCCTGGCATGGCAATTTATGCTGATTTCCTCATCGGTATAGGTTCCGACCGCCCCTACGATAAAGGTGCTGGCTTAGGTTTGCGTTTCAACTACTAGTCCACCCACACCCAACCTCGGCGAAGATCATCTATGTCACATTCCAGAACTCTGTTCAGCAATTTGTTTCCTGCGTCTATCTTGACCCGTCTTGGAGCTGCCTTGATTCAATCCCTGCCCGCTCCGGGTCGGGATGAAACAAATTGGTGTCTCGCCGCATCATTCTATCTGTTCACTCCGCTCTGAACTCGGGGAAGATCAACAGTCTCTGGGAGATCCGCTGAGATGGATTTGAACCTTGAAACTGAAACCGTCGTTCGCGCTTCTAATCCCCAGCCAGCTATGCTTACCCGACATCGATCATGCAATGCGATGCGATTGTTCACTATGTTCCCGCAAAGGCATGGTGATGAGTGCAACGGTTATCCCGCCTGAAGAAATTAAAATCAGAAGTGAGCAGGACGCTCTCTCAACCTACCAATTTGGCACAGAATCGGCGCGGCACTATTTTTGCAATCGCTGTGGAATTCATACATTCGTCGAGACGCGGCTGAACCCTGGCCACTATCGAGTTAACCTGGGATGCATAGATGAGTTGGACGCACTTCGCCTTCCTGAGATAATCTATGACGGAAGAAATCTCTGACGCAACCAAGACGTCTGAAGGGAACTGTACACATCAAAATCGAGTCGTTGCATTTTGACAAACGGCGATCAGAAGAAACAATAACACACACCGATGCTATCGATTCAAACCGTTGGGTAACTCCTCACTCCACTTTCGCAGTTCATCGAGAAATCCAAGCGCCGTTCTGCCAAACTTGGTAATGGAATATTGAACGGAAATAGGGGCAGTATCCATTACTTGCCTCGCAACCAAGCCCTGCTCCTCAAGTTGACGCAATCGCTCGGTGATCATCTTCTTGCTTGCCCCGCCGATCATGCGCGACAGATCGTTGAAACGCACAGGACCATCTTTGAGGTGCCATAAGATAGACCCGGTCCATTTTCCGCCAATGATCCGCATACCTCGTTCTATTGCACATGGCTCCACACAGGCCTCCGAGACCAGTCGGCGCCCTTTGGCATCTTCGTCAATCCGCGCTCGCATCGTCATCCTTTAGCTTAGGCAACTAGGTTACCAAAAGTATACTAGTTGATTTCCAACACCTGTACCATCAAATGCTCTCTGAGCCCGAAGAAAGTCAAGGGTTCAAGATTACACAAATAGGATATGGACATGAGAAAAATCCTGATCGTGAACGGTACTCAGCCCTACGAATTCGCCCCTGGGCAGTTGAACGCCAGCCTAACGGAGCGCGCGCGCGACATGCTTACCGCAATGGGTCACGAGGTACGCGTGGCAACTGTCGCCGACGGCTATGACGCGAATGCTGAGGTTGAGGCGCACATGTGGGCCGATACGGTCATCATGCAGTTTCCGGTGAATTGGATGGGCGTTCCGTGGGTTTTCAAGAAGTACATGGATGAAGTTTACACCGCTGGAATGGATGGGCGGCTAAGTACCGGTGACGGTCGGACGGCAGAAGCACCGAAGGCCAATTATGGGATGGGAGGCGCGCTGAGCGATAAGACTTACATGCTTTCAGTGACGTTCAACGCCCCGAAAGAAGCGTTTAACAATGAGGCCGAACCGTTCTTTGCCGGTGGTAGCGTCGATGATTTGCTGCGCCCGATGCACCTGAACGCAAAGTTCTTTGCGATGCAGCCGCTTCCGACCTTTGCGGCATTTGATGTAATGAAGAACCCAGAAATCGACACCGATTTCGCTCGATTTGACGCGCATCTGAAAACCACGTTTGCCGAGGTTGAACATGTCCCAGCCTGATATCCATCTCTACACCGCCGGTACGATGAACGGTTACAAGCCGGTCATCTTTCTGGAAGAGGCAGGTGTCCCATACGACCTGACTCACATCAACTTTTCCAAACAGGAACAAAAAGCGCCGGATTATCTGGCGCTGAACCCGAACGGAAAGATCCCGACCATCGAAGACCGTTCGGAAGGGCGCGCGATTTTCGAATCCGGCGCGATCCTGTGGTATCTGGCCGAGAAATACGGAAAATTTCTGCCATCGGACCCGGTCAAACGGTCCGAGGTCATGCAATGGATGCTGTTTCAGGTTGGGCACGTAGGACCGATGATGGGACAGGCGATGTATTTCCAGCACATCGCTGCGCCTAATGGCCATGAAGAGCCCTTTTCAATCCGTCGCTACGTGGACGAAAGCCGCCGCTTGATGGAGGTGATGAACTCTCGTCTGCACGGGCGCGAATGGATTGCTGCAGACGAATACACCATAGCTGACATGATGCTGTTCCCATGGGCGCGTGCATATGTCTGGGCAAGGGTAGATGTGTCGGACCTGTCGCATCTGAACGCCTGGTTCGACCGTATTGACGCCCGGCCGGCCGTGCAACGGGCGTTGACCATCCCAAAGGCCAACCCCCAATTCTGGGATACCAACGCAGATGCCAGCGCCTTTGCTAAGGAAAACGCGTCGCGCTTTTCCAGCGATGTAAAAGGAACCTGAACCGTGCAAGCTGCTCTGCCCATTCGCGTCGATATCGTGTCAGACGTTGTTTGCCCTTGGTGTGTGATCGGCTACCACCAACTTGCCAAAGCTGCGCGCGACACCCAGACCGAACTAGATATCCATTGGCATCCATTCGAGCTGAACCCGCAGATGGCCGAGGGTGGCGAGAACCTACGCGAACATCTGGCGGCAAAATACGGGACCACTTTGGAAGGATCGATCAAGGCGCGTGCCCGCCTCAGCGAGATGGGCGCAGCACTTGGGTTCAAGTTCAACTACGCCGATGACATGCGGATGTATAACACCTTCCGAGCGCATCAGTTGATTGACTGGGCAACGGAACTAGGAAAAGGCCACGAGATGAAGCAGGCACTTTTAGCGGCCTTCTTCACCCGTCGCGAGGACGTCTCGGACATGCAGGTTCTCGCCGACGCGGCCGCAGGCATCGGGCTGAACCGCGTGGATGCGCTAGACATGTTGCAAAGCCAAGATCGGGCCAATCACTTGCGCCAAAAAGAGCAATTCTGGATCAGCCAAGGTGTTCGGGGCGTGCCTGCAATGGTGTTCGATCAACGTCACCTCGTGACCGGTGCGCAGGGCGAGGAAAACTACGCCCGCATCCTGCTGCATCTACGAGACGACAGGGCCGCGTGACACCAGTGAATACCAGGCACTTCCGGCGTAAAAAAACCACGATCGGACAGGTGTCGCCCGGCCTGCCATCGCTGAACAACCATTGTGGGGGTTGCATGACGTAAGTCTCCGCGACAACCTTCCTCTTAAATTAAAAACTCAGTCGGAGTGGCCGCATGCCGGCCGCTACAGCCCTTCAACTTGGAAGAGTTCCTAATTTATGGCACTGCATGATCACCCCATCTGGCGGAAGCCGCAACATCACCAAGACCTCGACCACGCGCACGACCATGTCCACTGGGCCGAGCTGTTCTACGACCTGATCCACGTCGTGACGATCTTTCTATTGGGCAATTACCTGTCGCATCATCTCGATCTGCATGGGTTTCTTGTGTTCGCCGGAGTCTTCATAACGCTCTGGTACGCTTGGGGCGAACTCAGCATATTCAACTCGATCTACGTCAGTACCGACTTTTGGCATCGGCTGATTATGGCCGTGATGATCTGCACGGTGATGTTCATGGCAGCGGCGATCCCGGCTATTGACGGAAAGGGTTGGGTTTTCTTCGCGTTAGGATTTGCTGCGAACAGGGCCATGATCGCGGCGCTGTACTATCGAGCCCGGCGGGCCAATTCATCAGGCGAGTCGATGTCGACGGCCCAGATCCGCAATTTCTCGGTCTTTGCGGTGATCTTTGCGATTGCAGCCTTTTTGCCTGCTCCTCTTGCTTACTGGGTGTTTGCCGTCGCAATGGTGGCCACGCAGGCAATGTATATGATCCCCGGTGTCACAGTCCTGCGTTTCGAGAGGTTTGTCCCGCGTCTTGGCCATATGGCTGAACGGTTTGCTCTTTTAACGTTGATCGTATTAGGCGAAGGGTTCTTCAAACTGGTCGTCACCCTGTCCGAAAAAGGAATTTACAAAGTATCACCGGACGTACTCGTCAACTTCGTCATCGGTGGCGTTTCGATGTTCGTGATGTGTTGGATCTATTTCGACTTTGTCGGCAATGCCAAACCAAAAGACAAAAAGGTGTCGACGTTGGTCATCTGGTGGCTTGCGCACCTGATTTTGATGCTTTGCGGCGTCATGGTCGGCGTGGCTCTTGCTGCCGAGGTCAAAGTCGGATTTTGGGAGCCATATCCAACCGAATATGCCGCCATAGGCTGTTTCGGTCTTGCCGGTTACATTGCCATGCTTTGGGTGCTTCAAAACGTCATAGAACATCGTTTGGCGTCGGATTTCGGGCGATGGGACGTGCGTGTATTCGGGATAGTGCTGGCAATCATCTGTTTCTTTGTCGTCCCACATGTCCCCTCTTTGTTAGGCAATCTGATCTGGGGGACAGCTTTGCTATCGCAAATCGCGATCCCCCTGACGCGCGCCTGGACGCAGTTTCGACATGAGTGAGGCACTTACAAGTTCAGGCTATCTAAAAAGAAAAGTCTATTGGTGGCTCGAGCGCCCGGACCGGGCGGCCACCGGTCCCTGGTTGCTTGAAATAGCTCTAATTGCCCTAATCACGCTGAACGTGGCCGCCGTTATCCTGGAAACGGTTGACTCCATATATTTCCGTTGGGGCCTGGCTCTGAACCTCTTTGAGGGTCTTTCTCTGTTTGTCTTCGTGGTCGAATACGCGGCAAGGCTGTGGGTCGCCACTGAAAATCCAAGTTACAAAACGCGCGCTGCATGGGCCGTCTCCCCGATCGCCATCATCGATTTACTAGCGATTTTACCTGCGCTGCTCTACTTGATCTTCCCGGTTGACCTGCGTCTGCTGCGTACCTTCCGCATGTTGCGACTGCTTAAACTCACGCGGTATTCCCCCGCGCTCGGCATGCTGCTTGCTGTGTTTGAGGAAGAGGCTGGCGCCTTTTTTGCAGGTTTCTTCATCCTGATGGTGATGCTGATTTTTGCGGCCAGTGGTGCTTGGCTGGCCGAGCACGAAGCGCAACCGGATGCCTTCGGTTCGATCCCCGCAGCGATGTGGTGGGCGATGGCAACGCTGACGACCGTTGGTTATGGCGACGTGACGCCCGTGACAGTTGCCGGTAAGATCTTCGGCGCTGCGATCACCGTGATTGGCATCGGTATGGCTGCGTTGCCTGCAGGGATCATTGCCAGCGGCCTGAACGACCAGTTGCACCGCCGACGGGCCAGCCTGGAACGTGAATTTCGAAAGGCCTTGGAAGACGGCGATATCTGCGAGGCCGATGAGAAAGAGATTGACGCAGTTCGCAAGCAATTGGGTCTCTCGCGCCGCGCTGCCGATCATATCCGAAACCGCGTGCATGCCGAAACAATATCACAGGTCGATCACTGTCCCACATGTGGTCAGCCGACCAAGCAAAAGGCCAAGTCGTGAACGCCAGCATCGGACTGCTTGTCTACGGAGTTCGAGATTTGCGGGGAAAAACTGTCTGTCAGTTCTTTAGCGTGCGCTCTTTCGTTGATCCCAAAAATCGGAGTCAATGAAACTGAAAAGGTCTTGTCAGAAGAACTTTGGTTGAGCGAGTTAGGGTTGTTGCGTAGCTTTTGCCCATGACCAATCTGGCCTCTTTCAAGGGTCTTGTCAGATTAACATTGCTTGAGCGGGGCAGGGCGGTTGCGTAGCTTTTGTCCATGACCAAGCCTGCCTCTTTCAAGTACTTTAAAACCAGCCCAGAGATCATCCGCCTTGCGGTGATGCTGTACGTCCGTTTCCCGCTCTCGCTTCGGAATGTCGAAGATCTGTTGCACGAGCGAGGCATCGACGTGAGCCACGAAACTGTCCGATATTGGTGGAACAGGTTCGGGCCGATGTTTGCTGCTGAGATCAGACGGAAGCGTGTTCAGCAACTGCGCGCGTTCTCCAAATGGAAGTGGCACGTGGACGAAGTTTTCGTGAAGGTAAATGGCAAGCGGCATTGTCTTTGGCGGGCTGTTGATCACGAAGGCGAGGTGCTGGAAGCCGTTGTCACCAAACGCCGAAACAAAGCTGCAGCACTGAAATTCCTCAAGAAGTTAATGAAGCGACACGGCAAAGCGGAAACCGTCGTCACGGATCGCTTTGCCTCATACAGAGCCGCGCTCAGAGAACTGGGTGCGCTCGAAAAACAAAGGACGGGCAGGTGGCTCAACAACCGCGTCGAGAACTCGCACCTGCCTTTCCGACGACGCGAACGCGCGATGCAACGTTTCAGGCGCATGCGAAGTTTACAGAAATTCGCCTCCGTTCATTCCTCCGTCTACAATCACTTCAATCAGGAACGATCGCTCACCAGCCGAGACACCTTCAAGTTGACACGCAGCGCCGCTCTTGCCGAGTGGCGTCAACTTTGTTCCGGATAGGTTCACGGTTCCCGCGGCAAACTGAGACTGGTTCGAATTCGTCTGACAGCACCGCGGCGGGCAAGGCAGGTGGATTGGACCTCATCAATCTCTGCGTCTGGAACAAGACAAACGGAGGCATGGGCAGCCTTTACCGCTCCAAGCACGAGTTGGTCGCAATCTTTAAGAAGCCCGGTGCTGCGCATATCAACAATGTCGAGCTGGGCAAACACGGGCGCAACCGCACCAATGTCTGGGATTATGCCGGAGTGAACAGCTTTGGGGCAGGGCGTGAAGCGGATCTCGCTGATCATCCCACGGTGAAGCCGACAGCCCTGGTTGCAGATGCCATCATGGATGTGAGCCACCGCGGTGATGTTGTGCTGGACTCCTTTGGCGGTTCTGGCGCGACCTTGCTGGCGTCAGAGAAAACAGGACGCCAGGCGCGCTTGATTGAGCTCGATCCGGCCTATGTCGATGTCGCCATCCGCCGTTGGCAGAAGATGACCGGTGAGAGCGCCGTGCATTCGGTGACAGGCCAGACATTCGATGCGCGTTCCGCGGCCAACGACACCACTTCAGAACAGGAGGTGGGTGATGTCTGACGACGCTAAAGACTACGAGGTAGGCTACGGCAAACCGCCCAAAGCGACCCAATTCAAGAAAGGCCGATCCGGCAATCCGAAAGGGCGGCCGAAAGCCTCGAAGAATGTCGGGTCGATGCTTGAGGAGGTCTTCTTTCGGAAAATCTCAATCACCGAGAATGGATCACGCCGCGAGGTCACGATGCTGGAGGCAATCCTGCGCCAGCTGGTGAATGGGGCAGTTAAAGGCGAGATGCGTTCGATTGACCGGGTGCTCAAACTGTTGCCTGCGGTTCAGGAGGCGCGCGCCGCAGAGTTGGCGGGTGGCGAAGGTGTAACTGCGGCCGACCCCGGTTCAGACCTGGCCGCCCTAGAAGTGCTGGCGGACATGTTTGGCAGCGATCCGGATCAACTCTTTGCAAGCATTCAGGGAGGCATCGACGATGAATGCCCTGAATTCTGATGATCGCAAAAGGCTGGCAGAGGCTGCGATGCGTGAAAACCTCTACGCATTCCTTGCAGGCAGTTTTGGTATCTTGTGTCCGGGTGAGAGGCTTGCCCGGGCCCCTTACCTGGAGGCTATGTGTTATGCCCTTCAGCGCGTGGCCTCTGGTGAGTCCCAACGGTTGATGATCTCGATTGCCCCTCGCCATCTGAAATCGATCTGTGGATCTGTTTTGTTGCCAGCCTTTGAGCTTGGACGCGATCCGACAAAGAAAGTGGTTGTTGTCAGTTACGGCAAAGATCTGGCGCGCGAACATGCCGAACAGTTTCGACGGCTGGTGACCAGTCCGTTTTATCAGCGCCTGTTTCCGAAGATGAAGGTTGATCCCAAACACAACCGGTTCGAACATATGAAAACCACTAAAAGCGGCGGGCGCAAATCGGTCTCTCTTGGCGGTGGTATCACCGGCTTCGGTGCAAACCTCATTGTCATCGACGACCTGGGTAAACCCTCTGAAATGCGTCACGATACGTACCGGCAGGAGTTGCGTGACTTCTTCGACCAGACCCTGTTCTCGCGGCTGAACGACAAGCGCACCGATCGCATTGTCTCGATCCAGCAGCGACTGCACCCGGATGACTTCTCGGCCTACCTCTTGGAAAAGGACACATTTGACCATCTGTGCCTGCCGTCGATCGCGGAGATCCCGGAAGAGATCCCGCTCTACAACAACCGGGTGCTGAAGCGCCGGCCAGGAGACTTGTTGAACCCAGAGCGGGAACCGCAGGAAGTTCTTGATCGGATCAAGGCCGACATAGGCAATTTTGCCTTCCAGGCACAGTATCAACAGAACCCCACGGATGGAGAAAACGAATTTCTCTCAATGTCCGATTTGCATCTGGTGGAAACCTTGCCGGACGAAAGCGTGTTCGTCCGGCGGGTCCAGAGCTGGGATACAGCGGCGAAGGATGGTCCGCGTTCTGACTTTACAGTGGGGCTGACCTTTGGTTGGCATGCGTATGAAGAGAGATGGTATCTACTCGACGTCTTTCGTGCTCGAACGAACTATACGCAGGTGCGGAACGCTGTTCTTCGATTGCGCAAACAGTGGCGTGTGGACCGGGTGCTGATCGAGTCCTCGGCGATGGGTATCCACCTTCTGGATGAATTGAAGCGCACTGCAGCAGGTGTCTACATGCCCGTCAACGTTGTCACTAGCAAGCTGGACCGCTTCATCCCACAGACCGACTGGATTAAATCTGGCAAGTTAGTCATCCCCACCGACAAGCCCTGGTTTGATGAGTTCCGCAGGGAACTGCTGGCGTTTCCCGACGCTCTCAAAGATGATCAGGTGGATGCTCTGACCCAGTTCGCTGAATACATGCGTCGAAGCCAAGGGACATATCTCGATACAGATCCTTACACAGGCCGCCGCCAAGGCAACTATCGACCCGAACGACCAAGAAGGGAAGATCGCATGCGGTTCTGACACCACGCGAGGGCGCTTTCCAGCGACCTGGGGTTGTATATCAAATCTTCGACCTCGAACGTCTGCGATGAAGCGCGAAGCTGCCGTTAGGGCTAACTGCAGCGAATGTCTGCGCTGAGCCCAAAAGGTGACGTTAAAAGGCGACCTTGTCGGGCTGACAGAAGTCGAGTGTCGCGTTAAGTTCCTTAAAACAGGGGGAACGAATGGACAGACGTCTTACGACGGTGCTTGCGGCGGACATTGTCGGCTACTCAGCACTGATGGATTATGACCGGGAAGGTACGATTAGTGCGCTCCGATCATTTCGTGAAGATACGCTCCAATTGCTTCTGAAAGCCCATGGCGGGACAATGATCAAAAGCTTGGGCGATGGTTGGATCGCCGAGTTTAAGTCCACAACAGACGCTGCAGATTGCGCTATTGCAATACAGTCTGCTCAGAAACCAGACAGTATCAAGCTTCGAATTGGCATTCATACCGGCGAGGTTGTCACCGAAGGCGACGACATTTTTGGTGATGGAATAAATATCGCCGCTCGTCTCGAAGCAATGGCCGAGCCAGATCAGGTATTGTTGTCGGATACATCTCACAACAGTCTTGACCGAGGCGACGCATCCAAGTTCGACGGCGGTGAGCAGACGGAACTCAAAAACATCACGCGCCGCATTGGTGTTTGGTGCTGGCCTAAAGGCACTTCAGCCAACCTATCGCAAAAAACGGATGCTAGACCTGGGATTGCAGTGCTTCCATTCGACAATATGTCTGATGATCCCGAACAGGAATTCTTTGCGGACGGAATCACAGAAGACATCATCACAGAGTTGTCTCGTTTCCGCTGGTTGATGGTCGTGGCCCGAAATTCGTCCTTCTCTTTTAAAGGCAAAAGCACGGATATTCGCGAAGTTGGTCGCATACTTGGAGTGCGCTATGTTCTCGAGGGCTCGGTCAGACGAGCAGGTCAACGCGTCCGCATTACTGGGCAGTTGATTGATGCGGAAAACGGCAGTCATCTCTGGGCAGAACGCTTTGACGGCGTACTTGATGATATTTTCGACCTTCAAGACAAAGTCACGCTGGAAGTCGTTACAGCGATTGAGCCATCGCTACGGCACGCCGAAACAAACCGCGCGCGCGCGAAACCCACGGATAATTTGGAAGCCTATGAACTTTACCTGCGAGCGCAATCGCACTTCCATCTATTGACGGATGAAGACAATCGAGAGGCCATACGGCTGACGACTCTCGCACTGGGTCGCGACCCGGAATATGCGTCCGCATCAGGTTTGTTGGCTTGGTTGCATATTCAACGCATGGTCCAAGGGCTTGAGCCTATTGGCGAAGGGCCGAAGGAGGCCGTAAAAGCAGCCGAACGGGTGCTACTTAGCGATCGTGCAGACGGGATCGCACTGGCGTATGCTGCGCATTCAATCTCAATGCTGGCGCGGGATTTACCACGCGCGCGTGTTGCGTTTAAACAAGCTCTCGTGCAGAACCCAAACGCCGCAACGGTTCACATGCTGGCGTCCATCAACCTGTTTCTGCTGAATCGCCCCGAGGAGGCACTCAGCCACGCAACTCAATCTGTGGACTTCAGCCCGCACGATCCATTGCGCCATGCTGCCTATCTCGCTCAAGCAAGTGCACTATTCCATCTTGGGCGCTATGAAGAATCCGTTAAGGCTTGCCGAAATGCCTTATCTGTGCGTTCAAACTTCGTAATGAGTCATCTCATGCTGATCGCTGCTCTGGGCCACCTCACCGATGGTGATGCGGCTCGCGAAGCGGTTGCAGATCTTCAGGCGTTGCGCCCAGGGCTGACCGTAACCTCGGCGCAGACTCAATTACCAATATTCACTGTTCCATCTTGTGCGAACAATTGGCGTGAAGGTTGGTTAAAAGCAGGGTTACCGCAATAGGTGACTGGTATAGTTGGTGAACATAGATTAACGCCACTCCACGCGAAGTTAGCGAAACCTCAGAAATTTGAAACCAAGAAAACTGAATCCCCGCAGTAGAGTCTTTTTACATTTTGCCACACTCAAAATCCTTACTGTCCCGCAAAACGGTCATCCATACAGAACGCAGCGAACGGCTGTTCTGAGCCCATACCTACCAAATGCTGCGCATAGCGCGAGTGACTGCTTTGGACTTCCTACGCTCGAATCTCTTCACGCATAAACTCGACAAAGGACTTAACACGCGGCTTTCGAAAGGCCGAAGGCAACTGCACGCTTTGGATCGGCAAAGTGCGGGAATGGAACTCCGGAAAGAGTTGCACAAGACGTCCGGTTTCAAGGTCGTCCCCCAAAAACACATCTGGGCATATGAAGATGCCGCTCCCTGCGCGCGTCGGAACGAGGCAGGCGGGAGGACTGTTTGCGAGAAATGGGCCAGAGACAGGCACCTGCACGGTTTGCCCTTCGATCTGGAAGGGCCAGCGGTTTGGATCCGGGTTGTTCGCATCTCGAATGCAAATGTGGTCCGAGAGTTCCGCAGGATGTGAAGGTGCGCCATGTTCTTCAAGGTAGGAAGGGGTCGCGACGACTTTCATATGCGTTTCACCAAGCTTGCGAACGACCAAACTGGAGTCACTGAGCGCGCCGATCCGTATTGCGATATCGAAACCGCCCTTGGCCAGATCGGCATAATGATCCGACAAGTCCAATTCGACCGTGACGTTCGGGTGTTGCTCTACGAAGCGGCTTGCTGCTTTAGCCACCGCCGTGTCGCCATAGGTAAGGGGCGCGGCCACACGAACGATGCCCTTCAAGCCCTCTGAAGCGTCAAACTCAGTCTCCAACTGCTCCATCTCAGCCAGCACTCGTCGCGCTCCTTCCAGATATCGCTCCCCCTCGTGGGTCAGCGACATAGACCTGGTGGTGCGATGGAGAAGATTCAGCCCAACCATGTTTTCGAGCTGTGCGACACGCTTGCTGACCAGCTTGTTTGAAATGCCAAGCCGTTGTCCGGCGGCGGCAAAAGAACCGGATTCCACAACAGCCACGAAGCTCTGCATCCCGTCGATCCGGTCCATAGAATTGTCTCCATTTGCGCGATACACACTCGCTCTTATCGCCATTTTATGGAGAAAAGACCATCGCTAAGTTCCTCTCAAGCTTAATCGCAGGAGAAAAGAACATGGCAGCGTCAGACGCCCCCATCTCAATAGGTCAGGTCGCCCTGACGGTGCGCGATCTGGATAAGACCGCCACCTTCTATGAAGACGTGATTGGCCTCGGCCTGATCGAACGCGACGGTGAAAGCGCCTACCTCGGCACCGAGGCTGGAACGCTGATCGAGCTGCGCCAGGACCGAAACGCCAAACCCTTTCCTAAAGAGGCGGGGCTGTTTCACACGGCATTTCTGTTGCCTTCCAAACAAGACCTCGGCGCATGGCTGATCTACGCGGATGAGCGCGGTGTTCGCCTGGACGGGGCATCCCACCACGGTGTCAGCGAGGCGCTTTATCTGAACGATCCCGAAGGAAACGGCATCGAAATCTATCGTGACCTGCCTCGCAAAATGTGGAAACGCGAGGGCGATACCGTCCACATGACAACGCACCCGCTCGATCTGAAATCACTCACAGAAGATGCCACACAGTGGCAAGGCGCACCACAAGGCACAGTCATCGGACACGTTCATTTACGTGTCGGTGATGTCAGCAAAGCAGCGAAATTCGTTACTGACGAACTGAGTATGGTTCAGACCTTTGAGCTGCCCTCAGCCCGCTGGTTCGGGTCCGGTGGCTACCATCACCACCTAGCTACAAACGCTTGGCAATCCAAGGGAGCAGGCTCGCGCTCTGCTGGGGCCACTGGTCTCACAAGTGTTGAGCTGTTGGCAGACCCCAAAACTCTCACGCCCGGCCGCAAGGTCGACCCGTGGGGCACTGAATTCACGATCAACTCGGCGCAAGCCTGCGCCGCGTGAATATCGTCAAATCAAACCAAGAGAGGACAACAACAATGACACCTAAAGAGCTCGTATTGGAGGCTGTAGCCGCCATTTTCGTCAACTTCGACGCAACCGCAGCCGAACAACTGCTGGCAAATGACTACATTCAGCACAACCCTGCTGTACCCACAGGTGCCGCTCCAATCCTGGGGTTTATCCCCGGTCTTAAGGAAAGCGGGATCGAGGTGGACATCCACCGGGTCATCACGGAGGGCGATATCGTCGTCCTGCATACCACCTACAACAACGCCCAGGCGTTTGGTGCAGACACCTTGGTTGGCTTTGATGTCTTCCGCGTCGAGGACGGAAAGGTTGCAGAACACTGGGACAACCTGACACCAATCACACCGCCGAACCCGTCGGGTCATACTCAGACCGATGGTCCAACTGAGATAACCGATCTGGATAAGACCGCTGAGAACAAGGCGCTGGTCACAGACTTTGTGCACACCATCCTGAAGGATGGCGACGTTGACCGGATAACCGAATTTCTGTCGACGGAGACCTACATACAGCACAACAGCAACATTGCTGACGGTCTGGACGGTTTGGGTGCGGCTCTTGCAGGCATGGCCGAGCAAGGCATCCAGATGATCTACACGGACGTCCACATTGTTGTGGCCGAGGGCAACTTTGTCTTCACCGCCTCCGAGGGCACGTTTGCCGACAAGCCGACTGCCTTCTATGACCTGTTCCGCGTCGAAGACGGCAAGATCGTTGAGCATTGGGACGTAATCGCGGACATCCCGTCCGAGATGGCCCACGACAATGGAAAGTTTTGATCGGGTGCCATCATGAAAGCGTTCTTGATCACCCTGATAATGCTCGTAGGAGGTAACGCAATGGCACAAGACGTCGGCGTCATTGAAATTGTGACGATGGACCTTGCTGAAGGCGTTACACCGCAAGAGTTCGAACCTGTTGATAAAGTCATCGAAGATGAGCATGTCAGCAAACAACCAGGCTTTGTCTCGCGCCAAGCTGCATTCACAGATGGCAAATGGGCAGTGGTAGTTAACTGGGAAAGTGCCGAAGACGCCCAAGCGTCCATGGATAGCTTTGCATCAGCACCCGCTGCTGAACGATTCATGAGCATGATCGATGCAACCACAATGTCGATGACACGCTACAATTTAGCGCGATAGCAGACAAACAGAAGGGCGGCACTACGAGGTAGTTGCCGCCCTCCCCTGGTTGTTGTCGCGTTGTTCGGGATGCGCACTCACATGGCACGACATCTCGTTCTCGATAGCGAACTGTTAGGGCGCTAAATTGACAGTCTATCACTCCATAAGTTCGATCTCGCCCGGGCGCCACGATCCGTCGAACCAAGGCTCGAGAGGGCCATACAATCGCAGTACGGTCGACCAAGATTTGCCCGGCATCGTCTGTATCCAGTTGCCCTCTTTGCCTTCAGGCGCTTCAGGCGCGAACCAGACAGTGTAACTTCCGTCTTCATTCGCTTCCAATGTAGCTTGGTTGCTGTCGACCCCTGCGAGTTTCTGATCAGTTTCGAGCAGTGAACGGGTTTGGGTGTCGTAAACGACGAAAGACCAGTAATCCTGCGCGGGCGGATTTGGCGGGATGGTGACGGAATAGGTGTTGCTCCCATCGAAGTAGTTCCCGTCACTGTCCCGGTTTGCCAGCGCATATTGCGACCCGACACCAACCTTTTGTGCAACCATGGCAGGCGTAATGCCAGTCGCGTAGTAGTGGAACAGGGTCCGCGCATCGAGGATTTTCACGTCCCCCGCCTGGAACTCATGATTGCCACCGACGAACGCCGTCTTCCAATACCCTTCGTCATAGTAGAATGGCGCACGCGAGCGAGGAGCAAAATTCAACGACTTAGCCGCCGCCGTGCCCAATGCGACTGCCTCTGTGAGCAGCAGCCTCAGTTCGTCATCGGGTTCAAATGGTTCACCTTTTCGGATACCCAGCGAGAACATTGCTCCCATCAATTCATCGGGAAGTGCTCCTTCCGCTTCGTTGTCTACAACGGCCTTCATCTCTTCAAAGAAGGAAAAGTCATTGGCGTGTATCGTGTTGAACTGAAGATCAGTCAGGTTCACAAATTCCTGATCGGGCGGCGCGTCGCGGTCTTCCCACCGGTAAACACGAAGAGTTTCCTTCACACGATCCACTGCGGCTCCAACGCCGTCTTCCCCATAAAACGCACGCAACAGAAACCAGTTCCGATAGCTTGGCGGCTTCACAATATAGTAACCGTCGTCCGGCAACTCACCTTCATAGTCGGGCGGAACGATCAAGAACTTCCCACCCTCGCCAGCGTCAGGCCCAGCGTTCCCGATGTCAGTGACATAACGCATATAGGCATCGTTCACGAACCCCAGCATGCCCGGCGGCACGTCGTAAACCACTGGCCCTTCGGACAGGTCCGTACAGTTAAGAATGTAGATTGTCGTGGTGTTCGGCGTGAGAAGAAGCGAACGGGCGTTATACAGGTCTTCAAAGATCCCGATCTTCATCGGATCAACGCCAGCGCCCTCTTCGAGCCCGTGACACATTGCATATGTTGAGGCTGCAGGCATTCCATCCATGAATACCTGCATGCCACGCATGAAATTTAATGCGTTATACGACAGCTTAGCTGTATCCGGCGTCGGCAAGCCGTCAAAATATTCCAACGTTCCAAATCGTGTCTCCACCTGATCCGGTACGATTATGCTATCCGGAACTTCAGCCTTGTACTCTTGGGCTGGAGATTGCGATGCGAGTACCAGGGCGGTCAGCACGGCTAACGACTTTGTTTTCATTGTTCACTCCATTGGGAATTTTTGTTTGTTTTGATCAGTTTACTTTTTCTAGATCGCCCAGCATCCAGCCACTTTCCAACCATCCGTCTTGCGGCCCATATAGACGGAACAAAAGGAAGTACGGCTCTGTGGTTGGTATCCAGTTGCTTTCCTTGCCTTCCGGTGCCTCCGGTCCAAAAAAGATGTCGTAAGAACCGTCTTCATCGGCTTGCATAGAGTCTGTGTCGCGCTCGGACAGACCCACTGGATCAACGTTCCGGATGAAGCTCTTGGTCTCCATCGAATAAACAATCACGGACCAGAAATCGTCGGCAGGTGTGTCTGCTGGCACGTTAAGTCTGTAAGTCTGATTGTGGTCGTACATGTCGCCGTCGCTGTCGCGAAGGCCCGTCAGATAAAAGGTACCGCCACCGAGTTGTTTCGGCAGGTACGTGATCCAGAAGTAGCTGCCGCCCGCACGCGCATCCACAAGTACCTCTGTCTCAGTCTCATACGGGAAGCCTGCCTCGGGTTGACCTTCGGCAAAGTCCCATATCAGCCACTGGCTTTTCATCTCGCCGCTATCGTCGACCCAGAGCGGTATCATGGCTTTGCCGGGCGTAACAAAGTAGTTCTGCATAGAGGCATACGCCAACAACAAACCCTCATTCATTGCTTTCAACTGAATTTCCGATGGTTCGAAAGGTTTTCCCTTTTCGATCCCGAGATCCTTCAGGAAATTTACCATGACCTTGTCTTGTTGTCTGACGGGGTTGTTTTGAACGTAATCATTCAAGTCCTGAAAGAAGGTCTCGTTGTAGTATGGAAGCGAGTCGTACGGCACTTCTGACGCTTCGAGATAGTTGTTGGGTGGTGGATTGTCAGCCTCAGACAGGTAGTACACTTTGATCGTCTGAGCGTACTCGGCCGCATCGGTGTCCGTTCCGCCATTCGTCAGTTTTGGCCGGAACGAAAAACCATATTCGTAGGTATCTGTTTCAAAGGGAAGGTATCCCGCTTCAGTTAATTCCTCCAGCGACATTTCCCCTTCGTAGCCTGGGGGTAGCATGAGGTACTTGCCGCCGGCACCTTCATCGAAACCATCGGGACCTACGTCCACAATAGGAACATCCCAAGCATTCACGATTGTACCGAAGTAGTTCACCTTGTCGGTGGCAGCGGGCACTTCAATGACAAGGGGACCGGGTTCGGAGGTCATTGAAGCCCAAGCATAGGCCGTAACATCGTTGGCCGTAAGAAACCCATGTTTGGAGTCGAACGGCTTGTTGAGATAAATGATGTCATTGTAGTCGCCACCGAGGTCGCGGCGAATGCCCTTGAGGAAATCGATCATACCGGCGGCAGGCATTCCCCAGATGGCCGTCTGGGTGGCACGCTGCACCATAATCTTGTACTCGATGTCCTCGACCTCGGCTGATCGTGCAAGGATGTCGCCCGTGTCGTTGAAGGACTGGGAGAAAACTGGTGAAGCAGAAATACCTGCGCCGAGCACCATTCCCAAAAAATGCATCGAAAAACCGCCGTGTAATGGCCGAAGTATTTTCATATTGCAATGCTCCCTGCTGTTTAGGGAAAGCTTGCACATCCGTTCAGCCGATGCGTATCATTTCACGACACGCGGGCGAACAAGCGGGTTGACGGATTGAACCTACCACCGATGATTTCGGCTAAGGCCTTGGGCGCGATGCCCCAGTTTGTGCTTGAGGCCGCTGGGGAAAGACGCTTGTTGCGTGCTTTTGACTCTGCCGATCTTCCTGTTCACTTCATTGAGGAAAGAGGCGGTTACATCTCGGAGCATGCCTTGGCGACCTTTGTGCACGAAGCCGCACGATCCACGGGACAACAAAACATCGGATTGTTGTGGTCACCGTATCTCACTGTCGCTGACTACGGCGCCTGGGGGAGTTACGTTCTTTCTGCTCCAACGCTGGGGGCAGCGCTAATACGAGCTTCTGCCGTCATGCCATTTCATTCGTCTACGGATCGCGCGTGGCTTGAAACTTCGGGCACAAGCGCGCGCTACTGTTATCGTTTTGGACTTCGCTCGCATTTCGCGTATCCGGACATCGGCTTCTCGGCCGTTGGGGTTTTTTTGAGCATATTCCGCGCGTATTTAGGAAGCGACTGGAAGCCATCTGCCGTGCTCTTGGACTTCCCGAAGGTTCCTGGATTTGTCGAGGCAGAAGACACCTACGCTTGTCCTGTAATCTGGAACGCCTCCCGGCTTGGGGTTGATTTTGATGCATCGGCTTTGCGAGCCGAAACCACGCCCAAAAAACTTACCGGCGGCTCGACAACCGTCGGAGATATTTCTCGCGAACGATTGGGCGGCCCACCTCAAACACTTAGAGGACAAGTCGAGGAAGTGGTTTGGCAACAACTTCATCGGGAGGAAATGTCGATTGATGCCACCGCGCGTTCGCTCGATCTTGGCGTTCGCACACTACAACGGAAGTTAGCAACCGAAGGGGTTCGTTTTCGCGAAATCGTCAACGATGTCAGGGTAGCAAGGGCCGAGGAACTCCTCACAGATACGCGCGAGACAGTCTCCAGTATCTCCTCCATGCTAGGATATGAAACCGCAAATAATTTCAGCCGCGCATTTAGGAAGGTGACGGGACTGACGCCCTCTGACTATCGCAAGATGAACTCCGACAATAGTTGACTTGTGGGTCGCGAGAGCAATCTTCCAATGTCTGCTTTGTCCGGATAGTGTTGAAGAAGTCGCCGTTTGGGCGCTTGCAGGATACAGCCTCAATAGGCTGCCGTCATTCCTTCATCCCGTTTTT